>NZ_CP029693.1:2427500-2727500 GCF_003228315.1 Pseudomonas putida
GGATTGCCCTGGCGGCAGTCGGCTTGCTGTTACTGATACCGACAGGCGCGACAACGGCTGCCATCGATCCTCTGGGCGCGGGATATGCATTGGGCGCAGGGGTTTGCTGGGCGCTGTACATTCTTTTCGGGCAAAAAGCCGGCGCAGATCATGGCGTTCAGACTGCCGCACTGGGCGTGATGATTGCCGCGCTGTTCGTCGCCCCCATCGGCATCGTTCATGCAGGTACCGCCCTGCTGACACCCTCTTTACTCCCGGTGGCCCTCGGTGTCGCCGTCCTGTCCACGGCACTCCCCTATACCCTGGAGATGGTCGCCCTCACCCGCATACCGGCCAGAACCTTCGGCACCTTGATGAGCATAGAACCCGCTTTTGGCGCGCTGTCGGGCTTGCTGTTCCTTCATGAATACCTCTCCCTGTCACAGTGGATGGCGATCCTTTGCATCATCCTGGCATCGGTCGGCGCAACCATGACCATGGGCGGCGCCGCCAAGCCCGCAATTGCGGCGGATTAACGCGAGATTTGAAGAGGTGCTGGTATTTGCCGTTCATTTAGGCCATGTTTAGCCCCGCAACCCAGTGTCAGACATGGACTTTTCACGATAGGGATATCAGAACGCTTCATACGAAAAGCGACTACTGCCAGACCGGGCGTGAGATCCGGAGATGCACCAAGGAAAGCAATGAAACGAATGTTGATATTGATCGCCGTACTTGCAGTTGCGGGCTGTGCGGCGACCTCGAAGACCCAGATCAAGCACGGCAAGAAAGGCCTACACATCAACTGCTCAGGACTCTCATCCTCTTGGGACAAGTGCTACAGCAGTGCCGCCAATTCCTGCGCGCCGAAGGGATACAAGGTCATCGCCAAGTCAGGGGATGCCGTGGAGGAACCCGGCGATTATCCATTCGGGCTCAACCCGGCCGGCTATACCAGCCGCAGCATGATCGTCATTTGCAAATGATCCGGGGCGAACGCCGCCAAGCCCTCGCGTTAAATCTCGATGACCAGCCGTCCCTGTGCCGCACCCGATTTGAGCAACTCATGGGCGGCCTCGACGGTACTCAAGGTGAACCGGCGCGGATCGACAATCGGCTTGAGCTCGCCCGCCTCGATCAGACGTGCCGCCTCACGCAGTATCTCCCCATGACGCTCACGGCCCTGGCCGGTCAGTAACGGCAGCAGTGTAAAAACTCCGGAATAGCTCGCCCCACGAAATGAAAGTGGTGCGAGGCTGTGCTGCCCCCACCCCAAACAACTCACCACATGACCGTGATACACCCGCGCAGCCCTGAAGGACGCGTCCAGAGTTTCGCCACCCACCGTGTCATACACAATATCGAAGCCCACCCCGCCGGTATGCTCGCCCACATAGTCCTCGACTGACGATTTACGGTAATCGATAAAGGTCGCCCCCAGGCTTTCGATCACCCCCTGACTTCGTGCAGACCCCGTGGCGAAAACCTCGGCACCAAACGAACGAGCAATTTGCACCGCGACATGACCGACGCCTCCCGCTCCGCCATGAATCAACACTTTTTGCCCTGCCCGCACCCGCGCCCGGTCCACCAGTCCCTCCCAGGCAGTAATCAGCACCAGTGGCAACCCTGCCGCTTCACGCATGCTCAGATTGCTCGGCTTGCGGGCCAGCAGCCGCGCATCGACCACCGCATAATCCGCCAGAGAACCCTGGGCGCCACCAATCCCCGTTGCCATCGCATAGACCTCATCGCCAGGCTTCCAATCACACACGCCTTCACCCACGGCTTCCACGATTCCTGCCAAGTCCATGCCCAACACTGCCGGCAGAGGCTGACGCGCATGGCTGGCCTGACCAGCACGGATCTTGATATCCAACGGGTTCACCCCGCTGGCAGCAATCCGCACCAGCACCTGCCCTGCCCCGGGTGCAGGACGATCAATGGCAGCCAGGTGAAACGGAGCATTGGCCGATTCAACTATCAGCGCACGCATTTGCAGTGAATCCGTCATTTCGATTACTCCAGTCAGATAAAGAGACAGGACCGATCTTGCGCCCGCTCACTCATGCCGATAAGACACCGAATCGCTATAGTGAACATGCCCGATTGGCATGAATGAGAAATGCTGTGGATAAACTCAATGCAATGGCCGTCTTCGTGCGAGTGGTCGAACGCGGCAGCTTTTCCGCCGTCGCCCGGGAGCTGCAGACCAGTCAGCCCACCATCAGCAAAGTGCTGCGCGCACTGGAAACGGAGCTGGGGGGAAAGCTGATTGCCCGCAGCACCCGCAAGCTGTCCCTGACCGATGAAGGCCAGCGCTATTACAACGAGTGCCGGCACATCCTCGCCGCCGTGGATGCCGCCGAGCACAGCTTCCAGTCCGGCCGGGAATCCATCGCCGGGCCGCTGCGAATCGGTTCCTCAGTCAGCTTCGGGCGCTTGCAGATTGCCCCGCGCCTGGCGCAATTTCTCAACGACCATCCAAACGTTCAGATCGATCTGCAATTGAGTGATCAGAATCAGGAACTGGTCAGCGAGGGCCTCGATGTCACGTTCCGCATCGGCACGCTCAACGACAGCGGACTGATCGCCCGTCATGTCGGCACGACCCACCGGGTCACCGTCGCCGCGCCGCAATACCTCGCCCGGCACGGCCAACCCCGGACGCCCGAGGACCTGAAGCAGCACAACTGCCTGCTGTTCAATCTGCTCAGCAGTCAGAATCTATGGACGTACGAGGGGCATGAGGTGCGGATCAAGGGCAACGCACAAAGCAACAACTCCGAAGCGATTCGCGAGATGGTTTTGGGGGGATTGGGCATTGCGCTATCGCCGGTGTGGCTGTTCAGCGAGGATCTTAAGGATGGACGAGTAATCGCGATTCTGCAGGATTACGTTGCGCAATCGCTGCCGATCTATGCCGTGTCCCCGGCGAATCGTCGCCAATCCGCCAGGATCAAAGCCTTTGTCGATTACATGAGCCAGGCGCTGGCATCAGCGCCTGAGCTCCGTCCGATCAAATAGCCGCGGTGCGAGTGTTCAACCACTCGAGCGCGGCGCCGTCGAGCAACGGGCTCAAACGCTCACGCACCTCGGCGTGGTAAGCGTTGAACCACTGTTTTTCCTCTTCGCTGAGCAGCGACGGAATCAGGCAACGGGTATCGATCGGGCACAAGGTCAGCGTTTCGAATTTCAGGAACTCACCGAACTCGCTGCTGCCCGCCTCGCGGTTCATGGCCAGGTTCTCGATACGCACGCCCCAGCGACCCGGGCGGTAGGTGCCCGGTTCGATGGAGGTGATCATCCCAGGTTGCATCGCGGTTTGCGGTGCAGGAGCGGCTTGATAGGCGATGACTTGCGGCCCTTCGTGAACATTGAGGAAGTAGCCGACGCCGTGGCCGGTGCCGTGACCATAGTCGACGTTCTCGGCCCAGATCGGCGCACGGGCGATGGCGTCGAGCAGCGGCGACAGAATGCCTTTGGGGAAGCGGGCGCGAGACAAGGCGATGACACCCTTGAGTACGCGTGTGCAATCGCGCTTCTGCTCTTCAGTCGGCGTACCCACCGCCACCATCCGCGTGATATCGGTGGTGCCGCCCAGGTATTGGCCGCCGGAGTCAATCAGCAACAGGCCGTCGCCCTCGATCACTGCGTGCTCTTCCTCAGTGGCGTGGTAATGCGGCATGGCGCCGTTGGCGTTGTAGGCAGCAATGGTGTTGAAGCTCAGCGACACATAACCCGGACGACGCTCGCGTGCTGCAGTGAGTTTTTCGTCGATGGTCAGTTCGGTGATGCGCTCACGGCCCAGCGCCGAGTCGAGCCAGGTGAAGAACTCACAGAGTGCCGCGCCGTCCTGCTCCATGGCCTGACGGATGTGCTCGGCATCGGCCAGGCTCTTCTGCGATTTGGCCAAGGTCGTCGGGTTCAGGCCTTCCACCAGTTTGACGCCGCTATCAAGGTTATCCAGTAGCCCCGCCGTCACACGTGCCGGATCCACCAACAGGCTCGCACCGACTGGCACCGCACTCAAGGCCGCTGCCACTTCGCTGTAATCGCGCAACGTCACGCCGTCCTTCTCCAGAGCTGCGCGCAAATCGGCATCGACCTTGCTCAGCGCCACGAACAGCGTGGCCTGCTGCTGGCTGATCAGGGCGAAAGAGACGAACACCGGGTTGAACGACACATCGCCGCCGCGCAGGTTGAACAGCCAGGCGATGTCATCGAGGGTGGCGATGAAGTGCCAGTCAGCCCCCTTTGCCTGCAGGGTTTCACGCAGCTTGGCGAGTTTTTCGCCGCGGCTGACAGTGGCTTGCGGTGCCAGGTGCTGATAGACCGGCGCGTTCGGCAGTGTCGGGCGATCGCTCCAGACTTCGTTCAACAGGTCGATGTCGGTGCGCAGTCGAGCGCCACGCTCTTGCAGTTTGCTGCCCAGGGTACGCGCAGAGGCCACGGCCATCACCGCACCATCGACCGCGACAACGCCACCTTCCGGGGTTTGTTCGGCCAGCCAGTCCAGCGGGCTCGGTTGACCCGGTTGCAGCTTGACCAATTCGATGCCGCTGCCCTTGAGTTCCTTGGTCGCCTGTTCCCAGTAACGGCTGTCAGCCCAGACACCGGCGAAATCCGGGGTCACGATCAGGGTGCCGACCGAACCATGGAAGCCCGACAACCACTGGCGCCCTTGCCAGTAGCCCGGCAGGTATTCGGACAGATGCGGGTCGGCCGACGGCACCAGAAGCGCATGGATGCCCTCCCGGCTCATCAGTTCACGGGTTTGCGCCAGGCGCTGGGGCACCGATCCATTGATCGAAGACTGCGTATTCATCGTAACTCCTGCTAACCACTCATCAGTGTTGTTGTGTAGCGCCGATCAGGGTCGGCGCTTTATTGCCCTATTGCCAGAATGCCGGGGCACTGGCGCAGGCCGCTTTAATCAGTTGTGCCGCTTGATCGATATCCTGCTCGGTGGTGAACCGTCCCAGGCTCAGGCGGATGGTGCGTCCGGCCGACCGGGCGTCATGCCCCAAGGCCAGCAGCACATGGGATGGCGCATTGCTTGCCGAATTACAGGCCGAGGTCGCGGAAAACGCGATCTGCGCCTGCAGAGCCATCGAATTGAATTCGCCGTCGTTGAACGTCAGGCTCAAGGTATGCGGGATGCGTTGCTCTGCACTGCCATTTAGTCGCACGCCCGGCAGACCGAGCAACTGATCGAGCAGGCGTTTACGCAACGCGACGATATGGGCCTGTTCTTCCTCGAATGCAGCCGATGCCAACGCGAAGGCCTCGCCCATCGCCACGATCTGGTGGGTCGCCAGGGTGCCGGAGCGCAAACCGCCTTCGTGGCCACCGCCATGTATCTGCGCCAGCAAACGTTGGCGGGCCCGTGGGCCGACATACAACGCGCCGATGCCCTTGGGGCCGTAGAGTTTGTGCGCGGAAAAGGACATCAGGTCCACCGGCCATTGCGCCAGGTCGATCGCCACCTTGCCGGCTCCCTGAGCCGCGTCCACATGGAACAGCGCCTGGCGATCACGCACCACCTGGCCAATGGCCGGAATGTCATTGAGCGTTCCCAGCTCGTTGTTGACCAGCATCAGCGACACCAGGAAGGTGTCGTCGCGCATCGCCTCGCTGACCGCTTGCGGGGTGATCAGGCCATCGGCATCCGGCACCAGATAAGTCACCGCTACGCCGCTGTCCTGCAACTGCTTCGCAGTGTCGAGAATGGCCTTGTGTTCGATCTGGCTGGTAATGATGTGGCCGCCGGCAACGCCGCGGGCCTGGGCGACACCCTTGAGGGCGAGGTTGTTGGATTCGGTGGCGCCGCTGGTCCAGACGATCTGTTCAGCCAGGGCGCCGACCAGTTCGGCGACCTGGCGCCGCGCCAGCTCGACCGACTGCCGGGCCTGCTGGCCAAATGCGTGGGAGCTGGAGGCCGGATTGCCGAAATTGCCGTTGAAACCCAGACACTCGACCATGACCTTGATGACTCGCTCATCCACCGGCGTGGTGGCGGCGTAGTCGAAATACAACGGACGTTTATTCATATATGACTCACAGAGCGTGTTCCGGGGTCAGGAGGCTCATCACTGCAAACGGCAAAACGCAGCCTTGTGAGCTGCGTTGCGATTTCAGAACGTTACCAATACCTGATCGGATGCCGTTAAAGAAGTCCAGCTTCATTAAAAGTGCGTAGGTACGCTCCTGAAAAGCCAGCTTAACAGGCATCGGGCAACCGGTTGAAGCAATGAGTCAGCTAAAGCTTTCGTGCAGGATCGGATACAGCGAAGCCACCAGCAGCGCGGCCATGCCCCAGTTGAACAGACGCAACCAGCGTCGATCTTTCAACACATTGCGCAACAGCGTGCCGCAGGCCGCCCAGAGCCCAACGCTCGGCAGGTTGATCAGCGCGAACACGGCGGCGATCACGATCACGTTGGTGAAGTAGCCCTGCATCGGCGTGTAGGTACTGATCGCGCCGATGGCCATGATCCAGGCTTTGGGATTGACCCATTGAAACGCAGCGGCACCCAGATAGCTGATCGGCTTGCCTCCGCTCTTTTCAGTGTCGGAAACCGGCCCGGAATGGGCGATTTTCCACGCCAGATACAGCAAATACGCTGCGCCGATATAACGCAGGGCCGTGTAGAGCACCGGATAAGTCTGGAACACCGCGCCCAGGCCAAAACCGACCGCCACCACCAGCGCGAAGAAGCCGCAGGAAATGCCAAGCATATGGGGAATGGTCCGGTGAAAGCCGAAGTTCACGCCCGATGCCAGCAGCATCATGTTGTTCGGACCCGGTGTGATCGAGGTGACAAGAGCAAACAGGGCGAAGCCCAGCAGCAGATCGAGTGAGAGCGTCATGGGTGGCAGTCCGTCAGGGTCGGTCAGGTATTGACCCTATCGCACACCCTTGGGGAAACCCACGGACAGTTAGGCGAAAATTTGAGCAGTACAGTTTTCGATCAGCTGGCGCGACCGTGCAGCTGTACAGCTCGCTCGGCGTTCATTTCGCCTTGCTTGTCAAAACCGATGGTTTTTTGTGGCTGGCCAAGCAACTCGGCTTTTTTCGCGTGATATTCATCGAAAGACAAACCCCGGCGATTCAGGGCTTCCAGCGCCAGTTCACGGGTTTCCTCAGCGGTGTAGGGCCGCAGTTCCGGGGAAACATGACTGGCACATCCGGCAAGAACGGAAAGGCTCAGCAGCAGGGAAGCGGTGATCAGGGTTTTCATGTCTGGCGTCCTGGCGATCTGGGTTCGGGGCAATGAACACAGGCTACCCGCGCCTTTGGACGGGCAGAAATCACCGCTTTCGATAGTGGCTATCGAGTTTTTCTAATGACAGGTCCTTATATTCCATAAAGCACTATAAATATTTATTTAACTTATTTTACGGAATAACAGAGAAGCTTTATAACTCGCGCCACTGCGCAGTTTTGCGCGAATTGCGCACGACCCAATGGATTACAAGCTCCAGGAGCTGGGTGAAGGGGCACTGAACCAGGCCCCGACGATTCCCCCTTCCATTCATAGCCTGCCCGACAAGGAGCCTGCCCCATGCAACTGCTGACCTTACCGCCCTCGCCCGCGCTCGCCACCTCGATCCGCGCCACGGCGCAAGTATTCGAAGACCCGAAGTCCCAGGCCTTGCTGGCACACCTGCAACAAGTCGCGCCCAGTGAAGCCAGCGTGCTGATCATTGGCGAAACCGGCACCGGCAAGGAATTGGTCGCCCGACATATCCACAACCTCAGCGCCCGCCGCAACCGCCCGTTCGTGGCGGTGAACTGCGGCGCGTTTTCCGAATCGCTGGTCGAGGCCGAATTGTTCGGTCATGAGAAAGGCGCGTTCACCGGCGCCCTGAGCGCCAAGGCCGGCTGGTTCGAAGAGGCGGACGGCGGCACCTTGTTCCTCGATGAAATCGGCGATTTGCCGATGGCGATCCAGGTCAAGTTGCTGCGGGTCTTGCAGGAGCGGGAGGTAGTGCGCCTGGGTTCGCGCAAAAGCATCCCCATCAACGTGCGGGTGCTGGCGGCCACCAACGTGCAGCTGGAAAAGGCCATCAACGCCGGGCATTTTCGCGAGGACCTGTACTACCGGCTCGACGTGGTCAGCCTGGAGCTGAACCCGTTGCGCGATCGCCCGGGAGACATCCTGCCCCTGACCCGGCACTTCATCGATGTCTACAGCCAGCGCCTCGGATATGGCGAGATCACCCTCAGCAAGGAAGCCGAGCAGAAACTGCGCAGCTACAGCTGGCCGGGCAACATCCGTGAACTGGAAAACGTCATTCATCACACCCTGCTGATTTGCCGCAACGGGGTAATCGAACGCGATGACTTGCGCCTGTCGAACCTGCGCATCGAGCGCCAGGACGACGCCCACTTGCAGGTCGACAACAGCGCCGAAGCGCTGCTGGATCGGGCCTTTCAAAAGCTCTTCGAAGAACAGGCCGGCGCCTTGCACGAAAAAGTCGAAGACGCCTTGTTGCGGGCGGCTTATCGCTTCAGCCACTACAACCAGGTGCACACCGCCGCACTGCTCGGGTTGAGCCGCAACGTCACGCGCACGCGCCTGATCAAGATCGGCGAACTGGCGGTCAACAAGCGACGCCCCGCGGAAAACCTGCTCGGTGAGCGCTTGATGCAGCTGTCGATCTAAGCCACCAGATTGCAATGCAGGGCGTTGTCGTGACTGAGCTCCAGGCTGTGCAGCACCCGGAACGAACCAAAGGTCACGGTTTTCGCCTGATGGGCACGGATCAACTGCCAGAAATCCTGTTCACCGCTTTCAAAACCCTGAAACGCGGCTTCCCCGGCCTCGCGGGTTTGCCATTGCAGATAATTGAGCACACGCCGGCCATCGTCGCTGGCCTGGATGCTGGCACTCAGAAAACCACTGCAGTGCTGGGCCAGATGCTCGGTCTGCTGCGATAAGGCCGTCACCAGCGCCATTTGCTGATGGGGCTCGATCTCGAATTCGATCAACTGGGTGAAACTGCGATTTTTCTCCGGCGCTTGCATGAAAGCTCCCCCGCTACCTGTAGGACGGATCTTGCGATCCGAAGGCGTGCAGGTTAAAACCTCTAGTTAACTAGAGGTCAAGGAGCTTTTTCACATGATCAGCCCGGAACACCTGCACAAGGAACTCACCGTCGGCCAACTGGCGGCTCGCAGCGGCGTGGCGGTCACGGCGTTGCATTTTTATGAGTCCAAAGGACTGATCAAAAGCAACCGTAATCAAGGCAACCAACGGCGATATCCGCGAGAGGTTTTGCGTCGGGTGGCGTTGATCAAGGTCGCCCAGCGCCTGGGCATTCCCTTGGCCGAAATCGGCGAGGCGCTCAAGACCCTGCCGGACAATCGCGCACCGACGGCAGCGGACTGGAAGGTGTTGTCAGAGCAATGGAGTCGGGATCTGGATGAGCGGATCCGGCAGTTGACGCTGTTGCGCGACAAACTCAATGGCTGCATTGGCTGTGGGTGCCTGTCGATGGAGGCGTGTCCGTTGCGCAACTTTGGCGATGTGCTGGGGGAACAGGGGCCGGGGGCGCAGCTGCTGGAATCGGGGTCTGATCCGAGATAGCGGTGCGGCCATCGCGGGCAAGCCATGCTCCTACAGGATTTGTGTCGTTCGCACTAATCAAAAACGACTCGAAACCTGTAGGAGCAAGGCTTGCCCGCGATAGCGCCCTCAAGACCAAAGAAAAATCAGAACCCAGGCGCAATCTGCCCTTTGTACCGAGTCAGAATGAACTGCCGCACATCATCGGAATTCAACGCCTTGGCCAGCTTCTGCAAGCCAGGGTCGTTGATGTTGTCCGGCCGGGCGACCAGGAATTCGACGTACAGGCTCTTGCCCTTCTCGACGATCAACGCACTGTTGGTGTCGATCCCCGCCTCCAGCGCGTAGTTCGCGAACACGAACGCCAAGTCCACTTGGCTCACCGAACGGGCCAGCAACGCGCCTTCCAGTTCACGGATTTTCAGATGCTTGGGGTTCTCGGCAATGTCCCGCTGGGTGGCCAGGGTGTTGCTCGGATCCTTGAGCTTGATCAGCCCGGCCTCGTGCAACAGCACCAGCGCACGGCCGGTGTTCACCGGGTCGTTGGGGATCGATACCGTGGCGCCGTCCTTCAACTCGGAGATGTTTTTGATCTTGGTCGAGTAAGCACCGAACGGCTCGATGTGCACACCGACCACCGGCACCAGATCGGTGTGACGGGTCTTGTTGTAGTCATCCAGAAATGGCCGGTACTGGTAATAGTTGGCATCCAGGTTCTTCAACGCCAACTGCTGGTTGGGCTGGATGAAATCGGTGAAGACCTTGATGTCCAGGTCCACGCCTTCCTTGGCCAGGGTCGGTTTGACGAATTCGAGAATCTCCGCGTGCGGCACCGGCGTGGCGCCGACGGTGAGTTTTTCGTTGGCGTGAACACTTAACGAAATCAAGGCAGCCAGAACGGCCAATGTCTTTTTCATGCTGTACTCCTGGGCAGATTTAGATGGCCGTCGTGGGGCGGACGTGGGGCCGGACTTTTTCATTAAAAGGAATCGATTCTTCAGCGGTGGCTGTAGCGCGCCACCAGCCGGTCGCCGCTCATTTGCAGGGCCTGGACCAGCACCAGCAGCAACACCACGGTGACCACCATCACGTCGGTCTGGAATCGCTGATAGCCATAGCGGATGGCCAGATCGCCGAGGCCGCCACCGCCGATCACCCCGGCCATCGCCGTGTAATCCACCAGCACGATGGCGGTCACAGTGATCGCCGCCAACAGCCCTCCCCGGGCTTCGGGCAACAGCGTGTAGCGGATGATTTGCCAGGTATTGGCGCCCATGGCCTGGGTCGCCTCCACCACCCCGCGATCGACTTCGCGCAAGGCGGTTTCCACCAGCCGCGCAAAGAACGGCGTGCAACCCACCACCAGCGGCGGAATGGTCCCCGGCACCCCCAGCGAAGTGCCGACCAGCACGGTGGTCAGGGGAATCAGCACGATCAGCAGAATGATGAACGGCAGCGAACGCAGCATGTTCACGATCACCGACAGCACCCGGTAAAGCCCGACGGCTTCATGCAGCTGGCGCTTGCCGGTGAGGAACAGCAGCACGCCCAAAGGCAGCCCCAGCAGCACGGTAAAACCCAGGGCCGCGCCGAGCATGCTCAGGGTGTCGAGGCAGGCCTGGCCGATGTCCGCCCAATAAATGTTCTTGAACAATTCGGCCATGATCACGACCAGTCGTGGCGCGGCGGTTTCACGCCGTTGAGCAACCAGTTGCCGACCACGTGGTACTTCCAGCGCACAGGATCGTGCAGGGTATGCACCCGGGCGTTGCGCCAGTGGCGGTCGAGGTTGTGCTTCTTCAGGGTCGAACGGGTACCGCCGAGTTCGAACAGTTTGTTGGCCGCTTCGATGGCGATTTCGGTGGTCAGCACCTTGGCCTTGGCGACGGCCAAAGAAGCGTGGGCAACCGTGTCTTCGTCCGGTGCCGGGCGTGCCGCATCCAGCGCGCGCCCCGCCCGCTCCAGCAGGGCTTCGGCGGCCTCCAGGCGAATCTCCAGTCCGCCAACCGCAATGATGGTCAGCGGATCTTCGCTGGCCTTGTCCACACCCGCATCGATCCATGGCCGAGCGAACTCCCGGACGAAGGCGATGGTGTCGCGCAGCGCGGCGCGGGCGATGCCGGCGTCGATGGCGGCGGTGGTCAACTGGGCGAACGGGCCGGCCAGGGTCGGGCTTTCATAAGAACGATAGGTCGGGAACAGATTGAAAGCCGGGATGTGCAGGTCATCGGCCAGCACCGTGCCGCTGGAGGTGGTGCGCTGGCCGATGCTGTCCCAATCGTCGACGACCACCAGTCCTCGAGTGCCGCGTTCGACGAAGGCCAGTTGGCCCTTTTGCTCTTCATCCAGTGCCAGCACCGCCAGCCAGTGGGCGTACAGCGAACCGGTACAGTAACCCTTGCGACCGTTGATCACATAACCGTCGCCATAACGGCGGATGGTCGCCTGGATGTCCTGCACATTTTTGCCGCCGGTTTCCGACAGGGCATTGGCAAAGCGATGGCCTTGCAGCGCCAGGGCGAAGAAATGCGCTTGCTGTTCGGGCGAGCCTTGCAGGCGAATGTCTTCCAGCAGGCAATAGTGGTTCTGCGGGATCTGCCCCAGGGACGGATCGGCCGCGGAGATGATCGCAATGACCTGCGCCAGGACCGCGTAAGACACCTGTGCACCGCCGAACTCCCTAGGCACGGTGATGCCCCACAGGCCACTGTTGGAATACAGATCGACGATCTCGGCGGGTACCTGGCGTGTACGGTCGCGTTCGGCGTCCTGTTCCAGCAGGACAGCAGCGACTTGCTCGGCGACGCGCAGCGCTTCGGCTTCGTCGGCGATGCGATGGGCGGCTGGCGGGTTGATCGGATAAACGGCAGATGGGGGCAAGGCAGACATACAGGACTCTCGATAACAGTGTTTATCAAGGGTCATTGCAGCTTCTGTGCCTGGGTGCGTGGCGCCGTGTTTACGGGTGTTTCAGCGGTTTTTGCAAGTTTCGGCACTGCCGTAGCCGGGACAATCTGTTGCTTTGCTGTTGACTCACAAACACCGCAGTCCCCCTGTAGGAGCGGCCGCAGGCTGCGATCTTTTTGTGAACTCAATCCCTGCTGAAAGTCAAAATCAAAAGATCGCAGCCTGCTGTGCAGGTTTAGCCAGCTTCTACACTTGTTCCGCTGGAGAGCGGTCTTCAACTCACAAAAAAGGGAGAAGCATAATGAGCGTCAAACCGATTCCAGAGGGTTATCACAGCGTCACCCCGTACCTGGGCATCGCCAAGGCGGCCGAGGCCATCGAGTTCTACAAGAAAGCATTCGGCGCCGTTGAAGTCATGCGCCTGTCCATGCCCGACGGCGGCGTCGGCCACGCCGAACTGCGCATCGGCGACTGCCCGATCATGCTGGGCACGCCTTGCGATCAGGGGCCGCTGAGCAATCCGGACCAGTCGCCTTCCGTGGGCTTGCATCTATATGTGACCGATGTCGACAAGTCTTATAAGCAGGCGATTGCCGCCGGCGGCATCGTGGTGTCGGAGGTCAAGGATCAGTTCTATGGCGACCGTTCGGGGACCTTGAAAGATCCCTATGGCCATCTGTGGTTTCTGGCCACGCGCAAGGAGGATCTGACCCAGGAGCAGATTGAACAGCGGGCGAAGGAGATGTTTCAGCAAGGTTGAGGCATTGAGTGTTTGGGCGGGCCTCTTCGCGAGCAATCCCGCTCCCACAGGTACTGCAACCCATCCAGACTGAAAAAGTCCGCTGACCATCACCGGTTCAGCGGGCTTTCATTCCCGACTTCAACGATCACCGCCGCCAGCAATTGCACACCGGCCTCCGGGTCATTGAGCAGGTTCTCCAGGTCATTGAGGTTGGCTTTCACCCCTTGAGGATTTAGACCCTGGGTGGGCTTTCGATGAAGGTGACGCCAGGCCTTTTTGCAGGGGAACAACCTCAAGCCCCGCGACCATGAATGCAACGGAACCGGGCTGGTAACCCAGATGCCGGTAGAACGGCTCGCTGGAGCGAGTGCAGTGGAGCCGCACCCGTTGCTGGCCCTGATTGATCAACCAGTCTTCAAGATCGCGCACCAGGGTCCGCCCGGCGCCACGGCGAAACGATTCCGGCTGCACGTAACAGAACGCCACCTTGCCGCAGACCGAGGCCATGGCGACGCCGACAGGTTTGTTCTGCAACAAGGCGATATTCAGGTACAGCCGTGGGTCCGTGAGCCAGTGCCGGATATGCTCATCTGTCGTGTTGCAGGTCCAGGCGGCAAGGGTTTGCGGTTGGTTGCGGTGGTCACGAGCGCAACCAACGCGGATCGAACGCTCGATGATGCGGCTAATGATGCCGACATCGGCGGGCGTGGCCTTGCAGGTTTGAATCGGGTTATCCATGGCGACGTTACCTCAATCCGTTGAGAGTGAGGAACGATAGTTCTGAGAGGTCCGGGCGGCCAATGCAGAGACGTTACCTCTGATGTGCCGCATTGATTCCCATGCAGGAGCTGCCGCAGGGTATGTGTAGAGCCTGTCAGGCCGGCTGCAACGGCATGGTCAGCTCAACCCGCAACCCATCCGGCCGGCTGTCGAAATGCAGGGTGCAACCACAGCGTTGAACGATGGCCTGGACAATCGCCAGACCCAGGCCGCAACCGGTGCTCTGACCATTGCGCCAGAAACGCTGGGTCAAATGCTGCAAGTCGTCCTCGGCAATCCCCGGCCCGTGATCGCGGACCACAAACTGCACACGATTACCGGTGGTTTGCAGACTCAACTCCACCGGTCCGTCTCCGGGCGTATGGCGCAAAGCGTTGTCCAGCAGGTTGCGCAGCGCGGCAATCGACAGCACCGACGGCATTTTCACCGGTGCGTGGGAGAACCTGGCCGGGACGTTGAGCCTGATGCGCTGGCGATCGCCGCCGGCAGTGTCCTGGATCGCCAGTTTCGCCACCTGCTCGGCGCTGCATTGCACGCCGTCATCGAACGACAGACTGCCTTCGACCCGCGCCAGCAACAGCAATTGTTCCAGAGTCCGGTGCAGACGGTCGGCGCCCTCTTCGGCCCGGGCCAACGATTGATCGCGGGCCGCGCCCTCGGTCATCCGCGCCACTTGCAGATGGGTCTTGATCGCGGTCAACGGGCTGCGCAGTTCGTGGGCGGCATCACCGGTCAGCCGGCGCTCGCGCTCGATGGTCTTGCCGATGCGCTGGAACAGCTGGTTCTGCGTCTCGAGCAGAGGTTGCAGTTCGCTGGGCAACGGCTGGACCTGCAGCGGTTCGAGCGAGTCGGGACTGCGACGCATCAAGGCGTCGCGCATGCGATTGAGCGGCGCCAGCCCCTGGCCAATCCCCAGCCAGAGCAGGCACAGACATCCGAGTAACGCCACGCCTACTGGCACCGAAGCCGCCAGCAGGATCGACATGTTCAGGGCCTCGCGTTCGATCTGTCGATCCGCCGTGGTGATCCGCAGATCGCCACGGGCCAGGGTAAAACTGCGCCACGGCGCGCCATCGATCATCTGATCGTGGAAGCCCATTTTCTCCGCTTCCAGGGTTTGTCCCGGATCGCTGTGGCTGCGAGCGAGGATTTCCCCGCGCAACGAGCTGACCTGGCAAGCCATCCCCCCGGGAATATTGAGTTGTTCGGCACTGAAATGCGTGCCCTCGCCCTTGCTTGGCAACGGCGGCAACTGCTCCATCAGCCCGGCGACCATTCGCGCCGACGCCACCAGACGCTGGTCGAGGGAAAACATCATCTGATTGCGCAAATCGCTGAGCATCCAGGCCGCAGCCAGTGCCCAGATCAGCGCAAACGCGCCCCCGAGCACCAGGCTCAGGCGCAAACGCAGACTCATCACTTGGTTTGATCTCCCCCATCGGCCGGGCCCAGGCGATACCCCAGGCCGCGCACGGTCTCGACAATGCCATTGCCGAGTTTGCGCCGCAGATGATGGATATGGACGTTGAGGGCGTTGCTCTCCAGCTCGTCATTAAAGCCGTAGACGCTGTCCTTGAGCTGCTCGCTGGACAACACGCGGCCGCGGTTATGCAGCAGGGCTTGCAACAGGGATTGTTCGCGACGGGAAAGGTCCACCGGCTGCCCGGCAAGAGTGGTTTCGCGACTGCTCGGGTCGTAGGTCAGGGCGCCGTGCTCGATCAGGTTGACGCTGCGCCCCGCCACTCGTCGCAATAGAGTGTGCAGGCGCGCGGCCAGTTCGCGCAGGTCGAAAGGCTTGAGCAGGTAGTCATCGGCGCCGGCCTGCAAGCCGTCGACGCGGTCGGTGACCGAGTCCCGGGCCGTAAGGATCAGCACCGGCAGCTCCAGGCCGCTCTGGCGTAATTGTTGAAGCAACTTCAGGCCGTCTTCGTCAGGCAGGCCGAGGTCGAGTACCATCACGTCGAATTCCGCGACCTTGAGCATCGCCCGGGCCGCGGACGCCGTGGCCACGTGTTCAACGGTCAGGCCCTGAGCGGTCAGGCCGGCGACGATGCCGCTGGCGATCAACTCATCGTCTTCGCAAACCAGTACGTGCATGGGGAGCCTCGTGTAAATAACGCTGATTAGGCCGTTGACCGATTAAGCGGACATTATGCCGCAAGTCGCGCCATCACAAGGCCGCCAGGGTTAATCATCGGTTAATCGACACCGCACATTGTTCACTTCACTTGCAAAGGAATAAGGCTTTTCCATGCGTCATCTGCTTCTCCTCTTCGCTCTGCTGATATCGGGCCTGGCCCAGGCCGGGAGCAATCCGTTCGAAAGCAAACCTGACTTCCTCCCCGTCGCAAAAGCATTCGTTTTCACCTCCGAACGCCTCGAATCCGGCGAAATGCAGCTGTTCTGGCAAATTGCGGACGGCTACTACCTGTATCAGAAGCGGCTGAAGTTCGATGGCCTGCCCGACGCCCAGCACCCGACGCTGCCGCAGGGTGAAGCCCACAGCGACGAGTTCTTCGGCGAACAGCAGGTGTATCGCCAGGGCCTGGAGCTGAAGATTCCCAAAGGCGCGACCGGCCAGATCAAGGTAGGTTTCCAGGGTTGCGCCGATGCCGGTTTGTGTTATCCCCCGCAGACGCAGGTCGTCGATCTGGGCGGTCAGGCTGATCTGCCAGCGACTGCCCAGGCACAGGATCAGGCCCTGGCCAGCAGCCTTGAGCAGCGTGCGCTGGGCTGGAGCCTGCTGGTGTTCTTCGGGCTTGGCCTTCTGCTGGCCTTCACCCCCTGTTCGTTGCCGATGCTGCCGATTCTGGCCGGATTGATCGTCGGCAGTGGTGCCTCGCCCAAGCGCGGTTTCGCCCTGGCCGGCAGTTATGTGGTGAGCATGGCGCTGGTGTACGCGGCGATGGGTGTAGTGGCCGCGATGTTGGGCGCCAACCTGCAGGCACTGTTGCAAAACCCTTGGCTGCTGGGCAGTTTCGCGGCGATTTTCGTGCTGTTGGCCTTGCCCATGTTCGGCTACTTCGAACTGCAACTGCCGGTGGCCGTGCGTGACCGCCTGGAAAATGTCTCGCGCAATCAGCGCGGCGGCAGCCTGGTCGGCGCCGGCGTACTGGGCGCCTTGTCAGGGCTGCTGGTCGGCCCGTGCATGACCGCGCCGCTGGCCGGCGCGCTGCTCTACATCGCGCAAAGCGGCAATGCCCTGCACGGCGGGCTGATTCTGTTCGCCTTGGGCATTGGTATTGGCATGCCGCTGTTGCTGCTGGTGACAGTCGGCAATCGGTTCCTGCCCAAACCCGGCGCGTGGATGAACCTGGTCAAGGGAATCTTCGGCTTCCTGTTCCTGGCAACCGCCTTGCTGTTGCTGCGCCCGGTACTGGATGAATCGCTGTGGGTCGGCTTGTGCGGTGCCTTGTTGTTGATCGCGGCCTATAGCGCCTGGAAGCAATCGGAAGGCTTTGGACGCATTGCCCATCTGTTCGGCGCCAGCTCGTTGTTGCTCGGCCTGTGGGGCAGCCTGCTGGTGATCGGTGCGGCGGGCGGCAGTGACGATCTGTTCAAGCCGCTCCAGGTATTCCGCGCCACCGGCACCGCCGTCGCCGCGACACCGACCGGGCATGACGCCTTCACCACGATCAAGGATCCGGCGGCCCTGCAACGGGAACTCGACGCCGCGCAAGCGCAGGGTCAGTGGGTGCTGCTGGACTACTACGCCGACTGGTGCGTGTCGTGCAAGGTCATGGAAAAGCAGGTGTTCGCCAAGGCCAATGTGCTGCAGGCCCTGAGCGACGTACGACTGCTGCGGTTGGATGTCACCGCCGACAATGCCGCCAGCCGCGAACTGCTGGGTCGTTATAAGGTACCGGGTCCGCCGAGCCTGCTGTGGGTCGGCACCGATGGCGTCGAACGTCGCAGCCAACGCATCACCGGCGAGGTCGATGCCGAGACGTTCCTGCAACGCTGGACCACCACCCGGGACGCCCGTTAATGCTGACTTTCACCCTCGGCACCTTTGCCATCGCGCTCAACCATCTGCTGCTGATCAGTGCCCTGGCACTGGCGACGTTTGTTGGGTGGCGGGTGGCAAAACGCGGTGGCGAGAACCCCGAGTCGGTGCTGTTCGGGCTGTTCCTGATCGGCATGCTGGCGGCGCGGATCGCTTTCGTCGTCCTCTACTGGCCCCACTATCACAACGATCTCTGGCAGATCATCGATCTGCGTGACGGCGGCTTCCTCGCCTGGCCCGGGATCATCGCGCTGGTGATTGCCACGCTGTACCGTGGCTGGCGTCGTCCCGGCCTGCGTCGACCATTGGGCTTCGGCGTGGCCAGCGGCCTGGCGTTCTGGTTGCTGGCCACCTACTCCCTGACGATTTATGAACAAGGCACCCGTCTGCCGGAGATTACCCTGCGCAATGCCGCCGGTGAAACCGTGCAACTGGCGGACTACAAGGGTGGCCCACTGGTGATCAATCTGTGGGCCACCTGGTGCCCGCCTTGCCGCCGGGAAATGCCGGTGCTGGAGAATGCCCAGCAACAGCGTCCGGACCTGACTTTCCTGTTCGTCAATCAGGCCGAAAGCATGCAAAGCGTCGCCACCTTTCTGGAAACCCAGGGCCTGAGCCTGTCCAACGTGCTGTTCGACGGCGGTGGTCGCCTGGGGCAGGCCGTCGGCTCGATGGCCCTGCCGACTACACTGTTCTACAGTCCGGACGGTCGCCTGCTGGGCAGCCATCTGGGTGAACTGTCACAAGCGAGCCTCGCCCGCGCCCTGGAAAATTTCGAATCCGCTCCCGCCACTTCTGCAAGGAAATTGCCATGCCCCGCTTCCGCCACCTGCTGACCCTGAGCCTGGGTGCCGCCCTGCTGCACCTGCCATCGGTACAGGCTGAAGAGTTGCCCGCTGCGATCAAGCAGATCGAGGCCAAGGGCGCGAAAATCGTCGGTCAGTTCGATGCACCCGACGGCCTGCGCGGTTACGCCGCGCAATACCAGAACCGCGGGATGGCGCTGTACCTCACGCCGGACGGCAAGCATGTATTGCTGGGCAATCTGTACGACGCCGAGGGCAACGACTTGAGCAGCGCCCCTCTGCAAAAACTGGTGTACGCGCCGATGTCCAAGGAAGTCTGGGGCAAGATGGAAGCGAGCAACTGGATCGCCGACGGCAGTAAGGATGCACCGCGTGTGGTGTATTTGTTCAGCGACCCGAACTGTCCTTACTGCAACATGTTCTGGGAACAGGCACGGCCCTGGGTCAAGGCCGGAAAGGTGCAGTTGCGGCACATCATGGTCGGCATCATCCGTGAAGACAGCCCCGGCAAATCCGCCGCGCTGCTCGCCGCCAAGGATCCGCAAAAAGCCCTGCAAGACCACGAAGCGGCGGGCAAGGGCAGCTCGCTCAAGCCGTTGATGGAGGTGCCGCCGGCCATTCAAGCCAAGCTCGCCGCCAACATGCAGTTGATGGACGACCTGGAGCTGCAGGCCACGCCGGCGATTTTCTACATGGACGACAAGGGTGAACTGCAACAGCAGCAGGGCGCGCCATCGCCGGACAAGTTGGCGAAGATTCTCGGGCCTAAGTAGGTATTTTGGCTGCCAGACTTGCGCTGGCAGCACTGACGCCATCGCGGGCAAGCCCGCGATGGCGTCAGCACAAGCAACTAATTTCTTCTGGCAATAAACCTCAGCAACGCCTCGGTCACAAAACCCGGATTCTCCAGATTGGAGATATGTCCCGCCTCCGGCACCAGCACGCACGGACAACCAATCAATTCTGCCATTTCCCACGCTTCCGAAGGCGGCCGTGGCTTGTCCTGATCGCCACAGATCACCAGCGTGGTCGCTGCATCCAGTTCGCCCAAACGCGGTAGCAGATCATCGCGAGCAAAGGTAATCCGCCCCATCGGGACAACGCTTTCACGCAGACGCTTCGGTGGCAGCGCGGCCAGTTTGGCGCGGAAGTCCTGGTACAGCGCCGACTGCGGATCGATGCCCGGACGAAAGAAGATCGGCACCACAATGTCCAGCAACTGCGGCGCGATCACTCCGCTGTCTTCGATCATCTTGAACAGCGAGAAGTAATACTGGCGGGTCGGCTCCGGCTCGACGCCGACATAGGTGTCCATCAGCACCAGCCCGTTGAGTCGCTGCGGCGCCGACAGTGCCAGCCGCACACCCCACATGCCACCGACCGACAGGCCGACCAGGGTCACGCGATCGATGTCCAGGTGATCCAGCAACGCCAATGCCTGACGCGCCACATCATCCAGCGATGTCGTACCGGCGGGCATCGCCCCCGAATCGCCATGGCCCCACAGGTCCAGCGCGATGACCCGATACTGCTGCGAAAGCGCGGCAATCTGCGGCGCCCACATGGCCTGGTCCCACAGGTAACTGCCGGCCAGCAGAACCGCCGGGCCGGTGCCTTGATCGAGGTAGTGAAGAGGTTGTCCATCAATGGTTGCGAAGGGCATTGACTGTCTACTCGTCAAGAAAAGAGCTCAAAGACTGAGCCACGCACAATCGCCAGTCAATCAACCAAAGGTTTGGGCTGAGTCATTGAGAACGGCATGGGAGAGCGTTCGCGTGCCGCTGTTATCACTTTGCACCTTTGCGGCGAATTAGCTCAATTCCCAATTGACAATGATTATCATTAATCTTAGTTTGTCGCTCGATGTGACAGACGGCCCGAACTACTCGCCGTCCGACCAACCAATTTGGCAGCAGGGTGATTTCCATGACGGAACGAGCGTCCACAGGCAGGTGCGATTTGCCGCTACTTCAGACATTCGTCGACAATCGACTGATTCTGGTCAAGATTGCAGCGCGCATCACCGGCTGCCGCTCCCGCGCCGAAGACGTGGTGCAGGACGCTTTTTTCCGGCTGCAATCGGCACCGCAGATCACCTCTTCGCTCAAGGCCCAGCTCAGCTATCTGTTCCAGATCGTGCGTAATCTGGCGATCGATCACTACCGCAAGCAGGCAATGGAACTGAAATTTGCGGGGCCGGAAGAGGAAGGCTTGAACGTGGTAATCCAGGGTGCGTCACCGGAAACCTCGCACATCAATTTCTCCACCCTGGAACACATCGCCGAAACCCTCAGCGAGCTGCCGAGCCGGACCCGCCACGCCTTCGAGATGTACCGCCTGCATGGCGTGCCGCAGAAGGACATCGCCAGGGAACTCGGCGTTTCGCCGACCCTGGTGAACTTCATGATTCGTGATGCGCTGGTGCATTGCCGCAAGGTGTCGGGTGGCCGTGCGGATGCGGCAGCCCGCCGGTAGGATCTGATACCTCATCGCCCCCATTTCGCGAGCAGGCTCGCTCCTACAGCGGTTGGGTCAATTAATGCGGCACCGGCACAATCGCAATCTTGTACGGATCGAAGATCTTCAGCATCTGGCCGTTGTCTCGCAGCCCTTGCAGCAGTTGTCCGAAGGCCTCCCCCGAAATCGGAGCAGCGGGACGCAGGATGGCGTAGTGGTGATAAATCTGATCGATGCGATCGGACACCAGCAACTCGTCCGCGACCTTCAGGTTGCGCAGAAAGTAGTCACTCAAGTAGGAGCGCGTGACCAGGGCGATGTCGGCGCGCCCGCGCAGCACCATCAGCAGGTTGCTGTCATGGGAGTAGGTCAGCGTGGCGTTGTAGGTGGTGGCGAGGTATTTGGGGTCGGCGTTGAACTGGGCGAATTCGTAGTGATAACCGCTGAACAGCGCCAAGCGCTTGCCCGTGAGGTCAGTGAAATAATCCTGCTGGCGCGCCGGCTGGTTTTCCGGCTGGCGTTGCGCGACGAAAATCTCGGCGTCTTCCAGGCCCATGTCGACGTCGGTGCGGGGGATGTCCTTCCAGCCCCAGGCGGGGTTTTCGAAAATCGCCATGTCGATCCGGCCCTGCTTGAAATCACCAAAGCGCCGGGGAATCGAGGTGGGTACCAGCACAAACTGATAGTCGGTTTGCGAGGCATTGAGCGCCTCCACCAGCTGCGGCAGCAGGCCGGTGTCGGCACCGTTTTCCGGGCGCACGGTATAGGGTGGAAAGTGAGCGGCGCCGATGCGCACCAGTTGTGCAGCCGGGGATGGCAGCGCCCATGACGCGGCGATCACTGCCAGCAAAAGACCTGAAGCCGTCCGAATTGGCGAAGACATCAAAACTACTCACTCCCCGAATACTGCGTCGTTGCATTCAAGCCAGGCGGTTTCGCCCGGTTAGCCAGTTTCCTGTTCATCGACCTGCCGTTATTGCTTTTCCTCCAGCACCAGAATCAGCGCCTCATCGGCCAGCTGATCCAGGCTCATGCTGCCACCGGCGCGAAACCAGGTGGTGGTCCAGGACAGCGCTCCGGTGAGGAAGCGCCGGGTGATGAACACATCACCGCGAATGAAGCCGGCACTCTTGGCCTCGCCCAGCACCTGCAGCCAGATGTCTTCATAAATATCGCGCAGAGCCAGGACTTTTTCCTGGCCCTCCTCGGACAGCGAGCGCCATTCGTAGACCAGCACAGCCATGGCCTCGCCACTGCCGCCCATGATCGATTGCAATTCGCAGCGAATCAGCGCCAATACCCGCTCACGCACGTTCTCGGCTTCGGCAATGGCCGCACGCATCAGCGCGGTGTTGTAGCGGATGGTCTCTTCCATCACCGCCCGCAGTATTTCGTCCTTGCTTTTGAAGTGGTGAAAGATGCTCCCCGACTGAATGCCGACGGCACCGGCCAGATCGCGCACGGTGGTGCGCTCGTAGCCCTTGTTGCGAAACAGGTGGGCAGCCACTTGCAGCAGCTTGCCACGGGCGCTGTCCGGATCGGTCAACTGGCCGTTGCCGACCAAATCGCGCATGACCCTCAGGGCTTTTTGCTCGTCCACCCGTTCTCTCCTACAGTCGATCAATCATCAACGCCGATCCCCGCTAAAACAGCGGACTTGCGCGGGCAATTTAAGCTGGCATTGGCAACCAAGCAAGCGCTCGGGCAGAAAGTATTTCTGCCGTTTACAAACCAAGCGCTTGCTTGGTAGTCTCGAAACACTTCTGTCGATGGGGGTTATGCAATTGACTGCTGCCAAAACCATTCGCATCGGTTGCGCCAGCGCGTTCTGGGGCGATACCTCGACCGCCGCCGAGCAACTGGTGGACGGCGGACGCCTGGACTACCTGGTGTTCGACTACCTGGCCGAAATCACCATGTCGATCATGGCCGGTGCGCGGATGAAAGATCCCCAGGCCGGCTATGCCAGCGACTTCGTCGAAGTCCTGAGCCCCCTGCTCACCCAGCTCGCCGAACAGAAAATCCGCGTGATCAGCAACGCCGGAGGAGTCAATCCACTGGCCTGCGCCGCTGCCCTGCAAGCGGCCTGCGACAAGGCCGGAGTCGCCTTGAAGATCGCCGTGCTGCTGGGGGATGACCTTCAACCGCAGTTCAAACAGCTGAGCACCCACGGTATTCATGAAATGTTCAGCGGCGCCCCGCTGCCGCCGATGTGCGTCTCGACCAACGCCTACCTCGGCGCCCCCGGCATCGTCGAAGCCCTGCGCCTGGGCGCCGATATCGTGATCACCGGGCGCGTGGTCGACAGCGCCGTGGTCAGCGCCGCGCTGGTGCATGAGTTCGGCTGGTCGTGGCATGACTACGACAAGCTGGCCCAGGCGGCGTTGGCCGGGCACATCATCGAATGCGGCGCGCAGTGCACCGGGGGCAATTTCACCGATTGGCGCGAGGTGCCCGACTACGAGCACATCGGTTTTCCCATCGTCGAAGTCAGCGCCGACAGCCAATTCATCGTCAGCAAACCCGAAGGCACCGGTGGTCTGGTCACGCCGCTGACCGTGGGCGAGCAGATGCTCTACGAAATCGGCGATCCACGGGCTTATCTGCTGCCGGATGTGGTCTGCGATTTCACCCAGGTCAAGCTGGTGCCGCAGGGCAAAAATGCGGTGCGTGTGCACGGCGCCAGAGGCCTGCCACCCACCGATCAATACAAGGTCAGCGCCACTTGGCCCGATGGCTTCAAGTGCACCGCCAGTTGCCTGATCGCCGGCATCGATGCGGTGGACAAGGCCCGTCGCGTCAGCCAGGCGATCATCAACAAAACCTCGGAACTCTTCATCCGGCGCGGCTGGGCGCCATACACCGACGTGAACATTGAACTGCTGGGCAGCGAAGCCACCTATGGCCCCCACGGTCGGCGCCAGGACAGTCGCGAAGTGGTCATCAAACTGGCGGTGCGCCATCCAGACAAGCGCGCACTGATCCTGTTCTCCCGGGAAATCGCCCAGGCCGCCACCGGCATGGCGCCGGGGCTGACCGGCATTGTCGGCGGACGGCCGACGGTGTACCCGCTGATCCGCCTGTTCTCGTTCCTCATCGACAAAAATGCCTGCACGCTGGAGATTGATATCAGCGGCCAGCGTTTCCCCTGCACCCTGCCCGCCGTCGATGCGCTCGACCCGGACGACCTGCCCGTTCCCATCGAGCCCTCGAAACCCACCGAGCGGGCCGATGCCAGCGTCGCGCTGATCAAACTCGCGGTGGCCCGCTCCGGGGACAAGGGCAACCACAGCAACATCGGGGTCATGGCCCGCGAGCCCGAATTCCTGCCGTGGATCGCCGAGGCGCTGACACCGGCGGTGATCGTCGACTGGATGAGCCACGTCCTCGATCCGGTGCTCGGGCGCGTGGAGCGCTGGTATCTGCCCGCCACCCACAGCCTGAATTTCCTGCTGGAAAACGCCCTGGGCGGCGGCGGTGTCGCCAGCCTGCGCATCGATCCGCAGGGCAAGGCCTTCGCCCAGCAATTGCTGGAAATCCAGATTCCGGTGCCCCAGCGCATCGCCGACCAGGTCAACTAGAGGACTGCCGTCATGGCCTACGATTCGATTTTCAAAGCCGATCTTTTCGCTGGCCAAACGATCATCGTCACCGGTGGCGGCAGTGGCATCGGCCGCTGCACTGCTCACGAACTGGCGGCCCTCGGCGCTCATGTGATCTTGTTGGGGCGCAAGGCCGACAAGCTGAAAACCGTCGCCGCCGAAATTGCCGAAGACGGTGGCAAGGCCGACTGGAGCACCTGCGATATCCGCGATGAAGAGGCAGTAACGCATCTGGTCGGCGAACTGGTGCGCAAGCATGGACCGATTCATGGCCTGGTCAACAATGCCGGCGGTCAGTACCCCTCACCCTTGGCCTCGATCAACCAGAAGGGTTTTGAAACCGTGGTGCGCACCAACCTGGTGGGCGGTTTCCTGATGGCCCGGGAGGTGTTCAACCAGTCCATGAGCAAGCACGGCGGCGCCATCGTCAACATGCTCGCCGACATGTGGGGCGGCATGCCCGGCATGGGTCACTCGGGCGCTGCGCGTTCGGGCATGGACAACCTGACCAAGACCGCCGCCTTCGAGTGGGGTTACGCCGGAGTGCGGGTCAACGCCGTGGCGCCGGGTTGGGTCGCCTCCAGCGGCATGGACACTTACGAAGGTGCGTTCAAGGCGGTAATCCCGACCTTGCGCGAGCATGTGCCGCTCAAACGCATCGGCACCGAATCGGAAGTCAGCGCGGCGATCGTTTTCCTGCTCAGCCCGGCGGCGGCATTCATCAGCGGCAGCACCTTGCGCATCGATGGCGCCGCCAGTATTGGCGGACGTGCATGGCCGATTCACAAGGCGACCAACAGTGAGTCGTACAACGGCTTCCACCGTGCGTACCTTCCGGACGTGCTCAAGGACAAGGAATAACCCATGCCGGTGATTCAGTCACAACTCGATCCCCACAGCGAACAGTTCGCTCGCAACCGCGAGGCGATGCTGGGCGCGATCGAACAGGTCCGGGGGCTTGAACAGAATCTGTTGAACAAGGCGGCCGAGGCCAAAGCCAAATTCGATAAACGTGGGCAGTTACTTCCCCGCGAACGCCTCAATCTGCTGCTCGACCCCGGCGCGCCGTTCCTCGAACTGGCCAGCCTGGCCGGCTACAAGTTGCACGACGACAAGGACGGCAGTTCGGCCGGTGGCGGCCTGATCGCCGGGATCGGCTACGTGTCCGGCGTGCGGGCGCTGATCGTGGCGAACAACAGCGCGATCAAGGGCGGGACCATTTCCCCCAGCGGCCTGAAAAAATCCCTGCGCCTGCAACAGATCGCCATGGAAAACAAACTGCCGGTGATCACCCTCGCCGAAAGCGGTGGCGCCAACCTCAACTACGCGGCGGAGATTTTCGTCGAAGGCGCGCGCAGCTTTGCCAATCAGGCGCGGATGTCGGCCATGGGTCTGCCGCAGATCACCGCGGTGCACGGCTCGGCCACGGCGGGCGGCGCTTATCAACCTGGCCTGTCGGACTACGTAGTGGTAGTGCGCGGCAAGGCCAAGCTGTTTCTTGCCGGTCCCCCCTTGTTGAAGGCGGCCACCGGTGAAGTCGCCACCGACGAAGAACTGGGTGGCGCCGAGATGCACGCACAAACCGCCGGCACCGCCGAGTACCTGGCTGAAAACGATGCCGATGGCGTGCGTCAGGTGCGCGAGATTGTCAGCCTGATGTCATGGAACGAGCAGCTGCCGCAGGTGGCCCCGACGCAATGGCAAGCTCCCCTCTACCCCGTCGATGAACTGCTGGGGCTGATCCCGGACGATCCGAAAAAACCCTACGACGTGCGGGAAATCATCGCCCGCATCGCCGACGGCTCGAACTTTCTCGACTTCAAGAACGAGTTCGATCAACAGACCGTTTGCGGTCACCTGAAAATCCACGGGCGCACCTGCGGCTTCATCGGCAACAACGGCCCGATCACCCCCAAGGGCGCGAGCAAGGCGGCGCAGTTCATTCAGCTGTGCGACCAGAGCCAGACGCCGTTGCTGTTTTTCCACAACACCACCGGCTTCATGGTCGGCACTGAATCGGAGCAGCACGGCGTGATCAAGCACGGCGCCAAGATGATCCAGGCGGTGGCCAATGCCCGGGTGCCGAAACTCACTATCGTGGTCGGCGGTTCCTATGGCGCCGGCAACTACGCGATGTGCGGCCGAGGCCTGGATCCGCGTTTCATCTTCGCCTGGCCCAACAGCCGCACCGCCGTGATGGGCGGCGCCCAGGCTGGCAAGGTGCTGCGCATCGTTACTGAGGCCAAACAGGCCAAGGACGGGCTGGTGCCGGACCCGAAGATGCTCGACATGCTCGAGCAGGTCACCGCGCAGAAACTCGACGCCCAGTCCACGGCGCTCTACGGCAGTGCCAACCTGTGGGACGACGGCCTGATCGACCCGCGCGATACCCGGACTTTGCTCGGTTACTTGTTGGATATCTGTCACGAGGCCCAGGTGCGGCCAATGCAAGCCAACAGTTTTGGCGTAGCGCGTTTTTAATTTGATCGCTCCCACGCTCCCCGTGGGAACGAGCGGGTTTGTCAGGAGAACAATAAAAATGATCTTCACCCAGGAACACGAAGCACTGCGCCGCACCGTCCGCCAATTCGTCGATCACGAGATCAACCCGCACGTCGAGGAATGGGAAAAAGCCGGGCGCTTTCCGATCCACGAAATTTTCCGCAAGGCCGGTGATCTCGGCCTGCTGGGCATTTCCAAGCCAGAAAAATTCGGCGGTATGGGCCTGGACTACAGCTACTCGATCGTCGCCGCCGAAGAGTTCGGCACCATTCATTGCGGCGGTATTCCGATGTCCATCGGCGTGCAGACCGACATGTGCACCCCGGCCCTGGCGCGGTTCGGCTCCGATGAATTGCGTGACGAGTTCCTGCGACCGGCGATCAGCGGCGAGCAGGTCGGCTGCATCGGCGTCTCCGAAGTCGGTGCCGGTTCCGACGTGGCCGGGTTGAAAACCACCGCCCGCAAGGACGGCGACGACTACGTGATCAACGGCAGCAAGATGTGGATCACCAACTCGCCAAGCGCCGACTTCATCTGCCTGCTGGCCAACACCTCCGACGACAAGCCGCACATCAACAAGTCGCTGATCATGGTACCGATGAACACGCCCGGCATCAGCCTCAGCTCCCATCTGGACAAGCTCGGCATGCGCAGTTCGGAAACCGCCCAGGTGTTTTTCGACAACGTGCGCGTGCCGCAGCGCAACCGCATCGGCCATGAAGGTGCAGGGTTCATGATGCAGATGCTGCAGTTCCAGGAGGAGCGCCTGTTCGGCGCGGCGAACATGATCAAGGGCCTGGAGCATTGCGTCGACAGCACCATCGAGTACTGCAAGGAGCGCAAGACCTTCGGCAGTGCGCTGATCGATAACCAGGTCATTCACTTCCGCCTGGCCGAGTTGCAGACCGAAATCGAATGCCTGCGCGCGCTGGTCTATCAGGCCACCGAGCAATACGTCAAAGGCCAGGACGTCACCCGCCTGGCCTCCATGGCCAAGCTCAAGGCCGGGCGGCTGGGCCGCGAAGTGACCGACAGCTGCCTGCAATACTGGGGCGGCATGGGCTTCATGTGGGACAACCCCGTGGCCCGGGCCTACCGCGATGTGCGACTGGTGTCGATTGGCGGCGGCGCCGACGAAATCATGCTGGGGATCATCTGCAAACTCATGGGTATCCTGCCGGGGAAAAAGAAATGAGCCGCCTGCCCGATTGCCAGACGCTGTTACTCGACCAGCACAACAGTGTGCTGCACATCACCCTTAATCGTCCGCAAAGCCGCAATGCCATGAGCTTGCATATGGTGACCGAACTGCGCGCGGTGCTGACGGCGGTACGCGATAACCGTACCGTTCGCGCCCTGGTGATTGCCGGGGTCGGCGGACACTTCTGTGCGGGCGGCGACCTCAAGGACATGGCCAACGCCCGCGCCCAGGGCGCGACCGCGTACCGCGAGTTGAACCGAGCCTTCGGCGCCCTGCTGGAAGAAACCCAGCACGCACCACAAGTGGTGATCACCGTGTTGCAGGGCGCGGTGCTGGGCGGCGGTCTGGGTCTGGCTTGCGTCAGCGATATCGCCATCGCCGATCATCAGGCGCAATTCGGCCTGCCGGAAACCAGCCTCGGCCTGCTGCCGGCGCAGATCGCACCGTTCGTGGTCCAGCGCATCGGCCTGACCCAGGCCCGGCGCCTGGCCCTCACTGCAGCGCGCTTTGATGGCACGCAGGCGCGGCGAATGGGTCTGGTGCACTTTGTCGAGCAGGATCCGCAGGCTTTGGCCGAGCGCCTCGATGAGGTGCTGGCCCATGTGCTGTGTTGTGCACCGGGGGCGAATGCGGCGACCAAGAAGTTGTTGTTGGCGAGTGCGGTGCAGCCATCGGCAGAGCTGCTGGATCAGGCGGCGCAATGGTTCAGTGAGGCGGTGACGGGGGCTGAGGGTGTCGAGGGGACCATGGCTTTTGTGCAAAAGCGTAAACCGGGGTGGGCCTCTTAAAAGCATCGCGAGCAAGCTTTGCTCCTACAGGATTTCGCTCGATCTGTAGGAGCAAGGCTTGCCCGCGATGAGGCCATCACATTCACCGCAAATCCAAAGGGATAACCCAATGCCCGGACTCACAAAAATCCTCATCGCCAACCGCGGTGAAATCGCCTGCCGCATCCAACGCACCGCCCAGGCCCTGGGCTATCACACCGTCGCGGTGTTCAGCGACGCCGACGCCGATGCGCTGCATGTGCAGATGGCCGACGAAGCCGTGCACATCGGTCCCTCGGCGGTGCAACAGTCTTATCTGAACATTCCGGCCATCATCGACGCCGCTCGCCGTACAGGCGCCGACGCGATCCATCCGGGCTACGGCTTTCTCTCGGAAAACGCCGATTTCGCCCGCGCTTGCCAGGCGGCCGGCATCACCTTCATCGGCCCCAGTGCCGAAGCCATCGAACTGATGGGCAGCAAGCGTCTGTCGAAAATCGCCATGATCGACGCCGGCGTGCCGTGCATCCGGGGTTACCAGGGGGCTGATCAGGATGATGCAACCCTGAGCCGCGAAGCCGAACGCATCGGCTATCCACTGATGATCAAGGCCAGTGCCGGCGGTGGCGGGCGTGGCATGCGCCTGGTGCACGATGCCGCCAACTTGCTGGAGCAGATTCGCACCGCGCGTTCCGAGGCTCTTCATGGTTTCGGCAGTGACGAGCTGATTCTCGAACAAGCATTGATCGAACCACGGCATGTCGAAGTGCAGTTGTTTGGCGACGAGCACGGCAACCTGATCTACCTCGGCGAGCGCGATTGTTCGATCCAGCGCCGCCATCAGAAAGTCATCGAAGAAGCCCCCTGCCCGGTCATGACCGAGGCATTGCGCCAGGCTATGGGCGAGGCGGCGCTAAAGGCCGGTCGTGCCGTTAATTACGTCGGCGCCGGCACCGTTGAATTTCTGCTGGATGCGGATGGCCGGTTTTACTTCCTGGAAATGAACACCCGCCTGCAGGTCGAGCACCCAGTGACCGAAATGATCACTGGCCTGGACCTGGTGGCCTGGCAGTTGAGCATCGCCGAAGGGCAACCGCTGCCGCTGCGTCAGGAACAGGTGCAACTCAACGGGCATGCCATGGAAGTGCGCCTGTATGCCGAAGACCCGACCCGGGGGTTTCTGCCGCAGACCGGGCGCATCGATGCCTGGGAGCCTGCGTTGAACAGCGGCGTGCGGATCGACCATGGCCTGATCGAAGGTTCCAGCATCAGCCCGTTCTACGACCCGATGCTGGGTAAGCTGATCGCTCACGGCGCCACCCGTGAAGAGGCCCGGCGCAAGTTGCTGCGAGCGGTCGAGGACAGCGTGTTGCTGGGGGTGCAGAGTAATCAGCGTCTGCTCGCCAGCCTGTTGCAACACCCGCAGTTCATTGGTGGCCAATTCAGCACCGCGTTCATCGCAGAACACTTCACCGACCATCCATGCCTTCATCCCCATGTGCCCAGTGCCGAGGAACTGGCGATTGCCGCTGCACTGTTCTATCGGGCATCGGCTCAGGCACACCGCAATCCATTGGCCGGATGGCGCAACAACGCCAGCGTGCCGCTGCACTACCGGCTGGGGTTGGACGACCGGCAATGGTTGGTGTCACTGCATGCCGTGCCCGGCGAGGTCTGCAGGATTGAGGTCGACAACCGCAGCCTTGAACTGAAGATCATCGAGTGCGATGCACAGCATGCGACGCTGGAAATCGACGGTATCAGGCAACGTCATGCCTTCCGCTTGCAGGCCGGGCAAGTCTGCCTGTTTACCCGCCCGGGAAGCCTGTGCCTGGAGGATCGAACCCAGGTGGCAGTAAGTAGTCAGGTCGGCGTCAGCAGCGGCACCCTCAAGGCGCCAATGGACGGGGCGATCGTCGATGTGCTGGTCAACGAGGGCAGCGCGGTCAGCAAGGGTCAGCTGCTGGTGGTGCTGGAGGCGATGAAAATGGAGCATCCGCTGAAAGCAGGCATCGACGGCGTGCTCAAGCGCTTGCAGGTGCAGGTGGGCGATCAGGTCAAGAGCCGGCAGATTCTGCTGGAGGTCGAATAAGACGCTGGGCGGAACCGTCGGGTTTGGCTACGCTCAAACCCATCAAGCGCGGATACCGGGAAACCCTGCAATGCCTCACTGGCTGGTCATTGATCTGGAAGCCACCACCGATGAGGGTGGCTGGCCTGTCACGGAAATGGAAATCATCGAGATCGGCGCCACCCTGGTGGATCGCAAAGGGCGCGAAGTCGACCACTTCCAGTGCTTTGTGCGGCCATTGCGACGGCCATTGCTGACGCCCTTTTGCCGGGCTCTGACTCACATCACCCAAGCCGATGTCGATTCGGCGCAGACCCTGGGCGAAATCTGGCCATCGTTCGAACAGTGGCTGGGGCAACATCCTTCACCACTGGAAGGCTGGGTCAGCTGGGGCGACTATGATCGCCAGCAGCTCATTCAGGAATGGCAGCAGCTGCAACTCGACAGCCTGCTCAGCCGCACACCGCACATCAACCTCAAACAGCGCTTTGCCAAGGCCCGTCGCCTGGATCGCCCGCTGGGCCTCAATGGCGCGCTGCAACTGGCCGGCCTGCAATTTACCGGGCAGCAGCACCGCGCGCTGGAAGATGCGCGCAATACGGCTCGTCTGCTGCCGCAGATTCTCCCTCCTCTGGAGAGGTGACGACATCGGCCCCCTTGTGCATACTGGCCGGCCCTTTTTAGCCCTTTTCGAGGAATCGCCCATGTTTAAAGTCAATGAGTACTTCGACGGCACCGTCAAGTCGATCGCCTTTGGCACCGCTGAAGGTCCGGCGACTATCGGCGTCATGGCTCCGGGCGAATACGAATTCGGCACCAGCCAGCGTGAAATCATGCACGTGGTGTCCGGCGCCCTGACCGTCAAACTGCCAGAAAGCAGCGATTGGCAAACTTTCGCCGCCGGCAGCCAGTTCAACGTGCCTGCCAACAGCAAGTTCCAGCTGAAAGTCGCCGTCGATACCGCTTACCTGTGCGAATACCGCGGCTAAGCCCCCGGGTTTTCATGGCGTAAAAAAATGCCCGTGTCCAAGGACACGGGCATTTTCGTTTCAAGGGCACCTACTCCAGACACTCACTCCAGTACGGTCACCGGCATGCCGACTTCCAGCCGGCCACTGCCGTCATTGACCAGATTCTGCCCGAACATCGCGCCATCGGCCTCGGCACGGTACTTCTGCAAGGTGGCCAGAGGTTCACGATCAGCGCTGCGTTCACCGGTTTGCGGGTCGATGGTGGTGAGGATGCAGCGTGAGCAGGACTTGACCACCCGGAACTCGACCTCGCCGATGCGGATGCGCTTCCAGCTGTCTTCGGCAAAGGCCTCACTGCCCTCGATCACCAGGTTCGGCCGGAAACGCAGCATGTCCAGGGGACGTCCGACCCGTTGCGACAGATCCTCCAGCGACGCCTGGCCGATCAGCAGCAGCGGAAAGCCATCGGCGAAGGCCACCTGATCGTCATCCTTGCCGAAACCCGCCTCGGTGGTGCGGGCACGCTCAAGCGGGATCTGGACCAGCCGCGTCGGCTTGCCGATGAACGCGCTGACCCAGGCAGCGGCGGCATCACCAGCATCCGGCACCCGCAGTGTGTCGCGCCAGATGGTCACGCCGCGCAGCTCGGCATCATTGCCGGGCAAAGCGATTTCGATCGGAGAGTGGCCGGGGGCATTGAGGGTCAGACCGCCGTCGGCATTCCACAAGGCTGACAGCTGGCTCATCTGTGCCACCGCGCGCTGGGTGAGGAAGCGCCCGCTGGCCTCATCCACCAACATCCAGCGTCGATCGCCGTCCAGCCCCAGTTTGTCGAGGCCGATCTGCTGCAAAGTCTCGCCCTTGCCGGATTTCAACGGATAACGGTAAAGCGCGCTCAGACGCAGCATGGCCAGCTCCCTGGTGGACAAAAAAGCCACCCTATACGAGCTTGGTCACCGAATCAAAGCGAAGAAAACTGTAGGAGCGAGCCTGCTCGCAAAGAACGCCAAGGCAACACGGACTTTCAGGTAGCCCGAGTTATCGTTGACGACCATCGCGAGCAGGCTCGCTCCTACAAGTAGAGGTCCGTGCTTAAGCTGGAACCGCGTCCAGCATCAAACGCTGACGCACCACATCCACCAGCTTGTCCGGCTGGAATTTGGAGAGGAAGTTGTCGCAGCCGACTTTTTTCACCATCGAGTCGTTGAAGCTGCCGGACAAGGAGGTGTGCAGCACGACATAAAGGCCACGCAGGCGTGGATCGTTGCGGATTTCGGTGGTCAGGCGATAGCCATCCATTTCCGGCATTTCCGCATCGGTAAACACCATCAGCAGTTTTTCGGTCATGTCGACGCCGCTGTCCGCCCACGCCTTGAGCATGTTCAGCGCCTTCAAGCCATCGCTGGCGATGTGCATTTTCACGCCCAGTTGACCCAGGGTATCGCGCAGTTGCGCCAGTGCCACGTTGGAGTCATCCACCAACAGCACTTCACGGCCACGGGCACGTTCCAGCACCGGGTCGGCCAGTTTTTCGCGGGACACCTTGGCGTTGTAAGGCACGATTTCCGCCAGGACTTTTTCCACGTCGATGATTTCCACCAACTGATCGTCGACTTTGCTGATGGCGGTCAGGTAGTGCTGGCGACCGGCGCTGCCCGGTGGCGGCAGAATCGCTTCCCAGTTCATGTTGACGATACGGTCCACGCCACCGACCAGGAACGCCTGCACGGAGCGGTTGTACTCGGTCACGATGATGGTGCTGTTCGGGCCCGGTACCAGCGGGCGCATGCCGATGGCTTGGGACAGGTCGATGACCGGCAGTGTCTGGCCACGCAAGTTGACCACGCCGCAGACAAACGGGTGGCGTTGCGGCATCAGGGTCAGTTTCGGCAATTGCAGGACTTCCTGCACTTTGAACACGTTGATTGCGAACAATTGCCGTCCGGCCAGGCGGAACATGAGAATTTCCAGACGATTCTCACCCACCAGTTGCGTACGTTGGTCTACCGTATCAAGAATGCCGGCCATCAATGACTCCTGGGCTTTTACTGATGAATTCACGAATAGGAGGTTATCGGCTGTATTTGCAGGACCTTGACCCCATACAAAATGCCACGCTCAAACATTGATGTCACATTAACATCATGCTTTACTGGCGTTGTGATTTCATCTGCTACATTCTTTGCGACGCGACCATGGTTTGCGCGATTGGTTCCGCTGCGTAAGGGATTCCCTGAGCAACAATCAGGTGCAACCTGATATTCGCAATATCCAATAGCCATTAATGTGACGCCATTCTCATTGCATGAATGGAGTCAGGCTTTTGTGTGCGATCGCGGGTCAGCAGCCCTCTTCCCTCTCAATTAGTTCCGCAGCCTGTGCCAGAGCCGGGCGGAATGCGATTGCACGACGAAACGCAGACGCCCGAACGCCCGTCGTTCTCGTTGGCACACACGACATCCCCTCATTAGTCATGACGTTGTGGAGATAAGCATGCCGGACAATCGCAAAGAGTGGTCGAAACGGGTCCCGGAGTTTCTCATCGAAGCCGAATCGCTGCTGGCCAAGACCGAGGAGTGTCTGAGCCATCTGCAACTGATCAGCAATGACAGGGACGCAATCGATTGCATGCTCAGTACCCTGCTCAAACTGGCCAGCAAGGCGGATGCTCTGGCGCTGGCAGCAGTCTCGGAATTCTCCCTGCACATTCATAGCCTGCTTACCCATGCGCAGGGCCATATGGATCTGCACGACGAGGCTTTGAGTGCACTCAAGGACTGCCTGACGCTGATTGCCTGGCAACTGGAACTGATTGATCAGAAAACCGGCCAGCTCAGTCTCGATGAAAGCGAGCAGACGACCCTGATCGAAGCCTTTGCCTTCCAGGTGGGACACAGTCAGTTTCAACCACCGGTCAATTCCAAGCCTTTCTCGGTTGTCCCCTATTTGGAGCGTCAAGCCTGATGCTTAAGAAGCGTGTCGTATTTCACATTAATTGCCACTAGTACGCATTTAGTTGGCTGCATTCATGTCGCAATTGAATACTGCTTATCCATTTACGACCCATGCAAATAACAACACTTCTTTCCGGCAACTAAAAGCCTGTCTCGAACAGGGGTTAACCTGGCACCGAACCACCAGGTTTCACGGCAAATAGACTCTTTAGGCCGACGATAACCCCACTTTCCCCCCGTAGATGTCAGCAAGGAACGTTCTCTTTCCTGACTTTCAGGACATATATCCCGCAGGCGACCAACGGTAGCTTAAGTGTTATTATGCCGCCCATTAGTTGACGCCAAATAATGGCAGTATGATTTCCACTGGCCCGAACAACTTTCCGGCCGGTTTTTTTATACAGAAACTATGCACCGTTCACGTAGTTGTACAACTTTACAAACAGAGGCTCGTCAGCCCCATGACCAGCCTGCCCGCAGCGCATATTCATTGGCTCCATCCGCTATGTACGCCAACCTCAAGTCAATCGCCACGTGGCCACCTTCACGCGAAAACGCGCGTCGATTCACGCTTTCGTTATGCGCCTGCTCGACGCTGGGCAGTCTGCTGATCTATGGCCTTTCGATTCCCCTGCCCCTGGGACTGCTGATCCTCAACGTGGCGGCCTTGAGTTGTGTCTGGGTGCAATATCGGCTGTCGCGCAAGTCGATCAAGTTTCAGCCCCAGGAACTGGCCGATCGCTTGCTTGAGGTTCAGGAAAACGAACGTCACCGGCTCAGTCGCGAACTGCATGACGACATCGGTCAATTGCTGACCGCGGCGAAACTGCAAAGCGCCTGGTTAAAACGCCGGATGCCAGAAGAGCTCCAGGGACAATGCGCCGTCCTGTGCGACACGCTGGAAGAAACCCTGGCCAAGGTCCGGGATGTGTCGGCCATTCTCAATCCACGGCAATTGACCAGTCTCGGACTGGAAGCCAGCCTGCGTGCCCATCTGCTCAAGACGCTGGCCAATACTTCCGTGCACTGGAGCCTGGAATGCCACCAGCGCCTGACCGGGATACCGGAAGAAATGGCCGTGGCGGCGTTTCGCATTACCCAGGAAGCCGTCACCAACATGCTGCGCCACGCCCAGGCGCAGAATCTGCTGGTGTGCGTGCAACGCCTGCCCCAGGGCCTGTCCCTGTCGATTCGTGATGACGGCCAGGGCTTCGCGCCCGCTACGGATCCCGGTCGCGAGGGACAGCGCGGCATGGCCGGGATGTCGGAGCGGATCAGTCAGTTGGGCGGTACGCTGACCGTCACCAGCGAACCTGGCAAAGGCACTCATATCGAAGCTCTCTTCCCCTGGGCGCCCCGTGCGCTTGAGCGGGCCAGTACGAATAAGGTTATGCATTGACTTGTAACTTACTTCTTGTGGATGACCACTCGCTGATCAGGGCTGGCGTGCGCGCCCTGGTGATGGATCTTCCTGGCTATGCCGTGATCGGCGAGGCCAACGACGGCTCGCAGTTGCTTGCCATGGTCGAGCATCTGTCCCCGGACATCGTGCTGCTGGACATCTCCATGAAGCAGACCGGCGGCCTTGAGGCGTTGCAGCAGCTCAAGCGCATCCGTCCGCACAGCAAGGTGCTGATCCTGTCGATGCACACTGACCCGGCCCTGATCATGCAGGCGCTGGAATCCGGGGCCCATGGTTATTTGCTCAAGGACACCACCGCGACCGAGCTGGAACACGCGCTGGAAGCCTTGCGCAACAACGAACGCTACCTGAGCCCGGCCATTGCCCACACCGTCATCACCCAGGCACTGACCCGGACCCAGGCCGCCCCCGAACCCTCGGACACCCACAACCTGACGGCCCGTCAGCTGGAAATCCTGCGCCTGATCGTGCGCGGCAAATCCACCCGGGAAATCGCCAATGGCTTGGGCCTGAGCGTCAAGACCGTCGAAACCCATCGCTCGCAAATCATGAAGCGCCTGCAGATTTTCGATGTGGCGGGTCTGGTGTTGTTCGCTGTACGCGAGCAGATCATCAGTCTGGACGACTGACCGAGCCTTTCGTGTTCAAGAGCCCGTCGCACTCAGCAGCGGCGAGTTTTCAGGCAGATGCACGCGAAGGGCTGCCGGTCGTGCCGAGAAGCGCAGACTGTCACCCTCCAGCGGTTCGCCATCGAGGTTGATATAAAGGCCTTCGGCGGCCTTGAGCTCAACCCATGGCAGCCGGGCTCGCACGAACATGCTGTCGATACCGAAGCCGTCGGCCAAAATGTTCTTCAAGGTGCCCACCACTTCCTGCGGCGCCGGCAAAATACTGATATCGAGCAAGCCGTCATCGGCCAGAGCCTGTGGACACAGCACATGTCCACCCCCTGCCTGACGGCCATTGCCAATCCCCAAAGCCAGCAGATCACCGCTCCAGTGAAAATCAGGTCCCTGCAATTCGCCGTAGGCCGCGTGCAGTTCGCTGAAGCGTGACAAACCGGTGAACAGATACGCGGCGCCACCCAGGACCTTTTTCAGGTCCTCGGAGGTATTGGCGGTGACCTGGCTGCCAAACCCGCCCGTGGCCATGTTCAGAAATATATGCCCGCCGACTTCACCCAGATCGATGGCACAGGGTTTGACGTCCAGTAGATCCAGCGCCAAGGCAGGCTCCAGAGGAACGCCGGCCGCGCGGGCAAAATCATTGGCGGTTCCCAGCGGCATCAGCACCAGACTGGCTTGAGTCGACTGGGCGGACAGCGCTTCGGCGATATCACGCAGAGTACCGTCACCACCTCCGGCTACGATCTTCGTAAAGCCCGCCGACAAGGCTTCATTCACCAGACGCTGTGCATCACCCGCCTCCCACGTCAGCCGGACAGCCAGTTCCCAACCTTGTTGGCGCTTGCTTTCGACGGCCGCACGAACCTCCTCGTTGAGCGCTTGCTTGCCATGCAGAATCAACAGTGCCTTGCGTTCGCTCATGTGTCGCTCCCTCTTTTGGTACCACATGCGAGATGTTGACCGCGTACGGCACGGGAAAAGTCGATGCGTTTCGAATTATTTACCTTCGAGCACCTTGAGCTTTGGACGACAGGATTTTTCTTACAAAGAGTAAGGAATTGGCTTAATTGACCATCAGGTGGGATTCGTACACTTTGGTGTCCAGATTTTTCAGCCTTCCACAGAACAAAACATCCAAGGAGAAGTTGATATGGAACCTCGTGTCGTTGAGCTGGAAGCACACCTCAAGTACATCCGCAAAGACATGGAAAACATGCGCAACGAAGTCAGGTCCATGAAACATCGCCTTGCGTATTCCGTTGGGGGATCTGTCGTGCTGCTCGGCCTGCTTGGCTGGATTGCCAATAGCCGCTTCGATCAGGTTGTGACGCTGCTGTTGGCGCATTGACCCAAAAACAAACTTTAGGAGCGAGCATGCTCGCGATGGAAGTCCAGACAACGCGGGCATTCAGATACCCCGCGTAATCGTTGTCCTCCATCGCGAGCGTGCTCGCTCCTACAGTTACAGCAGTTACAGCACTTCACTCAGCGGAATGAAATACACCGCGTCACCGGCTACCAGCGTGCGATCTTCCAGTACCTCGACCAGCCCATCGGCCCAGGCAGCGCTGCGCAATACGCCAGAACTCTGATTTCTGTAGATGATTGCCCGTCCGTTCTCCAGGCGACCGCGCAAGTACTCACGTCGATTGCCTGCAACGGGCCAGTCAAATCCGGCCGGCACCTGAACTTTCAGCGGTTCCACCTGCTGCACGCCCTGGCGACGCAACAGATAGGGCCTGGCCAACAACGCAAACGTCACCAGTGTCGAAGCCGGGTTGCCTGGCAAGCCAATGACCGGTACGCCACGGAAATGTCCGAAGGTCAGCGGCTTGCCGGGCTTGATGGCGAGCTTCCACAAACTCAGCTCGCCCTCCTCCCGCAAGGCGATCCCCAGGAAATCAGCTTCGCCTACCGATACGCCACCGGTGGACAGAATCAGGTCGACATCCTTCAATTCGCCAAGCCGCGCACGGGTGGTGTCCAGATCGTCCGGAAGAATGCCCGCGTCGATCACTTCACAGCCAATGCGCTGCAACCAGCTGCAGAGCAATACGCGATTGCTGTTATAGATCTGCCCCGGTCCAAGCGCCTGTCCCGGTTCGATCAACTCATCGCCGGTGGACAGCACCGCCACCCGCACCCGGCGAACCACCTCCATTTCCGCACAACCGAGCGAGGCCGCCAGGCCCAGTTCGATCGGGCCCAGAACCGTACCGGCCGACAAAATCAACTCACCGACCGTGGTCTCCTGACCTTGTGGGCGAATGTTTTGCCCAGGGCTCAGGGCTTCGGTGAAGCGCACTCGCCCATCCGCCTGGACCTCAGCATTTTCCTGCATTTCGACACAATCGGCGCCGGCGGGAACAGGCGCACCGGTGAAGATTCGCGCGCAGGTGCCCGGTTGCAGAGCATCCGGCGCCTGCCCGGCGAAAATCTTCTGGCTGACGGCCAGCGGCTCGCCGGTCCAGTCGGCCACGCGCAAGGCATAGCCGTCCATGGCGCTGTTGGGCCACGGTGGCAGGTCGAGGGCCGACACGAGATCTTCGGCCAGCACCCGCCCCTGGATTTGCGCCAGCGGCAAGCGCTCACGCTCGACAATCCTTGAGACCTCGGCCATGTCCAGCAAACGTGCGAGCGCCACCTCGACCGGCATCAGGCTACCGGTCTTGCCTGGCTTACCCGCGGGATTCACAGGGAGCCGCCTGTTTCAGGTGAGTCACGAAATTGCACGGGCGGTGCCGCGAATCGAGCTGCTCGGCCAGGATGCCGTCCCAACCGGTGCGTACGGCATTGGTTGAACCCGGCAGACAGCAGACCAGCGTGCCATTGGCCAACCCCGCCAGAGCGCGCGATTGAACGGTCGAAGTACCAATGTCCGCGACCGAGATCTGCCGGAACAGCTCACCAAAACCATCCACCTGTTTGTCGAGCAGGCAGGCCACCGCTTCCGGCGTGCTGTCGCGACCGGTGAAGCCGGTTCCGCCGGTGATCAACACCACTTGCACGACGTCGTCGGCAATCCAGTTGGCGACTTGCGCACGAATTTTATAAAGATCATCTTTGAGCAGAACCCGGGAAGCCAGGTTGTGGCCGGCGGCGGTCAAGCGGTCGACGAAGACTTGACCTGATGTGTCGGTTTCCAGGGTTCGGGTGTCGCTGACAGTCAGAACCGCGATGTTGAGCGGTGCGAAAGGTACTTCAGCCTTGGTAGTCATAGGCTCATCCAGTTGTAGGAGAAACAGCCCGGTGTTATATCACAGCGCCCCATTTACTCGCCGCTCCACCCTGCTTAATGGAAGCCCGCCATGAAGTCGAATCAATTGCCCCCCTGTTCCATTCTGCTCCTGGCAGGCGGTCGCGGCCAACGCATGGGCGGCCAGGATAAAGGTCTGGTGCAATGGCACGGCGAACCGCTGATTGCTCACTTGCATCGCAAGACGCGCGCCTTGAGCGATGACTTGATCATCTCCTGCAACCGCAACCTGGAAAAATACGCCCCCTACGCCGACCAGTTGGTTCACGACGACGAGGGCGATTTTCCGGGGCCGTTGGCCGGCATTCGAGCGGGCCTGAAAGCAGCTCGACATACCCATATGTTGGTTTTGCCTTGCGATGTGCCACGCGTTGACGAGGCGCTGATCGCCGCCATGCGCGAAGCCGCCAGCCTTCATCTGGACAAACCGTTGATGCTGCGCCATGACGATCACTGGGAGCCTCTGCTGTGTGTCATTCCCGTGGCACTTCGCGATGATTTCGAAAGCGCCTGGCAACAGGGTGAACGCAGTCCCGGACGGCTCATGCGCCAGCTCGGCGCCACCGCGCTGCAGTGCCCTGACAACGATCCGCGACTGGCCAACCTCAATACGCCGGAACTGTTAAGCGCGCATAACACTGTGTCAGACTGACCGCACCGAGGAACTTGCAAGCGCTGCACACGTCTGAAGTTCAGTAACCAAAGAATTCATTTCGGAGACACACCATGACTCAACGGACCCTGGCCACTTTCATGCTCGCTCTGGGCCTCGCTACCCTCGCCGGTTGCTCATCGCCTGCAGTGATCACCTTGAATGACGGTCGCGAAATCCAGGCCGTCGACACGCCAAGCTATGACAAGGATTCGGGCTTCTACGAGTTCGAACAACTGGATGGCAAGCAGACCCGCATCAACAAGGATCAGGTCCGCACCGTTAAAGAGTTGTAATCCGCGCGGCGACTACCGGATACGAAAATGCCCCGACTTGTCGGGGCATTTGCTTTTCTGGCCGATGCCAATTACGGGTTCGGCTCTTTCGCCAGCTTGTCCACACGTGTGATCGCCTGCGTGGCTTCGGTAATGCATTTTTTATCGTCGTTCGCGGCGTTGGCCGCTTCCGCGCTGGCCTGCATGCGCTTGACTTCCATGGTGGTATTTTCGGAGGTGGCCGGCAGGGTGGTCACCTTGTCTCTGAGTTCCTGCAGCTTGATCGTGCAAAGGTCGTGGTCTGCGGCGAATACAGGAGAGGCCAGCATTGCCGCGCAAATGAACATTCCTGCGAAAACGGTACGTTTCATGGGTATCTCCTTGCATGGAAGGTCTCGGAGCCGCCGACGGATCTGGTTGGTGCGCCGAGTTCTTTGAACTCAAGCCTCGAGAGGCCTGTTCAAATGACTGCAAAGCTGATCATAAATTCGATTTATTCGAATCTCGTCGCCCGGCCCCCTTGGTTACCACTGCAGAGTGATCGCACTCTCGAACGTTCTTTCCTGCCCCGTGACCGGGTCCAAGAACGTCAATCCCTGGGCTAATAGCTTCAGAGGATTAGCGTAGTCGTCCTGCGCATCCTTGAGGACCTGTGGATAAAACGGGTCGTTACAGATGCTCGCGCCCAGCGCTGTCATATGCACCCGTAGTTGATGCTGCCTGCCTGTCACCGGATACAGAGCGTAGCGCCAGAGCTCACCGTTCTGCTCTTTGACCTCTACAAGCGTCTCGGAATTCGATACCCCCGCCCCTTCCTGCATACGAAAGAACGGCTCGCCCTTGATGAGTCGGCTTTTATGCACCAGGGGAAAAGAAAGATCCGGCAATGCCCGGGCGATGGCTTCATAGCGCTTTTCAATCTGCCGGGTGGGGAACAACGACTGATACGCCGAGCGGGTTTGAGGATTGGCTGAAAACAACACCAGTCCCGCCGTATGCCGGTCAATGCGATGCAATGGCACCAGGTTCGGGTTATCCAGGCGGCGTATCAGGCGCCTCAGCAAGGTCTGTTCGACATACCCGCCCGTGGGCGTCACTGGCAGAAAATGCGGCTTGTCCGCCACCACCAGATGTTCGTCCGCATACAGGATCGACTCGACCACAGGGATCGGTTTCTCGTCAGGGACTTCGCGAAAATAGTGAATGCGCAGGCCTTGCTTGTAGGGCAGGTCTAGCGGGATGGGTGAACCTTGTCCGTCAAGCACACGGCCCCGGGCGAAGCGGTCCAGCCACTGTTCACGACCGATGGCGCTGAAGTGCTCGCACAGGCAATCGAAAACGGTCTGCCACGAGCCAGGCGGCAAACAGAGTGTGCTGGCCTGGCTGTGTGCAGCGGAAAAAGACGAACTGGACATGTGAAAGCTCAAAAACTCAAGGCAGAGCGGCATTATCCAACAGCGGCGCGAGCGAACCTAGCGGAGAATCTCAAGCCGGTATCGGTGAGCGCGCCGCGGCCTCGGTGTACTCCTTGAGCCAGCGCAATACGTCGACCGCCTCCCAGCGCCCCGGGTCATACAAGGCGTACAACAAGCCCTGATAGCCCACGACATCCAACTGCCGGTGATAACCGGCACGCTGGAACAAAGCCTCGATTTCAGCGAAACAGGTATTGAAATGCAGTTTGTTGAAGGGCGTCTTGCCCTCCGTCACCAGACCGTCCAGACGCAATTCGAGGACCGCCTCGCGGACCACGTCCACCGACATCCGGTTCACGCTGCTCTTCAACTGTTCGACATTGACCACGATTCAACCCTCTTGCGCCCGGACCGGACGGCTCGCCCCTGAATCAAGGAACGGCCGCGTGCAATCCGAATTACTGTATGCGCATACAGCATCTGAATCGCACGTGTTAAGCCACCAGGATCAATCGCAAAGTTCGACCGCCATTGCGGTCATCAGGGAAGGTTCAGCGAAGAAAGTCCACCACATCGTCGGACCCGAAAGGCCAGCCCAGTTCGGCACCGGTATCAACCCGACGCAAGACCGGAATCCGCAGACTGTAGGCCTGGAACCAGGTTTCGTCGTCAGCGATATCCACCAGTTCCACCAGCAGGCCGCGTTCGACAAACTCCATCAGCAGGGCTTCGGCCACTTCGCAGAGATGGCACCCCAGGGTGCCGAACAGCTGACATTCAGGAGGCATGAGCGCTCAACCACAAAAAATAAGTGACTATTCTAGGCTTGCCTCGAAAAGTCGTCGAGCGCCCTCCCGGCGGTCGCTCAGTCCTGGCTGGTCGCGCCGATCTTGTGTATCGACAGGTCGGCACCGTAATACTCTTCCTCCTGGCTCAGTCGCAGGCCGTGGAATGTCTTTATCGTCCCATACACTGCGTAGCCGCCGACAAATGCCACCACCACGCCCAATGCCGTGCCGATCAACTGGCTGATCAGACTCACCCCGCCCAATCCACCCAATGCACTCTGGCCGAAGATGCCGCAGGCAACTCCACCCCACACACCGCACAGGCCATGCAACGGCCAGACACCCAGCACATCATCGATGTGCCATTTGCCTTGAGCAGCGGTAAAGCACCAGACAAACAGCGCCCCGGCAATCGCCCCGGTCACCAGCGCACCCACCGGGTGCATCAAGTCTGAGCCGGCACAGATGGCCACCAATCCGGCCAGCGGGCCGTTATGCAGGAAGCCCGGGTCATTGCGCCCGACGATCAGGGCCGCCATGGTGCCACCGACCATGGCCATCAACGAATTGACCGCCACCAACCCGCTGACACCTTGCAGGGTTTGCGCGCTCATCACGTTAAAACCGAACCAACCAACAATCAGGATCCACGAGCCCAGCGCCAGGAACGGAATGCTCGACGGTGCGAACGCCACCAGACGCCCTTCGCGATAGCGACCATTGCGCGGCCCGAGCAACAGGACCGCCGCCAGTGCCAGCCAGCCGCCCATGGCGTGCACGACCACGGAGCCGGCAAAGTCATGGAAACCGGCGCCGAAATGCTTGAGCAACCAGGCTTGCAAACCAAAGTTGCCGTTCCAGACCATGCCTTCGAAGAAGGGGTAGATGAACGCCACGATCAATGCGGTCGCGCACAACTGCGGAACGAATCGCGCACGCTCGGCAATGCCGCCGGAAATGATCGCCGGGATGGCAGCAGCGAAGGTCAGCAGGAAGAAAAACTTCACCAGCCCGTAACCGTGATCGACGTTGATCACCGCCGCCGGCTGCATGAAGCTCACCCCATAGGAAATCCAATAGCCTATAAAGAAGTAGGCCAGCGTCGAAACGGCGAAGTCACTGAGGATCTTGGACAGCGCGTTGACCTGGTTTTTCTGGCGAACCGTACCAACCTCAAGGAAGGCAAAACCGGCGTGCATGGCCAGGACCATGACCGCACCGATCAAAATGAACAACGTATTGGAGCTGTGAACCAGGCTGTCCACAGCGCTTTGCAGGTTTTCCATGGATTAGGCAGACCTTAAGGCAAAAAAAGCACCAAAGCAGTTCGCGCGGGCAATCCATGCACCAAGTTGTGACGCCTCGCATCGAGGGCATCACGCCTGATGAACCGCTTTGGCGCACAGGGTTCGTCAAGGCCAATCACAACCGTTTCTTTTGTTCGGGTTTTGATTGCTGCAATCAGGGTTTTGCGTAAATCATGCCCAGCAACGGCGCAATGGCCCGGGCTGACGCACCACGACACAGCAAAAGTTGTACCAGTCATTTGTACTGAACCTTCACACAAGGCTCATACTCGAACCTTTCAGACGCCACCCATGGAGATCACCAATGGCCAGCACCAAGGCAAAGACTGCTCAAGAAATCCTGATGAACGACTTTCAGACACTGGTCAGCGATACCGAACGGTTGCTGGAACATACGGCGTCCCTGGCCGGTGACCAGGCAGATGAGTTGCGCGAGCAGATCCATGAGAGCCTGCTGCGGGCCCGGGAAACCTTGAAGCTGACCGAAGACTCCTTGCGCGAACGCGGCCAGGCTGCCGTCACCGCGACCGAAGACTATGTTCAGGCCAACCCGTGGCAATCGGTCGGCATCGCCGCCGGCGTGGGTTTCCTGATCGGTCTGCTGGCGACCCGGCGCTGATCATGGCGATTGAAGATTTCGGCTCGTCCGCATCGAGCGCCAGTTCCTCATCGCGACGCCTCGGCGCCGCCGTTCTCGGGTTGCTGCACAGTCATGTCGAGTTGTTCGGCATCGAACTGCAGGAACAAAAGGCCCGCACCGTCAGCCTTCTACTGTTCGCGGGCCTTGCTCTGGTGTTTGCACTCCTGCTGCTGGTGGGGTTGTCGACACTGGTGATGATCCTGTTCTGGGACACCTATCGCCTGGCAGCCATCATCGGCCTTTGCGTCTTCTATACCCTGGCGGCGATCTTCTGCGGCATTCGCCTGAGAGCGGCGATTTTCGATGAATCCTCGCCCTTCCATGGCACGCTGGAAGAGCTGGCCAATGACCGGGAGCGCCTGCTGCCATGAACCTGCCTGAACTGCCTCGCAATAGCTCTCGCACAGAAATGCGCAAGACGCTGATCCGCTTGCGCATGGAAATGCATCGCCAGGAAATCCGCCACGAATCCGCGCAACTGCTGCAACCCTTGCAGCGTGCTCGCGGGATGGCGCAAAACCTGCACGACGGACTGGGTATCAAGCACGCTCCACTGTGGGGCGTGGCAGCGGTCACACTGCTGGGTTTCCTCACCGGCAAAGGTGCCAAGAGCGGCGGTGCCAGCAGCCTGGTCCGCCTGATTCGTCTCGGTGCGACGCTGGGACCGCTGATCAAGCTGGTGTTGCAGGGCTCCTCGCGCAAAACCTGAGCGGTCACTTTCTGGCTGTAGCCTTACCCAAAACCATGGGATGAACCTCTGCTCAAGGGGTTCAGCTCTGGGTGGCGATCTGCTCGATAGTTGCAGTTCCCCTTGCAGGTCCTGATGCGAACCGGGAAGCTAGGAATTCAAGTCCCCCGACGGAGAGCCCCGCCTTGGATTGGCATACCCTGCTTACCCGCGAACGCCTCAGAAAGCCCCTGCACAGCTCGCAAGAGCTCGGCCGCAGCCCCTTTCACAAAGACCATGACCGCATCATTTTTTCCGGCGCGTTTCGCCGCCTCGGGCGCAAGACCCAGGTGCATCCGGTTTCCAGCAACGATCATATCCACACGCGCCTGACCCACTCGCTGGAAGTCAGTTGCGTCGGCCGCTCTCTGGGCATGCGCGTCGGTGAGACCATTCGCAGCGTCCTGCCCGACTGGTGCGAGCCCGGCGACCTTGGGATGGTGGTGCAATCGGCTTGCCTGGCCCATGACATCGGCAACCCGCCGTTCGGTCACTCAGGCGAAGATGCGATTCGCCATTGGTTTCAGCAAGCCGCCGGCCGTGGCTGGCTGGACGCAATGAGCGAAGCCGAGCGTAATGATTTCCTCAACTTCGAGGGCAACGCCCAGGGTTTTCGGGTACTGACCCAGCTGGAGTACCACCAGTTCGACGGCGGCACCCGCCTGACCTATGCCACCCTCGGCACCTACCTGAAATACCCCTGGACGGCGAAGCATGCCGACTCGCTGGGGTACAAGAAGCACAAATTCGGCTGCTATCAGAGCGAACTGCCACTGCTGGAACAGATCGCCCACAAGCTCGGCCTGCCGCAACTCGAGGATCAGCGCTGGGCGCGCCATCCGCTGGTTTATCTGATGGAGGCCGCCGACGATATCTGTTACGCACTGATCGATCTCGAGGATGGCCTGGAGATGTCCCTGCTCGAGTACAGCGAAGTGGAGTCCCTGCTTTTGGATCTGGTGGGTGACGATCTGCCGGAAACCTACCGACAGCTCGGTCCCGGGGATTCTCGGCGACGCAAACTGGCCATTCTGCGCGGCAAGGCCATTGAACACCTGACCAATGCCGCGGCCCGTGCCTTCGTCGAGCAACAAGACGCGTTGCTGGCAGGTGCACTGCCCGGCGACCTGGTGGAACACATGCATGGCCCGGCCAAACGTTGTGTTATCAATGCAAAAGACATGGCTCGCAAGAAGATTTTCCAGGACAAACGCAAGACCCTCCACGAAATCGGTGCCTACACCACCCTGGAAATATTGCTCAACGCCTTCTGTGGTGCGGCGGTGGAACAGCACAACGGCCGCACGCCATCCTTCAAGAGTCGGCGGATTCTCGACCTGCTGGGTAACAATGCTCCGGATCCGCATGGTTCACTGCACGCATCGTTCCTGCGCATGATCGACTTCATCGCCGGCATGACAGACAGCTATGCCAGTGACATGGCGCTGGAAATGACTGGGCGCTCCAGCCGTTGATGACTTGCTGACAATCGGCCATTACACCACTGCAATGGCCGATCCCCCCTCAAAACACCGGTGACATTCAAGGCTCGCTGAATTGCCCTACAACGGATGTCGCTTCACCTGATCGATTGCCGGTTTTTGAAGCGAAACAATCGCGCTTCCTTTGTTCAAAAAAGAAGCATAAATAATATGATCAAAGACAATCTGCGCATCTTGCTGGTGGAAGACCACCCGTTTCAGCTCAAGGCAACTCAGTATCTACTCGAAAGTTATGGCTTTGACCGTTTAACTACAACCGGCTGTGCCCAGGAGGCGTTAACGCAAATGTTGGGTGCAGAGCAACCTTTCGATATTCTTTTGTGCGACCAATGCTTGCCGGATCTATCCGGCATTGAATTGGTAAAGTTCGCCAGCCAGCATGGAATGATCAAACAGGCCATCCTTTTGAGCAGCCTGACACCCGCTGAACTGAACAGTCTTGAAGACATGGCGACAACTCACGACCTCCCACTACTGGGTTATCTGATAAAACCACTGAAACAAGACGAATTCATAAGACTATTGACTTCAAATCCACTTAAAAAATCGCCAAAACAATAAACAAACAAAAACAACGACATCCAGATAAAACTAAAAACGCACAGCCCTCCGCCTATAAACGCCACCAATCCATGTAAGAAAACCTAGTTCAAGCGTAGTCCCATTCTTTTTTGCTTGTAGGAATTCTCCTATTTTGTCACTACAGACAAGCCAGTTCATACGTCACACCAACTATCTAAGCTAAGGTGCGCGCTTTATTACAGTTCGCATGGGAATTTATTATGAACTCCGTTTTTATTGTCGACGATCACCCTGTCATCCGGCTTGCGGTTCGCATGCTGCTTGAACACGAAGGTTACAAAGTCATCGGTGAAACCGACAACGGGGTCGATGCCATGCAGATGGTCCGTGAATGCATGCCGGATCTGGTCATTCTCGACATCAGCATTCCCAAGCTCGATGGTCTGGAAGTGCTGGCCCGTTTCAACGCAATGAGTACTCCCTTGAAAACGCTGGTACTGACAGCACAATGCCCGACACTCTTCGGCATTCGCTGCATGCAATCCGGTGCATCCGGATATGTCTGTAAACAGGAGGACCTTAGCGAACTGGTCAGTGCCATAAAAGCAGTATTGTCAGGTTACAACTACTTCCCCAGCGAAGCATTGAATCCTATACGTGGCGACGAAGCCCGTTGTGCTGAACTGGAACTGTTCAAGTCCGTGAATGACCGGGAACTGATGGTATTGCAACTTTTTGCACAGGGGCGTACCAACAAGGAAATAGCCAAAGGCATGTTCCTGAGTAACAAAACCGTAAGTACTTACAAGAAACGACTCATGCAGAAACTCAAGGCCAGGTCCCTGGTTGAACTCATCGAAATGGCAAAACGCAACGCACTCGTATGAGTAACAGGATGCCAGGTCGCGCAATGGATTATCTGATACTGATTGTCGTTGGCCTTTGCCTGAGCAACTCATCGTTCGCCTCGCAGCACAGTGAAAACTACGACTTGCTGAGTCGCTCGACAATCGGGCTCCCGGACATCCAACTGGACGCCGGACAAAAACGCTGGCTGAAGAACAAACGCGAACTGATCCTGGGCACTTCCGCTCCAGACTACCCACCCTTTGATCTGACCCTCAGCGGTCGCGACTACGAGGGTTTCACCGCCGACTACGCAGGCATCCTCGGCAAGGTCACCGAATTACCCATCAGAGTTCAACGATTCGCATCCCGCGAGGCGGCCATTGAAGCGCTTGAAAAAGGCGAAGTCGACCTGCTCGGTACAGCCAACGGATTCGAGGCACGCAACAACAATATTGTTCTCTCCGAGCCCTACGCCGTGGATCAACCGGTGCTGGTGACCCGAGAAGGAGAGTCCCGCTCATTGACCGATGGCCTGACCGACATGCGCCTGAGCATGGTGTATCACTACTTGCCGCTGGACGAAGTAAAGGCCCTGTATCCAAAGGCACTCATCACTTCCTACCCGTCCTACCAGAATGCGATCAATGCCGTTGCCTTCGATCAGGCTGACGTGTTTCTCGGCGATACCATTTCTACCCACTACATCATCAACAAGGGGTATCTGAACAACATCCGCATGGCCAGCTTCGGCAAACACGAAGCCCATGGTTTCAGCTTCGCGGTGCGCAGGAACAACCCCGATCTGCTGGGCATCGTCAACGCAATGCTCGAGGTGGTTCCTACCGGCGTTCGAGAAAGCATCGCCAAACGCTGGAGTGCCGGCAGTGACATTCTGCTCACCGATCACAAACTGGAGCTCAGTGACAGCGAGGAACGCTGGCTGGCGCAACATCCGGTGGTGCGTGTGGTAGTGAACGAAGCGTTTGCACCTCTGACCTTCTTCGACAGCGAGGATAACTTTCGTGGCGTTGCGGCGGATTTGCTCGAACTGATCAGACTGCGCACTGGCTTGCGCTTCGACATCCAGCGCAGCCGCAGCGACAGTGACATGGTCCAATGGCTCGAAGCCAATCAGGTCGATCTGATCGCCGCCCTGCTTCCCACCACACAACGGGAAACCTTGCTGAATTTCAGCCGACCGTACCTGCAAAACTCCAACGTCCTGCTCACGCGCAAGGCCGAAGACAGCCCGACCAACCTGACGCAACTTGAGGGCAAACGCCTGGCCATCGCCCAGGGGCATCCGCTGTCGACCTGGCTGCGTCGCGAATTTCCGTTGATCAAGGTCATTGAAACCCCGGACACCTTCAGTGCCGTGGAAATGCTGGCCGAAGGCCTGGTGGAAGGTACTGTCAACTCATTGGTGATTGCCAATTACTTCATTTCTTCACGACTGTTCGAGCACACCCTGCAGATCACTACCACCATTGGCACCGAGCAAGCCGCCTTCTCCCTGGCAACCAACCGCGAGGCCAAGGAACTGCATGACATCCTAAACAAGGCACTTCTAAGCATCTCGCCGGAAGAACTGGGCATCATCAACAGTCGCTGGCGCGGGTATTCGGCCTCCTCGCAAAACACCTGGCGTCACTATCACCGGCTGTTCTATCAAATCGTCATCGGTGCCGGCGTACTGCTGCTGATTTCCGTTGCGTGGAACGCTTACATGCGGCGTCAGATCAATCAACGCAAGGCCGCCGAACGCGCCTTGAATGATCAATTCGAATTCATGCGCTCGCTGGTCAATGGCACGCCGCACCCGATTTACGTGCGAGATCGCCAGGGTCTGCTGCAAAGCTGCAATGACAGTTATCTGCAGGCCTTCAATGTCAGACGCGAAGATGTCATTGGCAAAAGTGTCATCGAGGGCTCCCTGAGCAATGCCTGCGAAGCCCGGGAATATCAGGCCGACTATCAGCGCGTGATGGCCGAAGGCACACCAATGATTCTCGACCGTCCCATGCACATCGGCGGCCACCGGTTGACGATCTATCACTGGATCCTTCCCTACAAAGACTCGAGCGGTGAAGTCCAGGGCATCATCGGTGGCTGGATCGACATCAGCGAACGCCGACAATTGTTTGATGACCTGCGTTGCGCCAAAGAACGCGCCGATGAAGCAAACCGGGCCAAGAGCACGTTTCTGGCGACCATGAGTCACGAAATCCGCACACCGATGAACGCCATCATCGGCATGCTCGAATTGACGCTCAAGCGCATCGAATGCGAACACCCGGACCGTCCCGCCATCGATGTCGCGTACAACTCGGCGAAGGATCTGCTGGAACTTATCGGCGACATACTCGACATCGCACGCATCGAATCCGGTCATCTGAGCCTGAACCCGGAACGGGTCAATCCACAGGAAACAGTGGCATCGGTGGTACGGATTTTCGATGGCCTGGCACGGCAGAAAGCCCTGGAACTCCAGTTGGACTTCAACCCGGACAATCCTTGCGTCGACGTTCTGCTCGATCCATTACGTTTCAAACAGGTGCTGTCGAACCTGGTCAGCAATGCCATCAAATTTACCGAACAAGGACGGGTCAGGATCAGCGTCGAATTGCGCGCGACCACCGAGCCCGATCAGGTACGGATGCAGGTGCAAGTCGAGGACAGCGGCATCGGAATCAGTGCACAGGATCAACAACGCCTGTTCGAGCCCTTCGCCCAGGCTGAACATAGTGGGCATACGGCCCAGGGTGGCACCGGGCTCGGTCTGGTCATCAGTCGTACTCTTTGCGAAAGAATGGGGGGCAGCCTGCAACTGAGCAGTCAGCCCGGCGTCGGTACGCAAGTGCAGTTGTCACTGCTTCTGACGGCCCTGCCACGGGAGACCGCAGTGGGCAAAGCCGAGAAAACGATCCACGCGACCCGCACGCCGCTGAAGGTTCTGGTGGTCGATGACCATGCGGCCAATCGCCTGCTCATGTGTCAGCAACTGGATTTTCTAGGCCACCAGTTCAGTGTTGCGGCGGATGGTCGTGAAGGATTCGAGATGTGGAAAGCCGGCGTGTTCGACCTCGTGATTGCCGACTGCAACATGCCAGTCATGAATGGTTATGAGCTATCCCGGGCCATTCGCCAACACGAACAACAGATGCGGCAGCCGTACTGCACTGTTCTCGGTTTTACCGCCAATGCCCAACCCGAAGAGATTCAGCGCTGCAAAGATGCCGGCATGGATGACTGCCTGTTCAAACCCCTCACCCTGACGGCCCTCAGTCATTGGGTCGAGGGCCTGAAACCGACCGCCCATTCACCCGCCTTCAGCCTGGAGGGATTGCAGCAGATGACAGGTGGTAACCCAGTATTGAACCAGCGTCTTTTGACCGAGTTGCTCAACAGCAATCGCCAGGATCGCCAGGGATTGCTGGCGCTGCACGGTTCCAGCGAGCCGCAGGTATTTCTCGATATCGCCCACAAAATCAAAGGTGCTGCCCGGATCGTCCAGGCTTCTCGATTGATCGACAGCTGCGAAGCCTTGGAGATCGCTTGTCGTGAGCCCTTTCACCCCGACAAGGTGGCCGAATGCTCCGCAGCCGTGGAACGGTCGCTGCTGGAACTGGACCGGGCCTTGCTGCAAAAAATCGGCGACAACGACAACAGCAGAACGACAGAGGCTTAACTATGCTTGGTCGCTGAGCAGTGTGTTAACCATCACGGAGCGACCTGCATGCCTGACCCACTGCGTCCGGATCCACGGCGGTTTCCGCTGCACGTTCACATCAGCGTGATGTTTACCTGCCTGCTTTTGTTGACGGGGATCGTGCTGGGTATTTTCAACTATCAGCAATCCACGCAAATCATCCTGTCCAGCAGCGAGAAGCTCTTCGATCGCATAGAGCAGGATGTGCGCCTGGACCTGAAAGCCACCTATGAACCCATTCGCCATCTGCTGAGCCTGCAAGTGGTGAATCCGGCGATTCATGGGACGGACCTGGCACAGCGTCTGATGCTGCTCAAACCCTTCAGCCAGTCGCTCATCGACAACCCTGACTTGGCATCGCTCTACCTGGGCTACGGCAATGGCGACTTTTTCATGGTCCGCCCACTGCGAACCGACACTCTGAAAACACTGCTCGATGCGCCACAATCAGCGGCTTATCAAGTGTGGAGTATCGAGCGCAACAGCAATGGCCAGTCGCACTCCCAGTTCCTGTTCTTTGATCAGGAACTGACATTCATCAGTCGCCATGAAAATCCCGAGGATCGTTATGACCCGCGCAGTCGAAACTGGTTTACCAGTGCCAGTCGCGGTCATGACCAGATCACCACCGAGCCTTACATTTTTTTCTCCACCCATAACGTCGGTACCACCCTCGCCCGGCGCGGAGGCGAGCAGGTGGTGATGGGCGCCGACCTGACCCTCGCCGAGCTCAGTGCCACCCTCGCCAAACATGTGGTGACCCCCGCCACCCAAATCGTGCTGTTCGATACCCGGGGCAATGCCGTTGCCTACCCCGATGCCAGTCGCTTGATCATCGACGACCAGACCGCTCGCCTGATCAAGGCAGCCGACCTGAGCCCAAGCCTGGGCGCGTTGCTCAACAGCCCTCATGAAGGTAACCGCCTGAATGCCGATGGTCGCCAATGGATCGTCGCCCGCAGCAGCATGCAGGAAGGCGGTCCCAATGGGCTGCAACTGGCGATGCTGGTGCCCGAGGATGAATTACTCGCCGATGCCTACCGCATGCGCTGGCAAGCGGCATTGATCACCCTGGCAATACTGTTGCTGTGCATCCCGCTTGGCTGGCTGACCTCGCGCATCCTGGTCAAGCCCTTGCGGGCGCTGGTAAGGGAAGCGGATGCGATACGCAGTTTCGATTTCAACGTCCCTCTATCCCGCCGCTCACCGGTACTCGAAGTCGACCAACTGAGCGTGTCGATGGCCCGCATGAAAGACACCCTGGCGGGCTTCTTCCAGATCACCGACAGCCTGAGCGCCGAAACCCGTTTTGATCCCCTGCTGGAACGGGTGCTGTTTGAAACGGTGAAGATCGGCCAGGCCGAGGCCGGCCTGATCTACCTGCGCGAAGGTGACGGCGATCGCATGGAACCCTATGGTCTGGTGATCAAGGATGCGGCGCAGCCCCTGGCGTCTTTCGACTTGCAGGCCCACGAACTGAAGAACCCGAAGAGCCCGACCTGGATGCAGCAGCTGTGGAGCGCCGACAATGTCGTCAGCAATCTGGGTTTCGAACAGGCGGGGGATCTGCAAAAAGTCTTGCTCGCACTGGAGTGCCCCCGGGTTCATCTGATTGGCATCCGCTTGCACAATCGCCATAACGAAACCGTCGGCCTGCTGGTATTTCTCCTTTCCGACAGCGGCACCCGGGATGATTTGGAAAAACTGCGCCCGGATCGCATCGCATTCTTGCAAGCCGTATCCGGCGCGGCGGCGGTGAGTATCGAGAGCCAGCGCCTGCAAGCTCGCCAGAAGGATCTGATGCAGTCGTTCATCAAGTTGCTGGCCGGAGCAATCGACGCCAAGAGCCCCTACACCGGCGGACATTGCCAGCGCGTACCGGCCCTGACGCTGATGCTCGCCCAAGCCGCGGCGGCCAGCAAAGACCCGACCTTCAGCGGCTACCAGCCCAACGATGATGAATGGGAAGAACTGCACATCGCCGCCTGGTTGCACGATTGCGGCAAGGTCACCACCCCGGAATACGTCGTGGACAAGGCGACCAAACTGGAAACACTGAACGATCGCATCCACGAAATCCGTACCCGTTTCGAGGTGCTCAAGCGCGATGCGTGGATCAGCTACTGGCAGGCACTGGCCCGGGGAGGCGATGAGCAACCACTGGCACAACGGCGTGACGCCACCCTGCAAGAGCTGGACGATGATTTCGCCTTCGTTGCCCGCTGCAACCTCGGTGGCGAGGCCATGGCCGAGGACGACCTGCAACGTCTGTGCAGCATTGCCGAGCGAACCTGGACGCGGACCCTGGATGATCGCCTGGGAGTTTCCTGGGAAGAGAACCAGCGCCAGGCCCGCACACCGACACCGACACTGCCGGTCACCGAGCGGCTGTTGGCGGACAAAGCCGAACATCTGTTCGAACGCCCCGACGCAGAGCTGATTGCACCGGACAATCCCTGGGGCTTCAAACTCGATGTACCACTCCACAAATACAACCGCGGAGAGCTCTACAACCTGAGCATCACCCGCGGCACGTTGACGAAGGAAGAGCGCTACATCATCAATCACCACATCGTGCAGACCATCCTGATGCTCAATCAGTTGCCCTTCCCCGAACACCTGCGCAATGTTCCGGAAATCGCCGGTGGACATCACGAGAAAATGGACGGGACCGGTTACCCCAAACGCTTGAAGCGCGAGGAGATGAGCCTGCCGGCGCGAATGATGGCGATTGCCGATATTTTCGAAGCCTTGACCGCGGCCGACCGGCCTTACAAGAAGGCCAAGTCGTTGAGCGAAGCGTTGGGGATCATGGCCTTCATGTGCCGCGATGCCCACATCGATCCGCAGTTGTTCAGGTTGTTCATCGAGGCGCACATCTATCGGCAGTACGCCGAGCGTTTCCTCGACCCTCGGCAGATTGATGCGGTAGACCCGTCAGGCCTGCTGATCAAAGCTGGCCTGGCGGTTTGATCAAAAAACGGTCATCAGCAATCGGTCAGGCGCAGGAAAATCGCCGCCAATTGCTCGATACCCGCCTGATCCTCGGTGGTAAAGCGCGCCAGTTTCGGGCTGTCGAGATCCAGTACACCGATCAGGCGACCGTCCTTGACCAGCGGCACCACGATTTCGCTGTTCGAAGCGCTGTCGCAGGCGATGTGCCCGGGAAACGCGTGAACATCTTCGACCAACTGGGTTTGCAAACTCGCCGCCGCCGTCCCGCACACCCCGCGACCGAAGGGAATCCGCACGCAGGCGATCTGCCCCTGGAACGGGCCAAGCACCAACTCTTCATTACGGTTGAGGTAGAAACCGGCCCAGTTCAGGTCTTCAAGCTGATTGAACAGGAACGCGGAAAATTGCGCGGCGTTGGCGATGAAATCCCGCTCGTCCGCCAGCAGCGACTCAAGCTGCGCATGCAGCAGGCCGTAGCCTTCGAGGCCCTCGCCGCTCTTTTGTAAATCGATCATGCCTTGTGCTCCAACAGTTTCAGCCCGACCCAATAGCGGGCAAATTGATACGCGCAACGTCCGTTGCGGTTGCCGCGCCCGGTAGCCCAGCGCACCGCGAGGATGTCCAGCTCTTCAGTGCGCTGCCACGCAAGGCCGGCCTTGTCGGCCAGCTGGCCGATCCAGTGTTCGACGACGTTGAGAAAGTGTTCCTGGGTAAACGGATAGAACGACAGCCACAGACCGAAGCGATCCGACAACGCAATCTTGTCTTCCACCGCTTCACTCGGGTGCAATTCGCCATCGACCCGTTTCCAGTTTTCGTTATCGCTTTCCTTTTCCGGCACCAGATGGCGACGGTTGGAAGTGGCGTACAGCAACACGTTGTCCGGTGCCTGTTCGAGGGAGCCGTCGAGTACGCTTTTGAGCACGCGATAATCACCCTCGCCTGACTCGAACGACAGGTCATCGCAGAACAACACGAAACGTTGCGGGAGTTTGGCGATCTGCTCGACGACCCGTGGCAAGTCGGCCAGGTGGTCGCGCTCGATCTCGATCAGACGCAAGCCCGCCTGGGCATGCTCGGCCAGCAACGCGCGGACCAGGGACGATTTCCCGGTACCGCGCGAACCCCAGAGCAAGGCGTGGTTGGCCGGCATGCCGTCGAGAAACTGTTGAGTGTTGCGGCCCAGTTGCTCCACCTGGCGATCGACGCCGATCAGGTCGGACAGACGCATGTCGAGGCTGACTTGCAGCGGCAGCAGAAAACCGCTGCGCCCTTCGCGCTGCCAGCGTGCCGCCAGGCAGGTTGTCCAGTCGATGGCTTGCCGAGGGGTGGGCAACAGCGGTTCGATACGGGCCAGAACCGCATCGGCGCGTTCAAGAAAAGCATTCAATCGGGAGTCCACGTCTTTTCCTCGGGCAAGTTCACAGTAATGATGGTGATACAGCGACAGCACACAACGCTTGATGCCCGGACAAAGCCCCGGTACAACGCCGGCTCAACGGCCCGCGATAACGTCGGCATCCATGCATGATCGGCTATGCTTGAGCAGCGAAGGGAAACGGAAGTGATCCAACACCCCATGGATATCAAATTCACCCACCGGCTGTCCTACAAGCAAGCCCGGCTTACCGTGCTGGTGGGGTTTATTCTCGGCACGCTGCTCAGCCTGCTGCAAATAGGCATCGATTATGCCAGCGAAGACGCCTCCATCAACCGTGAAATCCTGTCTTTGCTGGAAATCAGCCACAACCCCGCTTCACGCATCGCCTACAACATCGACGCCGAACTGGCTCAGGAACTGACCCTGGGCCTGCTGCGCTCACCGGCGATCATCGGCGCGAAACTGACCGACAACAACGGCAACGTGCTGGCCAACGTCAAACGCGCCGGCCAGCAAAGCGGCTATCGCGTGCTCAGCGACTTGCTGTTCGGTGCTGACCGGCGGTTCGAGGACCGCCTCTATCTGGACCATCTGCCCAACGAATCCCTCGGCGTTCTGCAACTTGATGTCGACACTTACTCCTTTGGTTATCGATTCCTGCGCCGCGCCGAAGTGACCCTGCTCAACGGCTTTGCCCGCAGCCTGATCCTGACCGGCATCCTGCTGGCGCTGTTCTACGTGATGCTGACCAAGCCGCTGGTGCGGGTGATCCGTGAACTCAGTGGCCGGGATTCGCGCAGCCTCGAACCGACGGCCCTGGAATGCCCACCGGGGCACGCCAACGATGAAATTGGTGTACTGGTGACCGTCGCCAACCAGCAATTCGAGAATGTCGCCACCGAAATCCAGCAACGACGCAACGCGGAAAACCGCCTGACCGATTACCTCAGCCAACTGGAAAACATCGTCTCGGCGCGCACCACCGAACTCAAGGCAATCAACGCCCGGCTCAGCCAATCCAATCAGGAGCTGGAAATGGCCCGCAGTACGGCCCTGGACATGGCCGAAGCGCGCTCCGTATTCCTGGCCAACATGAGCCACGAAATCCGTACCCCCCTCAACGGCCTGCTGGGGATGATCGCGCTGTCACTCGATGGGCCGTTGACTGCCGAGCAACAGCAACAGCTATCCATCGCCCACGACTCAGGCAAGGTGCTGGTGGAATTGCTCAACGATATTCTCGACCTGTCGAAATTCGATGCCGGCCAGCTCGAGCTCGAACATATTCCGTTCGACCTCGGCTCGCTGGTTGAAGACACCGCCAACCTGCTGTCGCAGAACGCCGCGCCAAGTGTCGAGCTGACCTGCCTGATCGATCCGCAGTTTCCGGCCCTGGTGCTCGGCGATCCGACCCGGGTGCGACAGATCGTCAGCAATCTGCTGTCCAATGCTCTCAAGTTCACCCGTTTCGGCCGGGTTGATGTGCGCCTGTCGACCTTCGGCGAGGGCGTCAGAATCGAAGTTTGCGACACCGGCATCGGCATTCCCCAGGACGCCCAGGTCAAGATCTTTCAACCCTTCACCCAGGCGGGCGCCGGGATTACCCGGCAATTCGGCGGTACGGGGCTGGGTCTGGCCCTGACCTACAACCTTTGCGAGGCCATGAAAGGCCGCCTCAGCATCAGTTCGGAAGCCGGTTTCGGCAGCCAGTTCTGTGCGGAACTGCCACTGCCCCGCCATACCCGGGCCGTCACACCGTCGCCCATGAGAGGCAAGGTGATTGCCATTACCTCCGCCAGCAGCGGTCTGTCTGAATTGCTGTCCAGCGTATTGCCCGGCTGGGGCGTGGAATATCAGCAGCGTTCTATTGATGACCCGCTGATCGGCCTGGATCCCGATGTGCTGATTACCGATTGCCCGGAATGCCTGTTCAACCTGCGCCCCGCCATCACCGCACCGATTTTGCTGGTGACCGCCTACGGCAGTTTCCTGCCCAGTGAACAGGTCAGCGAGCTCGCCCCCTTGCAACAACAGGCCCGCCCGCTGGCACGAAATGCGTTGTACCAGAACCTGCGGCGCGTCCTGCAGCCGGAGATGACGACGATCAATGAAACCCTGCTCGACACGCCGTCTGCGCAACGCCGCGCGCGGGTGCTGCTGGTCGAGGACAACCCGGTCAATCAACTGGTGGCAAAGGGCATGCTGGGCAAACTTGGCTGCGAGGTCATCGTTGCCGCCCATGGCGTCGAGGCGCTGGATCAGTTGGAAAACAGCGAGTTCGACCTGGTGTTGATGGACTGCAACATGCCGGTGATGGACGGTTATGAAGCGAGCCGGCAAATCCGTCGCAGCGGGCGCTGGCCACAACTGCCCATCGTTGCCCTGACCGCCAATGCCATGTCCGAGGAGCGCGAGCGTTGCCGCGCGGCGGGCATGAACGACTACCTGGCCAAACCTTTCCGACGCGAAGAGCTCGCTTCCTTGCTGGATATCTGGATCCCCGTCACGACAGCGCCTTGATTTGCCCCAACAGGTGATCCAGGCCATCGCGCAGCTCATTCAGGCGATCCAGATCCACGCCGCTGTCGCACAACAGCCGGGCCTTCAGCGGTCCGACCTGGTCGCGCAGTGCCAGGCCACTGGCAGACAAGCTCAAGTGCACCTCGCGCTCATCGCGCACCGAGCGTTGACGCTGCACCAGTTGCAGTTGCTCAAGACGCTTGAGCAATGGCGTCAGCGTCCCTGAGTCCAGCGCCAGGCGTTCGCCCAGGGCCTTGACGGTCGGCTGCTCCGGCACGGTGTCCTGCCACTCCCACAACACCAGCATCACCAGGTATTGCGGGTACGTCAGGCCCAGTTGGTCGAGCATCGGCTTGTAGGCCCGGATCACCGCCCGGGATGCAGCGTACAGCTTGAAGCACAGCTGACTGTCGAGGTTCAGCGAGTCGGCGGACAAGCTGCTCATTTGAGCAGCGCTTCGATCTCGCCGGCCAGGTCCTGCGGTTTGGTCGCCGGAGCGAATCGCTTGACCAGTTGGCCGTCCTTGCCGATCAGGAATTTGGTGAAGTTCCACTTGATGCCCTGGGAGCCCAGCACGCCAGGGGCACGCTTTTTCAGTTGCACGAACAGCGGATGGGCGCCGGTGCCGTTGACTTCGATCTTCTTGAACAGTGGGAAGCTGACGCCGTAGTTCAGTTCGCAGAACTCGCTGATGGCGCCTTCGTTGCCCGGCTCCTGCTTGCCGAACTGGTTGCAGGGGAAACCAAGAACCACCAGCCCCTGATCCTTGTAGGTCTGCCACAACTCTTCGAGGCCTTTGTATTGCGGAGTGAAACCGCATTTGCTGGCGGTGTTCACCACCAACACGGCTTTGCCGGCGAAGTCCGCCAGGGTCTTTTGCTCGCCTTTGATGGTCGTGCAAGGGATGCTCAGCAGGTTGTCGCTCATGGGAAATGCTCCGACTTGAAGGTATTGAGCCAAACATAGCGAGCAATTGAATTGTGTGCAATTTAAATTATCGGATTCCCAACCCAATGTAGGAGCGAGCCTGCTCGCGATGGTCGTCAACGATAACGCGGGGAGCCTGATGCCCCGCGTTGTTCTTTAGGCCATCGCGAGCAGGCTCGCTCCTACAGGGTTCGCATTATTTGCGTGGTACCAGGTCCAGGCACACCGAATTGATGCAGTAACGCAGACCGGTCGGCGGTGGACCATCAGGGAACACGTGACCCAGGTGCGCGTCGCATTTGCTGCAGACCACTTCGGTGCGGATCATGCCGTGGCTGACGTCACGGATTTCGGTCATGGCGCTGTCGCCAATCGGCGCATAGAAACTCGGCCAGCCGCAACCGGAATCGAACTTGGTTTTGGAGTCAAACAGCGGCTCGTTGCAGCAGATGCAGTGGTAGATACCGTCGACCTTGCTGTCGTTGTATTTACCGGAGAACGGGCGCTCGGTGCCCTTGAGGCGGCACACGTTGTACTGCTCGGGGTCGAGCATGGCTTTCCATTCTTCCAGGGTTTTTTCCAACTTTTCCATCATCACACCTCGGCGGCTGAAAAAGCCCGATCTGTACCTTTTCCACGGATCGGGCGGCACGTATGATTGCGCCTCGTCAAAACGCCAGTCTGGCAGCCGGACCACGCGCATTCAAACGGATTCTCAAGGCGTCAGGCCTGTGAGATTACGCAGGATTCCCAGAGCGGTTGTTCACACGCCGCCTGGATCGTTCATTTTCGGGAACACATCGCCATGCAGGTCAGCAAATCGAACAAGCTCGCCAACGTCTGCTATGACATTCGCGGCCCGGTGCTCAAGCACGCCAAACGCCTGGAAGAGGAAGGCCATCGCATCCTCAAGCTGAACATCGGCAACCCTGCGCCGTTTGGTTTCGAAGCGCCGGACGAAATCCTCCAGGACGTGATCCGCAACTTGCCGACCGCCCAGGGCTACAGCGATTCCAAGGGCCTGTTCAGCGCGCGCAAGGCCGTCATGCAGTACTACCAGCAGAAGCAGGTCGAGGGTGTCGGCATTGAAGACATCTACCTGGGCAACGGTGTTTCCGAGCTGATCGTGATGTCGATGCAAGCCCTGCTCAACAACGGCGACGAAGTGCTGGTGCCAGCGCCGGACTACCCGTTGTGGACCGCCGCCGTGAGCCTGTCGGGCGGCAATCCGGTGCATTACCTGTGCGACGAACAGGCCAACTGGTGGCCGGACCTGGCTGACATCAAGGCCAAGATCACGCCGAACACCAAGGCGCTGGTGATCATCAACCCGAACAACCCGACCGGCGCGGTGTACTCCAAGGAAGTCCTGCTGGGCATGCTGGAGCTGGCGCGCCAGCACAACCTGGTAGTGTTCTCCGACGAGATCTACGACAAGATCCTGTACGACGACGCCGTGCACATCTGCACCGCCTCCCTGGCCCCGGACCTGCTGTGCCTGACCTTCAACGGCCTGTCCAAATCCTATCGCGTAGCCGGTTTCCGTTCCGGCTGGATCGCCATCTCCGGGCCGAAACACCACGCCCAGAGCTATATCGAAGGCATCGACATGCTGGCCAACATGCGCCTGTGCGCCAACGTGCCGAGCCAGCATGCGATCCAGACCGCACTGGGTGGTTATCAGAGCATCAATGATCTGGTGCTGCCGCCAGGGCGACTGCTTGAACAGCGCAACCGCACCTGGGAATTGCTCAATGACATTCCGGGCGTCAGCTGCGTCAAACCAATGGGTGCGCTGTATGCGTTCCCGCGCATCGATCCGAAAGTCTGCCCGATTCACAACGACGAGAAGTTCGTCCTCGACCTGCTGCTCTCCGAAAAGCTGCTGATCGTGCAGGGTACGGCGTTCAACTGGCCTTGGCCGGACCACTTCCGCGTCGTCACCTTGCCGCGAGTGGATGACCTGGAAATGGCCATCGGACGCATTGGGAACTTCCTCAAGTCCTATCGTCAGTAACTGACCCGTCACCGTGCGACGCCTCCCCTGTCGCACGGTGATTCATTCAGCAACATATGCTTACGCCCCGCCGTCTTACCCCTCGACTTAAAGCCTGTCGATCGTACGCACCCAACAAGCGCAGGGTTTGGGACGAGTGTCGACACGCGACCTCTTCCCCGGCAAACCTCGGAAATGTCCTGCAAGCAGCTAAGCTGTTGCTGTAGGACACAGTTTGAAATAGTCACTCGGTTGAATACCCCGGTGCATCACCTTATATACCCCGCAGTACGCTACATCTTAAGCAAAAGGAGATTTCTACAACCATGATGCGCATCCTGCTGTTCTTGGCCACTAACCTTGCGGTCGTGCTGATTGCCAGCATCACCCTGAGCCTTTTCGGCTTCAACGGGTTCATGGCGGCCAACGGGGTTGATCTGAACCTCAATCAGCTGCTGATTTTCTGTGCGGTCTTTGGTTTCGCCGGTTCCCTGTTCTCGCTGTTCATCTCCAAGTGGATGGCGAAGATGAGCACCAGCACGCAGATCATCACCCAACCACGTACTCGTCACGAGCAATGGCTGCTGCAAACCGTCGAGCAACTGTCCCGTGAAGCCGGGATCAAGATGCCCGAAGTCGGGATTTTCCCGGCCTACGAGGCAAACGCCTTCGCCACCGGCTGGAACAAGAACGATGCTCTGGTCGCGGTCAGCCAGGGCTTGCTCGAACGTTTTTCTCCGGATGAGGTGAAAGCTGTTCTGGCCCACGAAATCGGCCACGTGGCCAATGGCGACATGGTGACCCTGGCGCTGATCCAGGGCGTGGTGAACACCTTCGTGATGTTCTTTGCACGGATCATCGGCAACTTCGTCGACAAGGTGATCTTCAAGAATGAAGAAGGCCAGGGCATGGCCTACTACGTGGCAACCATCTTTGCCGAACTGGTCCTGGGTATCCTGGCCAGTGCCATCGTCATGTGGTTCTCGCGCAAACGGGAATTCCGCGCCGATGAAGCCGGAGCCAACCTGGCCGGCACCGCCGCAATGATTGGCGCCTTGCAGCGCCTGCGTGCGGAACAGGGTCTGCCAGTGCACATGCCCGACACCCTGAACGCCTTTGGCATCAACGGTGGCATCAAACAGGGGCTGGCACGCATGTTCATGAGCCACCCGCCGCTGGAAGAGCGCATCGATGCACTGGCGCGTCGCCGGGGCTGAATAGCTCAGGAGTAAACAAGAAGGCCCGCAGCGATGCGGGCCTTTTTATTTATCTGTTGATTAGGGGGTGATCACTCTCGCCCCTTCGCGAGCAGGCTCGCTCCCACAGGGGCTGTGCGAAACACAAATCCAATGTGGGAGCGAGCCTGCTCGCGAAGGGCCAGAACAATCAACGCCAATCAGCGACTGGAAACCCGATAAACCCGCTCTTCAAGCCGCGTTACACCAGCCTCCAGAAACTTCCCGCTCTCGCTCAGGACATCCTGGTCCTCAAGCACCTTCAACACCCACGAAGCTGCAAACAACCGCTGCACTTCATCATCGAGCACGGCAAATGGCGGTCCGGGCATTTGTTCCTGGTCGTAATCGAGCGTGATCAACAGCCCACTGGACTCCCTGGGCAATATCCGTTTCAAATGCTCCGCATAGCGCTCGCGCATCGCCTGCGGCAATGCAATCAGCGCGGCACGGTCATAAAGCGCGGAGCAATCAGCCACATCACCGGCAGTCAGCGCAAAGAAATCCCCGCACCACAGCTCAATCGAACCTGCCCGGTAGACCTTGAACGGCCCCTGTTCGCTGATGGCGGGATCGAAGCCATGTTCGGCGAAGAAATCCTCCACGGCTTTCTCCGACAGCTCGATTCCCAGGACTTCATGCCCCTGATGAGCCAGCCACAACAGATCCAGGCTCTTGCCACACAGCGGCACCAACACCCGAGCCCCGTCCTCCAGATCCAGCTGTTGCCAGAACCGTTTCAGATGAGGGTTCACATGCGGCAGGTGAAAACCGATCTGATTCGACGCCCATTTCTTGTGCCAAAACTCCGGCTGCATAATTAACCTCAAAATTCGATCAAAACACCCTAAAACTTATATTAGATTTAGATCAATGATCTGACTGAAGATGGTGCATCTTAACTCTCAGGAGCGCATTCATGTTCCCCAGCCTGTACATATCCCATGGCTCCCCGATGCTGGCCCTGGAACCCGGAGCCAGCGGGCCGGCTCTCGCCCGTCTCGCGGCGCAAATGCCGAAGCCCAAAGCCATCGTGATTGTTTCCGCGCACTGGGAGAGCCATGAGTTGCTGGTCAGCGCCAATCCCAGACCCGAGACCTGGCACGACTTCGGGGGTTTTCCAAGAGCACTGTTCGAAGTGCAGTACCCCGCGCCCGGCAACCCACAGCTCGCCGCCGAAGTCGTCGAACTGCTTGGCGCCGCAGAACTGCCTGCCCGTCTCGACCCTCAGCGGCCATTCGACCATGGCGTCTGGGTGCCGCTGAAATTGATGTATCCACAGGCCGATATTCCGATTGTCCAGGTGTCCCTGCCGACCCGCGGCGGCCCTGCCTTGCAAACCCGTGTCGGGCATGCGCTAAACAGCCTGCGCGGCCATGACGTGCTGCTGATCGGCTCGGGCAGCATTACCCACAACCTGCGGGAGCTGGACTGGCACGCCGGACCGGAGACTGTCGAACCCTGGGCCAAGGTGTTTCGCGACTGGATGATAGAAAAGCTGGCGGCCAATGATGAAGCGGCCTTGCATGACTATCGCCAGCAAGCGCCAAACGCGGTGCGTAACCACCCCAGCGACGAGCATTTGCTGCCGCTGTACTTTGCCCGTGCCGCAGGGGGAGATTTCAGCGTGGCCCACAAGGGATTCACCATGGGCGCGCTGGGGATGGATATCTACCGTTTCGGCTGATCTTTTCAGGGCAAAAAAAATCCCCGAACCAGTCGGGGATTTTTTATGCTCGATCAATCAGCCCGAAAGCGGATCAATCTTCGCGGTAGCGACGCAGTTTCAGCTGCTTACCGGCAACGCGAGTGTCCTTCAGCTTGGTCAGCAACTTCTCCAGGCCATCTTCCGGCAGCTCGACGAGGCTGAAGCTGTCACGCACCTGGATGCGACCGATGGCTTCACGCGCCAGGCCACCTTCGTTGAGGATGGCGCCCAGCAGGTTCTTGGCAGCGATGCCATCACGCGCACCCAGCGCGGTACGGCAGCGAGCACGACCTTCGGCCAGCGGCATCGGAGCACGACGCTCGCGGTCACCACGCTCAGGACGATCACCGGAACGCTCTGGACGATCACCACGTGGCGCGCTGTTCGGCACCAGTGGACGCTCTTTCTCGATAGCGGCCAGGTTCAACGCTTGACCGTTGGTTGCCTTGCGCAGCAGGGCGGCGGCCAGGGCACGTGGGCTGCAACCGATGTCGGCGGTCAGGCGATCAAGCAGATCACCGTGGGTCGACTCGGCGTCAGCTACCAGCGGCGACAGGCTGTTGGTCAGTTTCTTGATGCGAGCATCCAGAACGGCTTGAGCGTCCGGCAGGCGAACTTCAGCAACCTTCTGACCGGTAACACGCTCGATCACTTGCAGCATGCGGCGCTCACGTGGAGTCACCAGCAGCAGCGCACGACCTTCGCGACCGGCACGGCCGGTACGGCCGATACGGTGAACGTAGGATTCCGGATCGTACGGCATGTCAACGTTGAATACGTGAGTGATGCGCGGTACGTCCAGGCCACGGGCAGCAACGTCGGTCGCCACAACGATGTCCAGACGGCCATCCTTGAGGGAGTCGATCACGCGCTCACGCTGGTTCTGGGCAATGTCACCGTTCAGCGCAGCGGCTTTGTAGCCTTTGGCTTCCAGGGCGCTGGCCAGGTCCAGGGTCGCTTGTTTGGTACGCACGAACATGATCAGCGCATCGAAATCTTCCACTTCCAGCAAGCTGAGAACGGCAGAAGTCTTCTGGTCAGCGTGAACCAGCAGGTGAGCCTGCTCGATCGCGGTAACGGTCTGGGTCTTGCTCTGGATCTTCACGTGCTTCGGATCGCGCAGGTGGCGCTCGGCGATGGCACGGATCGACTGCGGCAAGGTGGCCGAGAACAATACGGTCTGACGGGTTTCCGGCATGGCCTTGAAGATGACTTCCAGGTCGTCCATGAAGCCCAGCTTGAGCATTTCGTCTGCTTCGTCGAGAACCAGGTGGTTCACGGTCTGCAGCACTTTTTCGTCGCGACGCAGGTGGTCGCACAGACGGCCCGGAGTGGCGACAACGATCTGTGCGCCATTACGGATTGCTTTCAATTGTGGGCCCATCGGCGCGCCGCCGTAGACAGCCACAACAGTCACGCCCGGCATTTGCTTGGCGTAGGTTTCGAAAGCGGTTGCAACTTGCAGCGCCAACTCACGGGTTGGGGCCAGGATCAGAGCTTGCGGCTCGCGCTTGGACGGATCAATGCGGTGCAGGATAGGCAGGGCAAAGGCAGCGGTTTTACCGGTACCGGTTTGCGCCTGACCAATCATATCGTGACCGGCGAGGATGATCGGGATCGACTGCTGCTGAATGGCCGAAGGCTCTTCATAGCCGGTAGCGACTACTGCAGCGACAATATTGGGATGAAGTTCAAGAGCGGCGAAGCCGCCGATTTCCTGGGTCATGGGTCTGCCTCTAAGTGCATCCGCAAAGACCCATGCTCCAAAGCTGCGCATGCCGTGTTGAGACTCAAGAGTCGCCCTGGCAGCTTTGTCGGCGGGGATTTGCGAAAACGAATGAATGAAAAGAATCGTCAAGGAAGAGTTCGCAGAGCGAACGTGCAACCGAAGTTGACTTCGGGGAATTGCGCTACCTAAACGCGGCCCGGTTAAAGACCGGCGCGCACTATACCGGAATTTGCCGAAAAAGGGAGCTTTTTTTAACGGGAAACTCCCGCGCATGGCGTTCTGTCACACGCTTTGCGGATAGTCGTGCCAGCGACTATTTTTCAAAGGCCCTGCCCTGCCGGGCGCAGCGCTAAAACGGTTCACCCGGAACGCGCGAACCGCCGGTCCGACTCCCCCTTTCCGCCTGAGGAAATGCTCCATGAAAGAGCTCGACGCCAGCCGTGTGAGCCGTGAAAAACGCGGTCATGTCCTGTTGATCGGCCTGGATCGGGTCGCCAAGCGCAACGCCTTCGACATGGACCTGCTCAACGGATTGAGCCTGGCCTACGGCGAGTTCGAAGCCGACAGCGAGGCAAGGGTGGCGGTGGTCTTCGGTCATGGTGAGCATTTCACCGCCGGCCTGGATCTGGCGAGCGCCAGCGCGGCCCTGAGCGAAGGCTGGCAGGCACCGCCCGGCGGCTGCGATCCGTGGGGCGTATTTGCCGGCCCCAGGGTCAGCAAACCGGTGATCGTCGCCGCCCAGGGCTACTGCCTGACCATTGGCATCGAACTGATGCTGGCCGCCGATATCAACCTCTGCGCCAGCAACACCCGCTTCGCCCAGATGGAAGTGCAGCGCGGCATTTTTCCCTTCGGCGGCGCCACCTTGCGATTGCACCAGGTGGCCGGGTGGGGCAATGCCATGCGCTGGATGCTGACCGGTGATGAGTTCGATGCCCACGACGCCTTGCACCTGGGTCTGGTGCAGGAAGTCATGGCCAGCGAGGATTTGCTGCCACGGGCGATCGAGCTGGCCGAGCGAATTGCCCGACAAGCACCGCTGGGGGTTCAGGCCACCTTGATGTCCGCGCGGCAAGCACGCTATGAAGGGGAAACCGCCGCAGCCCAGGGGTTGCCGGCGCTGGTGAAGAAATTGCTGAGCAGTGAAGATGCGCGGGAGGGGGTTCGGTCGCTGGTGGAGCGGCGGCCCGGGGTTTTCAAGGGTTGTTGAGGTTTGCATCGATAGAGATATCGCAATCGCGGGCAAGCCTTGCTCCTACAGGTTTTGTGTCATGCTCAGACAGAGTGAGCGACACAAAACCTGTAGGAGCAAGGCTTGCCCGCGATGACGCCTGACCAGACAACAACTCAAGTAGCTGGGCGAATCGCCTTGATCAACGCTTCCAATGAATACCCCAACCGCGGCGCCAGCGCTTCGGCCCGAGCAATCAGCCCTTGCATGTCCAACTCCTGATCCAGCTCCGAAGGCACGATCAGGATCACGTTGCCCTCCTTCACCGGCAACTCCCAGTAATGCCGGTGATAGAGCCCGCGCAGCAACGCGGCGCCCAACGGCTTGCCATCGTCGGTGGCCCATTGGTTGATCACCAGCCAGCCACCCGGGGTCAGGCGTTTCTGGCAGTTCTCCAGGAAGGTCCAGGCCAGATGCCCGACGCCCGGACCGACATCGGTGTAAAGGTCGACGAAAATCAGGTCCGCAGGCTCGGCGGTGTCGAGCAACTCCAGGGCATCACCAACACGAATGTACAGACGCGGATCGTCATCCAGACCAAGGTATTCGATCGCCAGGCGCGGCACATCGGGACGCAGCTCGATGGCTTCGACATCTTCCAGCGGCAGGAACTTGAGGCAGGCCTGGGTCAGCGTGCCGGCACCAAGCCCGAGGAACAGCGCGCTTTCCGGTTGTTCGTGGCACAGCGCACCGATCAGCATCGCCCGGGTGTAATCGTATTCGAGCCAGCTCGGGTCGGCGGTGAACACACAGCTTTGCTCGATGGCGTCTCCGAATTCGAGAAAACGGTAATCGGCCACTTCCAGCACACGAATCACGCCAAATTCGTCCTGCACCTCGGCGAGCAAATGCTCGACGCGCTCCTCAGTCATTTCGTCTCCTGATCGTCACCCTGCACTCAATTTAAAAAGCGGCGACGTGATAGCACCGCGAACAGGGCGCGGCAAAGGCGCGATTGTCCGCCAAGCGTCGGGAGCAGGTCACGCACTAATTGCTGATAACATGGCGATCCGAGCGTAAAACAATAGAGACCGTGATGAGCCAACCCTGGAGCCCTGACAGCTGGCGCGCCCTGCCGATCCAGCAACAACCCCAATACCCCGATGCGGCGCATTTGCAGCACGTCGAGCAGACCCTGGCCAGTTATCCGCCGCTGGTGTTTGCCGGTGAAGCCCGGGAATTGCGCCGTCAGTTTGCCGAAGTGACCCAGGGTCGCGCGTTTCTGTTGCAGGGCGGCGATTGCGCCGAAAGCTTCGCCGAGTTCTCCGCCGCGAAAATCCGCGACACCTTCAAGGTGCTGCTGCAAATGGCGATTGTCATGACCTTTGCCGCCGGGTGCCCGGTGGTCAAGGTCGGACGCATGGCCGGGCAATTTGCCAAGCCGCGCTCGGCCAATGACGAAACCATCGACGGCGTGACCCTGCCGGCCTACCGGGGCGATATCGTCAACGGCATCGGTTTCGACGAAAAAAGCCGCGTGCCGGACCCGGAGCGCCTGCTGCAGTCCTATCACCAGTCCACCGCCACCCTGAACCTGTTGCGCGCCTTCGCCCAGGGCGGTTTTGCCGACCTGCATCAGGTGCACAAGTGGAATCTGGATTTCATCGCCAACTCCGCGCTGGCCGAGAAATACAGCCACCTGGCCGATCGCATCGATGAAACCCTGGCGTTCATGCGCGCCTGCGGCATGGACAGTTCGCCGCAACTGCGCGAGACCAGTTTCTTCACCGCCCACGAAGCGCTGCTGTTGAACTACGAAGAAGCCTTCGTGCGTCGCGACAGCCTGACCAACGATTACTACGACTGCTCGGCCCATATGCTGTGGATCGGCGACCGCACCCGTCAGCTCGACGGCGCCCACGTCGAATTCCTGCGCGGGGTGAACAACCCGATCGGGGTCAAGGTCGGCCCGAGCATGAACACCGACGACCTGATCCGCCTGATCGACATTCTCAACCCGGAAAACGATCCGGGCCGTCTGAACCTGATTGCGCGGATGGGTGCGAACAAGGTCGGCGATCACTTGCCGCAACTGATTCGCGCCGTGCAGCGTGAAGGCAAGCAAGTGCTGTGGAGTTCGGACCCGATGCACGGCAACACCATCAAGGCCAGCAGCGGCTACAAGACCCGGGATTTCGCGCAGATTCTTGGTGAAGTGAAGCAGTTCTTCCAGGTTCACCAGGCGGAAGGCAGCTATGCCGGCGGCATCCATATCGAGATGACCGGGCAGAACGTGACCGAATGTATCGGCGGTGCGCGACCGATTACCGAGGATGGCTTGTCGGATCGCTATCACACCCATTGCGACCCGCGGATGAATGCGGATCAGTCGCTGGAGCTGGCGTTTTTGATTGCCGAGACACTGAAGCAGGTTCGGCGCTAAATATCAGTGCCCCTATCGCGAGCAAGCTTTGCTCCTACAGATTGTGATGCGCACAACTTGTAGGAGCAAAGCTTGCTCGCGATGGCGCAGGTTCAGGCACCATCAATATTGGCCAATGCCACCCTCAATTTCACCGCACTCGCCCTCGGGCAATTCAACTGCACCCGCTCCAACCCCAACCAATCCGCCATCCGCCGCAAATTGACCGCCAGCGCCAGCATCCCTTCCTCATCCAGCCCCAGCTCCTCCTCATGCACCGCATGCACCGCCAACTGCCCGGCAGCCCGTTCCGCACGTAAATCGACCCGCGCGGCAATCCGTTCGTTGTGCAGGAACGGCAACACGTAATAGCCATACACCCGCTTGTGCTGCGGCGTGTAAATCTCCAGCCGATAACGAAAATCGAACAGGCGCTCGGTGCGGCTGCGCTCCCAGACCAGCGAATCGAAAGGCGAAAGCAACGCACTGGCCGCCACCTTGCGCGGTGGACTGGCGTCGGGCCGGCAATACGCCGGTTGCCGCCAGCCCTGAACTTCACACATCTGCATCTCGCCCGCCTCGACCAGTTCCTCAAGACGAGGTCGACTGTCCGCAGGATTCAACCGAAAGTAGTCACGCAGGTCTTTCTCGGTCCCCACGCCCAGGGCGGTCACGGCATGCAACAGCAACCCGCGCTGGGCCTCGGGCTCGCTGAGCTGCGGTTGCGTCAGGATCGCCGAGGGAATCACCCGCTCCGGCAGATCATAGAGCCGCTCGAACCCGCGCCGACCGGCGACGGTCACTTCACCGGCGGCGAACAGCCATTCCAGAGCGTGCTTTTCCGCGCTCCAGTCCCACCAGGGTCCGGCCCGTTCCTGCCGCGTCGACAGGCTGCTGGCACCCAGCGCGCCCTGCTCCTGAACGCAGGCCAAGACCCGGTGAATCGTGTCCTGCTGCTCACGGCCGAAACGCGCCAGCTGTTGATAAATGTCTTCGCCGCGCATTGCGCGCTGCATGCGCCAACGCATCATCGGGTACAGCGACAGGGGCATCAGCGAGGCCTCATGGCCCCAGTACTCGAATAAAGTGCGACGTCGACCCTGACTCCAGGCCGCCTGGTCGAGCAGATCACTGGGATAATTGCCGAGACGGGAAAACAGCGGAAGGTAGTGCGAGCGCACCAGTGCATTGACGGAATCAATCTGCAGAATGCCCAGCCGGTCGATCAGCCGGTTGAGTTGAAGCGCCTTGATCGTCGCCGGCGGCTGGCGCCCGTTGAATCCCTGGGCGGCCAGCGCCAGACGCCGAGCCTGTTTGAGAGATAAGGACTGTGTTGCGGGCATGAGCATCTCCTTGTCTGCTCGCAACCTACCTCACCGGAAGTTGGTTTGTGTAGTTGTCGGTCACTCATTTATGCATTGGGTCGTTCCAGAATGGCTTGACCGACTCGAACTCCACATCCGCCCGACTCATACCGATGTCCTTCAACGCTTCGTCGCTCAGGCTTGCCAGCAGTTCGCGCTCGCGATGCAGCTCGTACCAGCGACTGACCTTGTGCAGCAGGTCGGAAATCAGATGAACCGAGTGTTTTTCCGCAGCGTGAAACTCATGTTGACCTTTCATCTTGTTGCCCTCCGTTTGGATGGCTCCAGTCTCTCGCCGGGTCTAAGATCAATCCAACAAATGTTTCTGATGGCAACCATCTCGGAGATTGATACATGTCGAGCTACCCGACTATCGATACCGAAGTGCTGCGCACCTTCGTCGCGATCGCCGACCAGGGTGGCTTTACCCGCGCCGGCGAACTGGTGCATCGCACCCAGTCGGCCGTCAGCATGCAGATGAAACGACTGGAGGAGGACGTGTTGCAGCGCCAGTTGTTCCAGCGTGACGGCCGACAAGTGCGGCTTACCGCCGAAGGCCAGGTGCTGCTGGGCTACGCACGGCGCATCCTCAAACTGCACAGTGAAGTGTTCAATACCTTGCGCGAACCGGACATGATCGGGACGGTGCGCATCGGTACGCCAGACGATTATGTGATGCGCTTCCTGCCCGGCATCCTGCGGCGCTTTGCCCAGTCCTACCCGCTGATCCAGATCGAGGTGCACTGCGAATCATCCAAACAATTGCTGATGCGCCAGGACCTCGACCTGTCGATCGTCACCCGCGAGCCAGGCAGCGAAATCGGCCAGTTGTTGCGCAAGGAGCGTTTTGTCTGGGCCGAGGCGCAGTGCTACAGCGCCCATGAGCAAACACCCTTGCCGCTGGCAATGTTCAATAGTGATTGTTTCTGCCGGATGTGGGCCTGCAATGCGCTGGATGCGATCGGCCGCGACTACCGCGTGGCCTACAACAGTGACAGCCTGTCGGCGATCATGGCGGTGGTCAGCGCCGGCCTTGCGGTGACCGCGCAACTGGAAAGCCTGATCACCCCCGACATGCGCATCCTCGGTGAAGCCGAAGACCTGCCCGTCTTGCCCGAGGCCAGCATCATGCTGGTGCGTAATCTGCACAACCCGTCGCCCATCACCGAATGCCTGGCCGAACATATCGTCGACGGTTTCAAACTTTAAAGGCGAGCATCACCGCGCAAAGCACCAGAAAGCCGCAGAACAGCGCACGCAGCAGGCGCTCGGGCATGGCATGGGCGACCTTCACGCCCCAACTGATGCTCAGCAGGCCGCCGATGGCCAGTGGTACACCAATCATCCAGTCCACCTGATGGTGCGCGGCATAGGTGACCAGGGTGACGCCGGTACTGGGTAACGCCAGGGCCAGCGACAGGCCTTGGGCAACCACTTGCGTGGTGCCGAACAGGCTGGTCAACACAGGCGTCGCCACGACCGCCCCGCCGACGCCAAACAACCCGCCCATGGTGCCGGACGCGGCCCCCAGAACGCCCAGCCATGGCCACGAATATTTCATCTGTGCCGACGCCGGTGTACGGGCGCCGAACATGCGCACCAGGTTGTAAGCCGAAAGGGCGACAAGGAACGCAACGAAGCCGATACGCATGGTTTGCGCGTCAATTCCCACGGCCCAGATCGAACCAAACCAGGCAAAACAGAAGCCCATGGAGGCCAGAGGCAGGGCATGACGCATTTCGATGCGATTGCGCTGGTGATAGCGCCAGAGCGCCAGCATGACGTTAGGCACCACCATGACCAATGCCGTGCCTTGAGCGATCTGCTGATCCAGACCGAACAAGACGCCCAGCAGCGGGATGGCAATCAGGCCGCCGCCGATGCCAAAGATACCGCCCAGGGTGCCCAGGGCTGCGCCAAAAACCAGATACATCAAAAACTCAATCACGGCATTTTTCTCGTCAGGTGATGGCATTCATCCTACGCAGTTGGTTATAGCGGGGAAACGCACAGCAACGCACAATGGCTGTGCCAAACTCGCACAAGCAAAGAGCGCGACATGAATCCCAACCAACTGACCGATCAACTCGGGCTGTTTCTTGATGTACTGGAAACCGGCAGCTTTTCCGCGGCCTCGCGGCGCCATCCGCTCACGCCTTCGGCGGTGGCGCGGCGGATCGACAGCCTCGAAAGTGCCGTCGGCAGCCAGTTGTTCATTCGCAGCACCCACGCGGTTCGCGCCACGCCCGCGGGACTGGCCTTTGCCGAGCGGGCGCGGAGAATTGTCGAAGAACTGCGCCTGGCCCGGGCCGAGGCGGTGTCCCTGAGCAGCGCACCCGAGGGCTTGATTCGGGTGGATGCGCCGGCGGCGTTCGGTCGACGGCACCTGGCACCGGTGATCGCCGACTTCCTGGTGCTCTACCCCGGCCTTGATGTGCAACTGCACCTGATCGACAGTTTTGTCGATATGCAGGGCCTGAACCTGGGCAAGGTCGATCTGGTGCTGCGCGCCGGGCAATTGGCCGATACCCGGCTGGTGGCTACGCCTCTGGCGAGCATCGTGCGTATCGCCTGTGCGAGCCCGGACTATCTGCGGCGTCGGGGCATGCCGAACGATCCAGCGCAGCTCATCGAACACGACGGCGTCGACTGGGATGGCCTGGCCCCGCCCTTTGCCTGGCGCTTCGAGCGTGAGGGGCAGATGCAACTGCATCGTCCGTCGCGCATCCGCATGAGCGCCAACAACGCCGAAGCCCTGGTTTTTGGCGCACTGGCCGGGCTGGGCGTTGCGCACTTGCCGACCTGGCTGGCCAGCGAATATCTGTTGCGCGGCGAACTGTTGCCCCTGTTTTGCGAAAACGGCCTGCCCAAGCCGGAATGCGCCGGGATCTATGCCCTGCGCCTGGAACAACAAGCCGTTGCCCGCAGCCGTTTGTTGCTTGAATACCTGAAAACCCGATTCAGCCCGATCCCGCCGTGGGACCTGGTGCTGCAGTCTCATCTGAACCGCCACTAGTCCGGAATTGTCTGGCGCATTAAAGATTTGCCCGCTAGATTCATGACGATCACTGATCAAGGCTATGAAATGACCACCGAACGCGACACCCCGGATAACTGCGACGGCCTGCTGCTGGACAACCAGGCCTGCTTCGCCCTGCATTCCACTTCGCTGATGATGACCAAGGTCTACAAGCCCCTGTTGCAGGCTCTGGGCCTGACTTATCCACAGTATCTGGCGATGATGGTGCTGTGGGAACAGGACGGTTTGACGGTAGGCGAAATCAGCGCACGACTGCTGACCGATCCCGGCTCGCTCACGCCGCTGCTCAAGCGCCTGGAAGCCGAAGGATTGCTCAGCCGCACCCGAAGCCGCGAAGACGAGCGCGTGGTGATTGTCGAACTCACCGAAGAAGGTCGCGGCTTGCGAGACAAGGCGCGGGGAATTCCTCAATGCATCCTCGGCGCCAGCGGCATGACGCTGGAGCGATTGCAGGCGCTGCAGGCGGAACTGCAAGAGCTGCGTCGGCATCTGCAGGACAGTCTCTGACCCACATCTCCCTGTAGGAGCGAGCCCTGCTCGCGATGGTGGCCAACGATAACGCGGGGAGCCTGACTCACCTCTGCGTTTTCAGGTTTTTCGCGAGCAGGCTCGCTCCTACAGTTTCTACCGTCGGTGAAAAAATTCTGCTGCCGACGATCTCGCCTGAACAGCTCTAACTCAATACTTCCAACCCCATCAGGTAGACCCGTAGCAAGTCAGTTTCGAATTTTCTCGAAAAAATATCTTGCGCACTAAACATTAGCGCGATACATTTATTTCGCACTCAGTTAGCGCGCAAATATTTAGCGCAAAATCAATCAAACCCGAACGAGGCTTTCACCATGCAAACTCTCTACACCGCAATCGCAACTTCCACCGGTGGCCGTGACGGTCGTGCGATTTCCAGTGACAACATTCTCGACGTCAAACTCGCCACCCCGAAAGAACTCGGCGGTGCCGGCGGTGCGGCGACCAACCCTGAGCAACTGTTCGCTGCCGGCTACTCGGCCTGCTTCATCGGCGCCCTGAAGTTCGTCGCCAGCCAGACCAAACGCAGCATTCCGAGCGACGCCTCGATCACTGCCCATGTCGGCATCGGCCAGATCCCTGGCGGTTTCGGTCTGGACATCGATCTGCACATCAGCCTGCCGGGCCTCGAACAAGCCGATGCGCAAAGCCTGGTCGACGCAGCCCACCAGGTCTGCCCGTACTCCAACGCCACCCGCGGTAACGTCGATGTGCGCCTGCACGTGACCGTCTAAGCCACGTCGTCCAAGCCAAGCCGTCCAACCAGGCCCGAACAGGAAATGAACATGAACACTTTCAGCAAAGTCTTGACCGGTACCCTTCTCGCTCTGTCCGTCCACAGTGCATTCGCCGGCGACGTTGAACACAACACCCAGGCCTTTCTCGACGTGTTGAACGCCGGCACCGGCAAACCGATGGAACAGATGACACCCAAGGATGCCCGCGCCGTGCTGGTGGGCGCGCAGTCGGGGGTGAAGCTGACGCTGCCAAAAGCGGATGTCAGCCAGAAGACCATCCAGGTCGATGGCCAACCGCTGGACCTGACCATCGTCCGGCCAGCCGGGGTCAAGGGCGAGTTGCCGGTGTTCATGTTCTTCCACGGTGGCGGCTGGGTATTAGGCGATTTCCCGACCCACGAGCGGCTGGTTCGTGACCTGGTGGCGGGTTCGGGTGCAGCGGCGGTTTTCGTCAACTACACCCCGTCGCCGGAAGCGCACTACCCGGTGGCGATCAACCAGGCTTACGCCGCGACCAAATGGGTGGCCGAGCACGGTAAAGAGATCAACGTCGATGGCAAGCGCCTGGCCGTGGCCGGCAACAGCGTTGGCGGCAACATGGCGGCGGTGGTCGCGCTGATGGCCAAAGACAAAGGCACCCCGGCGATCAAATTCCAGGTACTGCTGTGGCCGGTGACCGATGCCAACTTCGACACCGGTTCCTATAACCAGTTTGCCGAGGGGCACTTCCTCACTCGCAACATGATGAAGTGGTTCTGGGACAACTACACCACAGACGCCAAGCAACGTAACGAGATCTACGCCTCGCCGTTGCGGGCAACCCCTGCGCAACTCAAGGGCCTGCCACCGGCACTGGTGCAGACAGCCGAAGCCGACGTTCTGCGCGATGAAGGTGAAGCCTACGCTCGCAAACTCGACGAAGCCGGTGTGCCGGTGACCTCGGTTCGCTACAACGGCATGATCCACGACTACGGCTTGCTCAACGTGGTGAGCCAGGTGCCGGCGGTTCGTTCGGCGATGCTGCAGGCGTCGGAAGAGCTTAAGCAACATCTGAAGAAATAACGCAGTACCCCTGTAGGAGCGAGCCTGCTCGCTCCTACAGGGGCAGGTGTTCGTTCAGGCACAAAAAAGCCCGACTCAATGGTCGGGCTTTTTCATTCCTCAAGCAGTGCTTATTTCGCACGGCCTTTGTAGGAACCGCCTTCGCGGGTATCGATTTCGATCATGTCGTCGATTTCGATGAAGTCAGCAACCGACAGCTCGGTACCGTTCTTCAGTTTGGCAGGCTTCATGACCTTGCCGGAAGTGTCGCCGCGAGCGGAACCTTCGGTGTAGGCAACCTGACGCACGATAGTGGTCGGCAGCTCTACGGAAACCAGACGGCCTTCGAAGAACACGGCTTCGCAAACGTCGGTCATGCCTTCTTCGATGAACGGCAGAACGGCTTCGATGTCTTCGGCGTTCAGCTCGTACATGGTGTAGTCGGTGGTGTCCATGAACGTGTAGGAGTCACCGCTGATGAACGACAGGGTCGCTTCTTTGCGATCCAGGATCACGTCGTCCAGCTTGTCGTCCGCACCGTAAACGGTTTCGGTCTTGTAGCCGGTCAGCAGGTTCTTCAGCTTGGTCTTCATGATCGCGCTGTTACGGCCCGACTTGGTGAATTCAGCTTTTTGAACCAGCCATGGATCGTTGTCGATACGCAGCACGGTACCGGGTTTGAGTTCTTTACCAGTTTTCATTGCGAATATCCGAATTTGGATGGGATTTACAAAAATCTAGGCCGCGTATCATAGCCAATTTACATAAAACTGTACCAGCGCCGCGGCAAGATCGGTCCGGGAGGCCTGTTCCAGACACCACGCCTGGGCGTGTTTTTGCAGCTCTGGCCAGTATTTGCGGGTCGAATGCCAGTGGTCGGTCATTTTTTCGCCAGCGTTCCACGCTCGCCATAAACCGCTGATCGCTTCTCGCGCAGGCGCCGAAAGGTCCTTCACATAGAGCGTGAGAAAGGCTTCAAGCTTGTCCAGATGGACGTCTTCTTCCTGCTGATAGATGTGCCAGAGCAACGGTCGGCCCGCCCACTGGGCGCGGACAAACGAGTCCTCGCCACGCACCGCGTTGAAATCGCAACACCATAGCAACTGGTCATACTGGTCCTGTCGGACGAACGGCAGTACCTGAATGGTCAGGCCATCGCGCACATGCACGGCACCGGCCGTCAGGTCGTTCACGCCGAGCCAGCGTTCGACATCCCCCAGGATCCGTCCCTCCGGCACCAAAAGATGTGTAGGCACCGAATCGCTCGACAGCGCATCCAGCCAGCTGGCAAGTCCCGCATTTTCGTAGGCAAACAGCGAAATAAGCTGTGAGCCCGGGGCACGATCAACCCCCAGGCCTTGCAGGAAAGTGCGCTGGGCCTCGGGATCCTGCTGAAACGTCTGACGCCTTTCGAGCAACCCACTTTCACGCAGCAATCCGCCGGTGCCCTCTCGGAAGCCCGGAAAAAAGAAGATTTTCTGCACGTGCCGGTACTTCACCGACGGCAAACCGTGGCAACCGATCACCCAGTCCTCGGCGCTCAAATAATCCAGATTCATCCACAGCGGCGGCTTCTGCCGCTCGGCCATGGCGTCCATGTAGGCGCCCGGCAACTGGCAGGCAAACGCGGCGATCACCACATCCGCCGCTTCAACAGGCTGCCATTCGGCGCCCCAGTGACGCACCTCGACACCCTGCTGCCATTGCTGACCGAGTTGGATATCAATCTCCGGGCACATGCGTTCGAAAGCGCGCAAATCATCAACCCACAAGCGCACGGCCACGTCATGCTCGGCAACCAGCTGCCGCGCCAACCGCCAGGTCACGCCGATGTCACCGAAGTTATCGACCACGGTGCAAAAAATATCCCAGCGGGTTTTCAATTGAGACATTCCAGGCTCCCGTTGGCAAAGGCAGCGATTGTCCGCATAAATTCCCCCCTACAGAAGAGCCGACGACGATTAATCTTTCTGCGACAATCGCATTTGCCCGCGACCCACCGCCAGGAGGCAGCCATGCCCTACCGTCCCAACCCGCGCCTCCCGTTGCCGATCCAGCTCAACGCCGCAAAACTGACCGGCAGCATCGCCCTCGGCATGTGGCTGGGGTTCCTTGCGATCGCACTGACCTGCTGGCTCGCCTCGCGCTTTCTGTTAAACGAGCAATTGGCGCCGGTGGCCCAGGCGATGCAGCAACTGGCCAACCCGCCGGTGGTGCAGCAGGTGCCTGACATTCCTCCCCAGAGCCCGCTGTTCCAACAGTACGAAGAGAACCTGCGCAAAAGCGAACAGGCGCAACGGCTCGATCAGGCCCGTAGCAATAACCGTAATCTGTCCAATGCCAAATGCCAGTTCTGGCTGCAACAGGACCAGACGGCACCCAGCGAGAAAAGCCGTACCAATGTCCTGCAATTCTGCGATTGATCATGAATAAGCATACCGTCCACCAATTGATTCTCGACAAGCTGCGCATCGATCTCGACATTGCCGAACGCGCAGCGCTGACCGCCTATGAAACGGCGACTCACGAAGAAAACATCGCCGAAAACAAGTACGACACCCTGGGACTGGAGGCGTCCTATCTGGCCGCCGGCCAAGCCAGACGAGTGGAGGAAATTCGGCAGTCCCTGGCGCTTTGCCAGAACCTGATCCTGCGCCCCTATGATGACCGGCGGGGAATCGAGGTCGGTGCGCTACTGGGCCTGGAGGACGAACAGGGTCGCGAGCAGTGGCTGTTTCTTGCACCGGACGCGGCGGGCCTGAAGGTGGAGCTGGTGGGGCAACCCATTACCGTCATCACCCCGCGCTCACCACTGGGCAAAGGCCTGCTGGGCAAGTTCGAAGGCGATGAGGTGGAGATTCTGGTGGCGGGCACTCGGCAACAGTTTGCTGTCACCGAGGTCGTCTAGGAAAGATTAATGGACGGGCAGTTCGACACCGTCGAACAGCTCTTCCAGCTCCTGCTTGTTGTGGCACTGGATGGCCTTGGCCATCACGTCGCGCGTCAGGTGCGGCGCGAACTTCTCGATGAAGTCGCACATGAAGCCACGCAGGAAGGTGCCGCGACGGAAACCGATCTTGGTGATGCTCGACTCGAACAATTCGCTGGCATCGAGCACGACCAGGTCGCTATCGAGTTTGGTATCCACCGCCATTTTCGCCACGATGCCCACGCCCAACCCGAGGCGAACGTAAGTCTTGATCACGTCGGCGTCGGCGGCGGTGAACACGACCTTTGGCGTCAAGCCACGATGGCTGAAGGCTTCGTCGAGTTTCGAACGGCCGGTGAAGCCGAACACATAAGTCACGATCGGGTATTCGGCCAGCGCTTCGAGGGTCAGCTTCGACAGCTTGGTCAGCGGGTGGCCCTGAGGGACTACGACGCAACGGTTCCAGCGATAGCAGGGCATCATCACCAGATCGCCAAACAGCTCCAGCGCTTCAGTGGCGATGGCGAAATCCACGGTGCCATCAGCGGCCATTTCGGCGATTTGCATCGGCGACCCCTGGTGCATGTGCAGGGCAACGTCCGGGTACTGCTTGATGAAATTGCTGATCACCGGTGGCAGCGCATAGCGCGCCTGGGTGTGAGTGGTGGCGATCGACAGGGTGCCTTTCTTCTCGTTGGAGAATTCCTGGGCGATCTGCTTGATGCTTTCGACCTTGCGCAGGATTTCGCCGGCGGTAGTGATGATGCGCTCGCCTGCCGGGGTGACACGGGTCAGATGCTTGCCGCTGCGGGCGAAGACTTCGACGCCCAGTTCGTCTTCCAGCAGGCGGATCTGTTTGCTGATGCCCGGTTGCGAGGTGTAAAGGCTTTGGGCTGTAGCGGAGACGTTGAGGTCGTGGTGCGCCACTTCCCAGATGTAGCGCAATTGTTGAAGCTTCATATGTATCCCTCAAAGCAGATAGACGCCACGGGCATCAGCGACGGTATATAACTATATGAATGGTTTGAAGAATAAATCTAGAACTTTTTATCAGAATGCCACTATTCGTGTTCTAGCGATCCCCCTGGCGACGACGTTGCATCAGAGGCACCAGGTAAACCGGCACCTTTGACAGTTGCAACACACGCGCTGCGGTCCGGCCCAAGGGCGTTTCCGCACCAGCACCATGGCTATGGCTACCTACGATCAGCAAATCCACGGAGAGTTTCTGCGCCTGGTCCAGAATCACTTGCGCCGGATCGCCCTGCAGCACCCGTACCGCCTGAATTCTCTCCAGGTCATGCTCGCCCTCCTCTCCCAATTCCTCCCGAAAACTGTCCAGCACGCGCTGTTCGATATTAGCGATTACCGTATTCAGACCCTGGCTGTGAAATTCGTTCAGCGCCTGCTCATCCAGATAGCTCTGCAGTACCGATTCGGCAAACAGCCCCATGGGTTCAACCGCATGCACCACGTACAGGTTGGCATTGAAGGTCCGCGCCAGTTCTAGGGCGTGTTGCATCACCACGGGGGCGTACAGGCCGAGGTCAGTGGCATAGAGCATCGAGCGAATCATATGACCTCCTCGAATGCCAACATGGCGGAGATTGATTCAGCTTAGCAGTGCCTTGGCGAGTGCGACGTTTGGCGCAACACGTTGATCGGCGGGCTTAAACCTTTTGCTCGTTGCTTATGCCATGGGGTACATGACCGGTGGCGACGACCTCCCGGGCCAACTCGCAATGACCAGCCTGGTCATCGAAAAACACGTCGGCGGCGAAGGCTTCGAGAAAGGCCGACTTGGTCAGGCCGCCGAGAAACAGCGACTCATCCAGGCGGATATCCCACTCGCGTAACGTGCGGATCACCCGCTCGTGGGCAGGAGCCGAGCGGGCAGTGACCAATGCCGTGCGGATCGGGCAAGCGCCATCGGGAAACTCGCGCTGCAACAGATTGAGGGCCGCGAGGAAACCCTTGAAAGGACCGCCGCGCAGCGGTTCGCGGGCGGCTTCGCGCTCCTTGGCCTGGAAGGCTTCCAGACCACCAGCCTGATACACGCGCTCGGATTCATCGGAAAACAGCACTGCGTCGCCGTCGAAAGCGATGCGCAATTCATCGCTCGCGGCCCGGCTGGCGCCCCCTGACAGGATGGTCGCCGCGGCAAAGCCGGCGTCCAGCGCGCTGCGCACGTCTTCGGCATGGGTCGACAGGAACAGATCGCAGCCGAAGGCCTTGAGATAGGGATAAGGACTGCGCCCACCGACGAATGCTGCACGGGAAATGGCCAGTCCATAGTGATCGATCGAATTGAACACCCGCAGGCCGGTGTCGGCACTGTTGCGCGACACCAGGATTACCTCGACCCGGGCGCGACCGAGGTGAGCATTGAGGTTGAGGAGCTTCTGCACCAGAGGGAAGGCATCGCCGGGCTCGAGAATTTCATCTTCGTGTTCAATCTGATATTGCCGGTAGGCCTCGACGCCACTCGACAGATAAACCTTGTGGCTTTCACTCAAATCGAACAGTGCCCGCGAGGAAATCGCCAGCACCAGTTTGTCGTCGATCGTCTTCGCCATGCACTTCCCCCTCGGATGGATCGACTCAGCGGTTGCGTCGATCGATAAAACCCAGACTGCGATACAACGCCTCGATTCTCGGCAGTTCGCAACCCGCGGCCTTTGCCGCCGCCAGTGGCCGCGCATAAATGGCGTCCAACTCCAGCGGTCGCTTGTGCAGATGATCGTGGTACATGCTCGGCCAATAGTCGGGCATTTTCTCGGTCATCATGAACAAATGCTCGGCATAACCGGCCGGCACCTCGTGGCCGCAGGCTATGGCCCCCTGAACCACTTCGGCCATCAGCGCCTTGATCAGCTCGCGGCTGTCGGTGTCCGCCATCAACGGCGTGGTGCTCGCCCCCAGCAACACCGACAGACCGTTGTACGGAATATTCCAGACCAGTTTCAGCCAGCGCGCCTGGTGCAGGTTCGCCATGACCTGTGAATCGATGCCGGCACGGCGAAACAGTTCGACGCCCTCCTCGACAATCGCGGTGCGCTGCGCACCGTCGGTGGCCGGACCGCTGTGGTAGCCGACATGCACCGCGCCCAGCGCCTGGTGGGTGATGACTCCAGGTGCTTCGCGATGGACACAGATATAGCAGAGGCCGCCCAGCACATGCAGTGAATCGGGCAACAACTCACGCAGGCTGTCTTCGACGTCAAGACCGTTTTGCAACAACAGTACCTTGGCATTCGGCGCCGCGGCCTGAAGGATGACCGGTGCCAGGTCTGTGTTACTGGAGGTTTTTGCCCCCACCAGCAGCCAGTCGCAGGGCGGCATGTCTTCGGCCGCCGAATAGGCCTGCACCGGATTCAATGACAGCGCACCGTGCGCCGCACTGTGCAATTGCAGCCCGTGTTCGGCCACCGCGGAAAACTCACTGCGCAACAGGAAATGCACATCGAACCCGGCGCGCGCCAGCATCAACCCGTAGAAACCACCGATTGCACCGGTCCCGATAATCCCGATTGTCGGTTTGGCAACTGCCCCCATCATGGCAACTCCTCTGCTGTTCGACTCAGTGCCTGACGGATCGCCCGATTGAGTTCGGTCGCGGTCAGGCGCGAATGCAATGCTCCAAAGAACTCACCGTCGCCTACCAAAAAGAGCGCCGGCAAATGAAAGACCTGATATCGCTCGACCACCCCGCCGTTGTTCCCGGCATCTATCCAGCACAGTCGATCGACCGCCAGATCGAGTGCCGGCAATTGCTCGCGGGCAAATCGGCAACTTGAACAGCCGACACTGGTGAATATCACCAGCGAGGTGCCGTTCATCGTCAGGAGCCGCTGGTCGGCGTCAAAATCGGTCAGTTCCGATTCGACCACTATACTGGGGGAAATAATGTCAGATGGCCGACACATGGAGTCCGTGTTCATGGGACGTTTTATTCCTCATCCTGACGATGTACCCGTGGAATTGACGCTACTCAAGCCCGAATGCATTTCACGGCAACAGCTGCACACTATCAGCCTCGGGGGCGTGGCTTGCAATTATCACCGTGCCTGGCGCCACGGTACGGCCCTGGAGGTGCGCATGCCGACCCTGAACCCCGACATGCGCTTTCTCGGCTATGTGGCCTGGTGCCTGCGCCGCAAGCACGGCTATCTGGTAGGCATTGCCTTCGTCGACGAGCAGACCCTTTTCAGTGCCCGTATGGGCGAACAGGTGTGCCGGATAGAGCGTTACTGCCGCCAGCACGACGTCCACGATGACTTGCAGGAAGTCCAGGCGCGGGCGCTGGAATGGGTCCAGCAACATGCCGACGAGTTTTCCCACGAAACCGTACGCAAAGCGTTTGCACAACCGGTGCTGGAATAGGCATTGATGCCGGTTTGCCTGCCAAAGGGCGAAAACTCAGGGTCAAAGCCGCCTGAACCGGCGTCTGCCCATTGTCGAGCCACGGTGTAACGCGCTAAGGTTCGGCTCCCCGACGCGCTTAATTTGCTGTGCTCCGCCGCGCGGGTTCGCTGGCGGCCTGCACCCGTGACCTGACGAGTAAACGATGGCTGATTTACCGATCAACGACCTTAACGTCTCTTCCAACGAGACGCTGATCACCCCCGATCAGCTCAAGCGTGACATCCCTCTGAGCGACGCCGCGCTGCGCACCGTCACCAAGGGCCGCGAAGTCATTCGCAACATTCTTGATGGCACCGACCACCGCCTGTTCGTCGTCATCGGGCCTTGCTCGATCCACGACATCAAGGCCGCCCACGAGTACGCCGAGCGCCTGAAGGTCCTCGCCGCCGAAGTGTCCGATACCCTGTATCTGGTGATGCGCGTGTATTTCGAGAAGCCGCGCACCACCGTCGGCTGGAAAGGCTTGATCAACGACCCGTATCTGGACGACTCGTTCAAGATCCAGGATGGCCTGCACATCGGTCGCAAGCTGCTGCTAGACCTGGCCGAAATGGGCCTGCCAACCGCCACCGAAGCCCTCGACCCGATCTCCCCGCAGTATCTGCAGGACCTGATCAGCTGGTCGGCCATCGGCGCGCGTACCACCGAATCCCAGACTCACCGTGAAATGGCTTCCGGCCTGTCCTCCGCAGTCGGCTTCAAGAACGGCACCGACGGTGGCCTGACCGTGGCGATCAACGCCCTGCAATCGGTCTCCAGCCCTCACCGCTTCCTGGGCATCAACCAGGAAGGTGGCGTATCGATCGTGACCACCAAGGGCAACGCCTACGGTCACGTCGTGCTGCGCGGCGGCAACGGCAAGCCGAACTATGACTCGGTCAGCGTCGCGCTGTGCGAGCAGGCACTGAACAAGGCGAAGATCAAGCCGAACATCATGGTCGACTGCAGCCACGCCAACTCGAACAAGGATCCGGCCCTGCAGCCGCTGGTGATGGAGAACGTCGCCAACCAGATCCTCGAAGGCAACCAGTCGATCATCGGCCTGATGGTCGAGAGCCACCTGAACTGGGGTTGCCAGGCCATTCCAAAAGACCTCGCCGACTTGCAGTACGGCGTGTCGATCACCGATGCCTGCATCGACTGGACGGCCACCGAGAACACCTTGCGCAGCATGCATGCCAAGCTCAAGGATGTCCTGCCCAAGCGCGACCGCACCTGATCGTCGCCAAGGCAAAAAACGCAGACAAAAAAACGCCGGGCAAGCCCGGCGTTTTTTTATGTGTTCGTTTTGCTGAAGGTCACTGGCTCAGCTTGGCCGCATGCCGCTGGTGGCGCTCCATGTAGCGCTCGACATAGGAGCACGAGGGAATGACGGTGTAGCCCATTTCCTCGGCGTACTCCAGCGCCTTCTCGGTCAGTGCTGCTGCGATGCCGCGACCGCGCAATGCGTTGGGCACGAAGGTGCGGTAGATATCCAGGGTCTGTTTCCCCAGATCCATATAAGTCAGGTAGGCACGATGACCGTCCACATTGGTCTCGAACTGATGACCAGCCTGGTCATGGTGGATGGACAACGCCTCGCTCATCACTACTCCTCGCGGGTCTTTAATTGCGACCCCTACCTTACCGATGTTTTCCCGGCGAAGGAACAACTACGCCACCCCGTGCCTCAATGGACACCGAGAAGAGCTACACCGATCTCGCGCAACCGAGCACGTACAAATAGTAGGCACCATTGGCGAAAATGCTCAAGGTGCGCTCGTCATCAGCCGGGTTGGCGGGTGCTGCTCCGGGTTACGCAGGAACGGCTCGACCGAATGTCACACAAGGTCGACAGCCTGATCATTGCCGGATGTTGAGACTTAAGACGTGCCCCCGTGTTTAAAGTCACCAGAACATGGAGAAAGATATGAGAGGCATCGCGCAAAATCCGAACGAAAGTGTAGACGAAACCATCTAGACACACTTTAGTAAAGACTGGAAAAAACAGCTGTTTAGGCGCGGAACTTTTCCTCGCCGGCTCGCTCATCTCGGGGCTCACAGCTGAATATTTTTTAAACAGCGCAGTTAAAAGTTGCTCGAAAAAGAATCAACGCCTACAATTTTTTTGGCTTCCTGCTTTATGTCAGTTTACTTACGACAAGTAATGGGTAGTATGTACGCCGGCTATTTCCTCAATCGGAGGAGAAAGCCACTTAATAGAAAGTCCTTGAAGGGGAACACGATGAACAACGTTCTGAAATTCTCTGCTCTGGCTCTGGCCGCAGTTCTGGCTACCGGTTGCAGCAGCGCATCGAAAGAAACCGAAGCACGTCTGACCGCTACTGAAGACGCAGCAGCTCGCGCCCAAGCTCGTGCAGACGAAGCTTACCGCAAAGCTGACGAAGCTCTGGCTGCTGCTCAAAAAGCACAGCAAACTGCTGACGAAGCTAACGAGCGTGCTCTGCGCATGCTGGAAAAAGCTAGCCGCAAGTAATAATAGTCCTTCGGGATTGTTATCAAGCCGACCCATTCTTGGGTCGGCTTTTTTATTGCCCGTGGTTTCCTGCAGGCATAAAAAAACCCGCCGACGCGGCAAGCATCGGCGGGTTCTTTTCAAGCGTTACTGCAGCGGATCCAGCGGTGCACTGCTCACCATAGGAGCGGTGGTGTTCGGTACCGCGATTTCCACCGGCAAACCATCTTCAGCGGCGACCACGTCACGCACTACATCCCAGTTCATGCGCAGGTTGTTGGTGATGTCCTCACGCTTGAGCATGGCGTTGATCACCGAGGTGTGCTTGTCGACCACCGACGGGTTGCCCTTGTCGTCCAGTGGCGTGTGCGCTTCCAGATAAACCTTGCCGCCACTCACACCAAACTTGTACGGATCGTTGATGATGCGCACCGAAGTGCCCACCGGCACCATGCCGGCCATTTCCAGCACGTTGTTGTTGAACATGCGGAAGCAACCGTGGCTGGTGCGCATGCCGATGCCGAACTTCTTGTTCGAACCATGAATCAGGTAGCCCGGAGTACCCAGGGTGAACTTGAACGGCCCCAGGGGGTTATCCGGACCTGCCGGCACTACGTTGGGCAGCGGGTCGCCATCGGCGGCGTGCTCGGCCTTGATCGACGCCGGAGGCGTCCAGGTCGGGTTCGGTGTCTTGGCAGTGATCGTGGTGTGGGCAATCGGCGAGCCCCAGCCTTCACGCCCGATACCCAGCGGGAAGGTGTACACCACGTTCTTGCCTTTCGGGTAATAGTAAAGGCGGTATTCAGCCAGGTTGATGACGATGCCTTCACGAGGGCCTGGCGGCAGGATGAAACGGGTCGGCAGCACGATTTCGGTGCCGGCGCCCGGCAACCAGGCATCAACGCCCGGGTTGGCCGCGACCATTTCCGAGTAGCCCAGATCGTAGGTGGTGCCCAGGTCGGCGAAGGTATCTTCGTACTTGGCCTTGATCACCTGTACCTGACCGATGATGTCCTCACCGGGCGGTGGCAGGGGAAACTCCAATGCAGCAACGGGACCGGCCACACACAGGGCGGCAAGAGACAGGCAGCGGGTGACGGCAGGAAAGCGCGGCAACATCCGGAAAATCCTTCGCATGATCAACAGGGGTATAAGAATCGGATTGTACACCGCCGCCGGTTATTTCGGGGAGCTAGCCGATAGCTTGCTATCTTTGAGGCTCAAAGCTCAAACCGCAGCTCCGGCCAGATCGGCGAAGTGCCGCGCTTTTGTGACTCGAGAATCGCCCGGCACAACGAGCACAGGCGGTGGTCCTGGAACACCCGGCGATCGACGCTCGACCAGCGTGGCTGCGCCGGCAACAGGCTGCCGCATAAGGTCCGGTCCGCAGAGCCACCCAGCTCCAGCTGTCGGGTCACCAGATGCACCCGCACTTCCTGGCAGGCGAACAGATCCAGCTGTTCGTCAGGCTCGATCAGTTGGTAGGAAAATAGGGACCAGGCGGGACGCGGCATCGGGGGCTCCAAATCGGGGGCGCCACATTAGCCGAAAGCCCGCGCCTAGAAAAGTGTCATAACAGCGGTTTTAAGGTAGGCCAGACATTTTCCAGCAACTTGTCCTGGGCCCCGGCCGCCGGGTGGATACCGTCAGCCTGCATCAGCTCGGGATGACCGCCCACGCCGTCGAGGAAAAATGGCACCAGAGGGATGTTTTTTTCACTGGCGACATTGCTGAAGACATCAGCGAATGCCTTGGTGTAACGCGCACCGTAGTTGGGGGGCAGCTGCATGCCGAGCAACAACACCTTGGCGCCGCTGGCACGGGAGCTGTCGATCATCGACGCAAGATTTTGTTGCAATTGCGTTGGCAGCAGTCCGCGCAACCCGTCATTGCCGCCCAGCTCAAGGATGACCAGCTTCGGCTTATGCTCTGCAAGCAGCGCCGGCAGCCGCGCCTGACCTCCGGCACTGGTGTCGCCGCTGATGGATGCATTGACCACTTTATCGTTAAAACCTTCGCGCTTGAGCCGTTGCTCAAGCAGCGACACCCACCCCAGCCGGGTATCCAGCCCGAAACCGGCGCTGATACTATCGCCAACGATCAGGACTGTACCCGCCGCTGCGTTCTGGGCCATGCACATCAAGGCCAGGCCAGCACTCAAAAACCACACACGCATCGGATTCTCCATGGGCGCAAGCATTCTCACCGCGAAGAACCTTAGCAAAGTGGTTCCCAGCGCGGAAGGTGAACTGACCATCCTGCACGAACTCAGCCTGCAACTGAACAAGGGCGACAGCCTGGCCATCGTCGGTGCCTCGGGCTCCGGCAAATCCACCCTGCTGGGACTGCTCGCCGGCCTCGACCTGCCGAGCAGCGGTGAAGTCACCCTGGCCGGGCAAGCCCTGAGCAATCTCGACGAGGACCAGCGTGCGCGCATCCGCGCCGAGCACGTCGGCTTCGTGTTCCAGTCCTTCCAGTTGCTCGACAGTCTCAACGCGCTGGAAAACGTCATGCTGCCCCTGGAGCTCGACGGCCGCAAAGATGCCCGTGGACGCGCCACCGAACTGCTGCAGCGGGTCGGTCTCGGCCAACGCCTGACCCACTCCCCTCGCCAGCTGTCAGGCGGCGAACAGCAGCGCGTGGCCATTGCCCGGGCGTTTGCCGCCGAACCCGACGTGCTGTTCGCCGACGAACCCACCGGCAACCTCGACAGCCACACCGGCGAGCGCATCAGCGATCTGTTGTTCGAACTCAACAAGGAACGCGGCACGACCCTGGTACTGGTCACCCACGATGAGCGCCTGGCACATCGCTGCCGGCGCCTGATCCGCCTTGAAGCCGGCCTGCTGGTCGCCCCTCTGGAGCCTTGATGGCACGTTTGCCGCTGTTGCGCCTGTTCAGTCTCGCCATTCGCCAATTGCTGCGCGATGCCCGCGCCGGTGAATTGCGCGTGTTGTTCTTCGCCTTGCTCGTGGCGGTGGCGGCGAGTACCGCCATTGGCTACTTCGGCGCCCGTCTCAACGGCGCCATGATGCTGCGCGCCACCGAGTTTCTCGGCGCCGACCTGCTGCTGGAAGGCAGTTCTCCGGCTCGCCCCGAACAAATTAAAAGCGGCACTGAACTGGGACTCGAACACGCACAAGTGGTGGAGTTCTCAAGCGTCATAGCCACTGACAACGGTATTCAGCTGTCCAGCATCAAGGCCGCCGATGCCGTTTACCCGTTACGTGGCGAGCTGAAAAGCGCCCCCGCCCCGTTCGCTCCGGAGGAGTCTGGAGGCGGTCCGAAACCCGGTGAAGCCTGGGTCGAGGGCCGCCTGCTGACCGCGCTGAACCTGAAGATCGGCGACAGCATCGATGTCGGCATGAAAACCCTGACACTGACACGAGTACTGACCTACGAACCCGACCGCGCCGGCAACTTCTACAGCCTGACGCCACGGGTCCTGATCAACCTCGAAGACCTCGCCGCCACCGGCGTGGTACAACCCGGCAGCCGGGTCAGTTACCGCGAGCTCTGGCGCGGCAATGCCTCGGCCCTTGAAACCTATCGTCAACTGATCAAGCCTGGCCTCGCGGCCAACCAGCGCATTCAGGATGCCCGCGATGGCAACCGGCAGATTGGTGGCGCCCTGGGCAAGGCCGAGCGCTACCTGAACATGGCGAGCCTGGTGGCGGTGCTGTTGGCCGGTGTCGCTGTGGCCCTGTCGGCGACACGCTTTGCCACGCGTCGATTCGATGCCAGCGCGCTGTTGCGCTGCCTGGGGTTGTCCCGCCGGGAAACCATGGTGCTGTTCAGTTTGCAGCTGACCGTTCTGGGATTGCTCGCCAGCATCACTGGAGCTTTTATTGGCTGGCTGGCGCAACTTGGGCTGTTTGCCTTGCTGCATGACTTGCTGCCCAGCGACGTACCGCCGGGTGGCCTGTTTCCCGCCATCGCCGGGATCGGCACCGGACTGGTTGCATTGGCCGGTTTTGCCTTGCCACCACTGGCGGCATTGGGCCGGGTTCCACCCCTTCGGGTATTGCGCCGGGATCTGCTGCCGATTCCTTCGAGCACCTGGATGATCTACGGCGCAGCACTGGGCGCCCTCGGTCTGATCATGTGGCGCTTGAGCCTGGATCTTGTGCTGACTTTCGCACTGCTCGGCGGCGGCGTGATCGCGGCACTGGTGCTGGGCAGCTTGTTGTTGCTGCTGCTCAAAAGCCTGCGACGCTTGCTCGCCCGTGCTTCGTTGCCATGGCGCCTCGGGCTGGGTCAATTGCTGCGTCATCCGCTGGCAGCCGCCGGACAATCCCTGGCATTCGGCCTGATCCTGCTGTCGATGGCGTTGATCGCCCTGTTGCGCGGTGAGTTGCTGGACACGTGGCAGAATCAGCTACCGAAAAACGCCCCGAACTATTTCGCTTTGAACATCCTGCCAGCGGACAAACAGGCGTTCATTGATCGCTTGATTTCACTATCAGCGCAATCGGCACCGCTGTACCCGGTGGTGCCGGGACGCCTGATCAGCATCAACAGCGAACCGGTGCAGCAGATCGTCACCAAGGAATCGGCGGGGGATCGAGCCATACAGCGCGATCTCAGTCTGACCTGGGCTGCGGACTTGCCGGCGGGGAACAGGATTACCGCAGGCAACTGGTGGTCCGAGCAGCCATCCGATGAAATTCCAGGGGTATCGGTCGAAGGCAAGGTTGCGGAGAGTTTGAAACTCAAGCTGGGCGACCATCTGGTCTTCACCGTGGGTGGGGTGAATCGTGAAGCGAAAGTCACCAGCCTGCGGGAAATCAACTGGGACAACTTCCAGCCGAACTTCTTCATGATCTTCCAGCCGGGCACGTTGAAGGATCTGCCAGCGACTTATCTGACCAGCTTCTATCTGTCGGCCGGTCATGATCAGCAGATCGTCGATCTGTCCCGCAGCTTTCCGGCGGTCACCATCCTGCAAGTCGAGGCGTTGCTGGCGCAGCTGCGCAGCATCCTCGCCCAGGTCACCCTGGCGGTGGAGTATGTGCTGCTGTTTGTCCTGGCGGCTGGCATGGCCGTATTGTTTTCCGGTTTGCAGGCGACGCTCGATGAGCGCATCCGCCAGGGTGCGTTGTTGCGGGCGCTGGGCGCAGAGCGTCAATTGCTGGTCAAGGCCCGGCGAATCGAGTTCGGTTTGCTGGGTGCGGTCAGCGGCCTGCTGGCGGCGCTGGGATCGGAGGTGGTGAGCCTGGTGCTCTACCGTTACGCGCTGGATCTGCCATGGCATCCACATCCATGGCTGTTGCTGCTGCCATTGATTGGTGCGGTGCTGATAGGCGGGGCCGGTGTGTTTGGCACTCGCCGTGCACTGAATGCCAGCCCCCTGACAGTCTTGCGGGAGGGCTGAATACTCGGCTGACATCGTCCGCGCGGATCTTCACGAAGGTGAAGCGCGGACGCACACCGGCTGAGAAAATCCCTACTTTGCTTCGTAAAAAATCTCGTTGATCCACCACAACACCTCTCCGCTGGGTGTGTGGACAACCGCCTCATCGCCGACTTCCTTTTTCAAAAGCGCGCGAGCCATTGGCGAGTCGATCGAGATGTAATCGTTGCGACCATATATTTCGTCGTAGCCCACGACTCTGAATTTCTTGATCTCCCCCGCCTCGTTTTCGATCTCGACCCAAGCCCCGAAAAACACTTTCCCTTCCTGCTCGGGCGAATAGGCCACCACTCGAACATCTTCCAGGCGCTTGCGCAGGTATCGGACGCGCCGGTCAATTTCCCGCAGCAGCTTCTTGTTGTACTGATAGTCCGCGTTTTCGCTGCGATCACCCAGCGACGCGGCCCAGGTCACCTTACGCGTGGTGTCAGGGCGTTTCTCTCGCCATAGATAGTCGAGCTCTTGCTTCAGAGCTTCATGACCTTCCTTTGTGATGATGTTCGTACTCAAAGCGGATGCTCACTGGCGATTACATCGGCTAACCATATTTGAACCGCTCTCGATCAAGCAACCTGTCGATGCGTGATTGGAACGTCCCGGCAGTCGCTGATCACTTCACCGGTTGACATTAGAGACGACCAGTCTAATATCCTACTGCAATTACTAGACGGTCGGTCCAATAGAGGAAAAACATGTTCAGTGCGATCCTGATTGAAAAAGGCGACACCGGTAACCGCGCGCGCGTTGCACAACTGGAGGAATCGCAACTGCCGCCAGGCGATGTTTCCGTACGTGTGGCTTGCAGCACCCTCAACTATAAGGACGCACTGGCTATCACTGGCAAAAGCCCGGTGGTGCGCAGCTTTCCCATGGTGCCGGGCATCGACCTGGCGGGTACGGTCGAACACAGCAGCCATCCCGATTTCAAGGCGGGTGACAGTGTGCTGCTCAATGGTTGGGGAGTGGGTGAAGGGCACTGGGGCGGACTGTCCCAAATGGCCAGATTAAATGGCGACTGGCTGATTCCATTACCCCAAGGCTTCACGGCCCAGCAAGCCATGGCCATTGGGACCGCGGGTTATACGGCCATGCTTTCGGTGCTCGCCCTGGAGCGCAATGGCGTCACGCCAGACAAGGGCGAAATTCTGGTCACCGGGGCCAATGGCGGGGTCGGCAGCTTCTCCATCGCCCTCCTCTCCCGCCTGGGTTATACCGTCGTCGCCTCGACCGGTCGCCTTGAAGAAACGGACTACCTGAAAAAGCTGGGGGCATCCGAAATCATTGACCGTGCAACACTCAGCGAGCCCGGTCGCCCGCTGGCAAAGGAACGCTGGGCCGGCGCCATCGATTCAGTGGGCAGTCACACTCTGGCCAACGTCTGCGCCAGCACCCGGTACGGTGGCACTGTTGCCGCCTGTGGATTGGCCCAAGGCATGGACTTCCCCGCCAGTGTTGCCCCATTCATTTTGCGCGGAGTGACGCTGGCCGGAATCGACAGCGTGATGCGCCCGCGCAAGGATCGCCTGGAAGCCTGGAGCCGCCTGGCCCGAGACCTTGATCTTTCCATGCTGAAGGAGATCACCCGGGAAATCGCCCTGGACGAAGTCATCCAGACCGCCAGTCAACTGTTGGCCGGCGAAGTGCGCGGGCGAGTTGTAGTGAACGTCAACGGGTAAGCCATTGCGCTGCTCAGCGACGGGTAATCAACCCTTGTCGGGCAACACGGATCAGTTGCCTGATCACTTGCGGGGCGTCTTCGGCGTCGGGGGATTGAATCACCGCCAGGTCAAAACTGTCGCTGGCAAAGCGCTCCAGCGACTCACCGTCCTCGACAAATTGAATCAGGAAGGCCGCTGGCCCACCGGTGCGACGTGGCCAGCCGTCGAGATAACGCAAAAGCGTCGGCTGATGCTTGCCGCCAAGCAGGATTTTTGGATTGCGCTGGGTGAGATGTGCCGTGATCGGCGCGGGACGTACAACAGGGCTTGGTGCATTCATTGGGTCGTGTCTCTGCCTCAAAAGTCTGCATGGCAGGTGAGAGGCAACACCGAACCAGCGCTTTAGCGGTATTTCGAAACCGGATTCCGGCTTCTACGGCGACTGAATGAGTCACCTGGCGCCCCGCAAGTAGCTGTTTAAATCGGCGCATGAGCAGCATCCTAGAGAAGCTGACCGGACAGTGTCAAGAATGACGCACGCCACCGTTCAAGACTTTTCAGACGGCGCAAAAAGAAAAATGCCCGAATCTTGCGATTCGGGCATTTCCCTTGATTCGATCAGCAGATCGTTCGAAATCAGTGACGCTTGTGACCGTGAGCCAGGTTGCTGCCCACGCCGCCGCCCAAGGCGCCGCCCAGGCCTGCACCGATGGTGGAACCGGTCTTGCCACCCAGGCTGTTGCCGATGACCGAACCGCCAGCGGCACCGACGCCACCACCGATTGCAGCGCTGGTGCGGTGACCCTTCTTGGCGGCCACTGCACTACCCGCTGCGCCCGCTACGCCAGCACCAATGGCTGCACCGGTGCTGCCGCCCATGCTCTGGCCCACAACGTTGCCCAGCGCACCGCCCAAACCGCCGCCGATTGCGGCAGTACCGTCGCCAGCCATCGCGCCTTGAGCGACCAGAAGACCCAGAACCAAAGCAGGCAGTGTGAAACGCATGACAAAAACCTCAAAAATAGGGATGAAAATCAAAAGGGTCGGGATTGAATGCTTTAGCGCAGACAAAGTCCAGACATGCGCGTGCGCAACCTCGTTATCGGCGACGGTTGGACAGCATTTATCGAAAAGGTTTTATGACAGGCAAAAAAAAGCCCGCTGGGGAACGGGCAGGGAGTTGCTTTCTAACGGATGAATTCAGCCTACGTACGCACTCGTGAAAAGTCTGTGAAAAAACCGCCAGCTTAAACATTCGTTCATTCAAGCCGGATGAACGGAAATCCAGACACAAAAAACCCCGCTCATTGGCGGGGTTTGTTGATGCAATCCACATTCACTTCCTGACCGGTGCCGTTACCCTGGGAAGAAATTTCCCCTTCAGCATTCGGCTTGCCTGAGTCTTGATCCTGCGGACTTCAACCTGATCCTCGCCGAAGCTTGCAACGTACACAGTCTGCCCACACTGGACGAAATTGTTGATCGGAAATTCCGCGCCATCGTCTTCAACATACAGATCAACCATTTCATCACCCCCTTCTTCCAAAGCGGGATCGACACCGGCAAGCCCCCTTGCCCGAACCATATCGATCACCAAGGGTTTTCAGACTAGCCGGTCATTACCGGACTTGTGATTCATATTGTCGAAGGCCCGACGAATGGACCGCCAGAAAGCACAAAACCCCTGGCTTCTTTCGAAACCAGGGGTTCTGTTTACATCGAATTTGGCGGTGAAGGAGAGATTCGAACTCTCGATACAGTTTCCTGTATACACACTTTCCAGGCGTGCTCCTTAAGCCACTCGGACACTTCACCGTATCTCTTCAAACATGTTCTGTCTGTCGAGGCGCGCTAATGTAGTCGAAAGCTTTTCCGATGGCAAACATTTTTTTCAGAATTTTCATGCGCTTAACGCAGTTCACTGTTTCGGGCCAATCGGGCGATGGCAAACCGGCCAATCTCAGGTTCACCGCACACTTCTATATAGAGAGCAACGCACCGCCAGTGTGGAGGGCCGTAGCGCTAGAGCAGGCAAAGGGTGACTGGCGGGTCAGTCACAGCGCTTTACCTTGCCAATGACGCTGGGTAACGTCTGCCCATCTTTATTGAAAGGAATAGCGTCATGAGTGAGTTGATTTCCTACCACCTCGAAGACGGTATCGCGACCCTGACCCTGAGCAACGGCAAGGTCAACGCCATCTCTCCGGACGTGATTGCAGCCTTCAACACTGCGCTGGACCAGGCGGTGACAGATCGCGCGGTAGTCATCATCACCGGTCAGCCCGGAATTCTCTCGGGTGGTTATGATTTAAAGGTCATGACATCCGGTCCGAAGGAAGCCGTGTCCCTGGTTACTTCCGGCTCGACGCTGGCCCGTCGCCTGTTGTCGCACCCTTTCCCGGTGATTGTCGCCTGCCCCGGTCACGCCGTGGCCAAGGGCGCGTTCCTGCTGTTGTCGGCGGACTACCGCATCGGTGTCGATGGCCCGTTCAGCATCGGCCTGAACGAAGTGCAGATCGGCATGACCATGCACCACGCCGGCATCGAACTGGCCCGTGATCGCCTGGGCAAGGCTGCATTCCACCGCTCGGTGATCAACGGTGAAATGTTCAATCCGCAAAGTGCCGTGGATGCTGGCTTCCTGGACGTGGTGGTCTCGGCCGAAGAGCTCCAGGCTACGGCGCTGGCCGCGGCTCGCCAATTGAAAAAGATCAACATGACCGCCCACAAGAACACCAAGTTGAAAGTACGCAAGGCACTGCTCGACACCCTGGACAACGCGATCATCGCGGATCAGGAACATCTGGGCTGAGCCCCGGCCCTGTGACAACGAAAGCCCGGCCATCGCGCCGGGCTTTTTCTTACGTGGCCTGTGGAAAAGTCCATAGCCGCTCTAGCCTGTGCCTGACCGATCAGTCAGACACATATGCTTAAACATCGGCTATCTCCCCCGTCCTGAGCAGCAATTGCCGAAAACAGTGCACATCCGTACACTGCGCCACCTTTTGTCCCGGTGGGGCCTGAAAATGCTGTTTGCTTTACGTATGTCATTGATGGGCCTGCACTTTATCGTGGCAGGTGTGCTGGGCGTGGTGCTCGGCCTGTGCCGTCCGTTCAATCCGGACAACAGTCGTCTATGCGCCCGCCTTTATGCCTGGCCGGCCATGTGCATTTTGCGCTTGCGGGTGAAGGCCGACGTCGGTCCGTTGATGGATAAACCCGACAGTTGCGTGATCATCGCCAACCACCAGTCCAACTACGATCTGTTCGTTTTCGGCAACGTCGTCCCCCGCCGTACCGTGTGCATCGGTAAAAAAAGCCTGAAATGGGTGCCATTGTTCGGGCAGCTGTTCTGGCTGGCCGGCAATGTGTTGATCGACCGAGGCAATGCGCAGAAGGCGCGCCAGTCGATGCTGACCACGACCCATACCCTGCAAAACCAGGACACTTCGATCTGGGTCTTCCCCGAAGGCACACGTAACCTGGGCAAGGAATTGTTGCCGTTCAAAAAGGGTGCCTTCCAGATGGCGATTGCGGCCGGGGTACCCATCGTTCCGGTGTGTGTCAGCAGTTACGTCAATCACATGCGACTGAACCGCTGGCGCAGTGGGAAAATTCTGATTCGCTCACTACCGGCGATACCGACCGTAGGTATGAGCATGGATGACATGCCGATGTTGATTGCCCGGTGCCAGGAACAGATGCGCGAATGCATCGATTCGATGGACCGGCAACTGCAAGCCGCCTGAACATGAAACCCGCCTTGTGCGGGTTTTCTTTTGCTGGAGAACTCTGCATATTTTGCCGACTCTCAAGCAATAGACATGGCTAAGCTGATTACTGCCTGCCCCTTTGCCATTGAATGCCTGCCAATAAGAAGTGAACCAAGATCATGGGTCGAGTTGTTGCTGCTGCGGTTTACAGCGCTGGTAAGAAAGTCACCAATATCACTCTCGATGAAGGCGCGGCCTGGGCCGCAAAGCCGGGTCACTTTGTCTGGATCGGCCTGGAAGAGCCGAACGCCGAGGAACTGGCCAACCTGCAACGCCAGTTCAACCTGCACGAACTGGCCATCGAAGACGCCCTGGAAAAACACAGTCGCCCCAAGCTGGAAACCTTCGGCGACGCGTTGTTCATCGTCACCTATTCCCCTATCCGGGAAGACGGCAAACTCAAGTTCATCGAGACGCATATCTTTGCCGGCAACGGTTACATCATCACCGCACGCAATGGCCACTCGGCGTCCTACGCCCATGTCCGACAACGCTGTGAGGCGCGCCCACTGTTGCTGGAGCACGGGGAAGATTTCGTGCTCTATGCCATCCTCGACTTTGTGATTGAAAACTACCAGCCGATGGGCGAAGCGATCCATGCCGAGATTGATGAGCTGGAACACAACGTCATGTGCGGCTCGCTGAATGAATGCGATATCCAGAACCTGCACGGCCTGCGTCGCGATGTCCTGCGCTTGCGCCGTTATGCGGCGCCGATGGTGGAGATCGGCGAAGAACTGCAGCGACTCAGCTTCCCGTTCATCGACAAGAACATGCGCCCGTACTTCCGTGATGTGCAGATCCACGTCAAGCGCCAGCTGGAAGACCTGACCACTCTGGCAGAGATCGCCAGCCAGACCATCGAGGTCGGTGTGCTGCTGGAGGCCTCACGGCAAAGTGTGGTGCAGCGCAAGTTCGCAGCCTGGGCGGCCATTCTGGCATTCCCCACGGCCATTGCCGGGATCTACGGGATGAACTTCCAGGACATGCCGGAGTTGAGCTGGCACTACGGCTATTTCGGCGTGCTGGGGGTGATTACGGTGGGATGCGTGAGCTTGTGGGCGAGCTTCAAGAAGTCGGGGTGGTTGTAACAGCGCTTCATGCAAAACCTGTAGGAGCGAGCCTGCTCGCGATGTACGCAATAACACCGCGGGGTATCAGGTTCCCCGCGTTAACGTTGACGACCATCGCGAGCAGGCTCGCTCCTACAGGGGCTGTTTAAGCTGTCTCTGGCTTATGCGCCACAAACCGCATCATCCACTCGGCCACCGTGGTGCCGTGATGCTCACTGTCCAGGCTTGCAATCCCTTTCGAATAGACCTGCTCGCCCAGCGCCTGCTGACGAATGTCCAGCAAGGCCCGGGAGTAATCGTGGATGAATTCCGGGTGCCCCTGGAAGCACAGCACCTGATCGTTGATGTGGTACGCGGCGAACGGGCAGAAATCGCTGGAAGCGATCACCGTGGCGTTTTCCGGCAGTGACGTCACCTGGTCCTGATGGCTGATCAGCAGCGTCAGCTCCTCACGCACCGGGCTCATCCATGGCGCCTTGGCGGCCATTTTGTACTTGTGGGTGCCGACACCCCAGCCCTGGCTCGCCCGTTCGCTCTTGCCACCGAGTAACAGCGCCAGCAATTGATGGCCGAAGCAAACGCCCAGCAGCTTGTCGCCCCGCTCATAGCGGGTCAGCAGGTATTGCTTGAGAGTCTGGATCCACGGGTCGGTGCCGAAGGAGTCGGCCTTGCTGCCGGTCACCAGGTAAGCGTCGAAGACTTCGTCATCAGCGGGATAGTCGCCCTGCACCACGTTGTAGATGGTGAAATCGGCGGCAATGGGTTGCTGCGAAAACAGGCGTTTGAACATCTGCCCGTAGCCCTGATATTGGTCGACCAATTCCGGACGCAGGTTGTCGGTTTCCAGAATGCAGATGCGTAACGACATAAAAAATACCTGACACGTGATGGGAATAATGCACACCCCAGAGCCTGCCTCTAACACTGCAACAAGGCAAGCCCCGAGATGCGTCATCCATCTCTAAAAGACCTCCCCTTTGGCGGCTTTCTCCAGCAACAAGGCAGGTGGCGCGAAGCGTTCGCCGTATTGCCCCGCCAGATACTGGGCGCGGGCGACGAAATCCTTGACCCCGTATTGATTGATGAATTGCAACGCACCACCGGTCCAGGCGGCAAAACCGATGCCGAACACCGAGCCGACGTTCGCATCGGCGGTCGACATCAGCACCCCCTCCTCCACACACCGCACCGTCTCGATGGCTTGCACGAACAACAGGCGATCACGCACGTCCTTCGCTGAAATCTGCCCGTCGACCTTTTCAAAACGCGCTTTCAGTTCCGGCCACAGGTGCTTCTGGGCGCCGGTGGGATAATCATAGAAACCACCACCCGCCGCCCGGCCCGCACGCTTGTATTCGTTGAGCATCAGGTCAATCACCCTGAACGCCGGGTGCTCGACCAGCGGTTTGCCCTCGGCCTGCAAGTCCCTGGCGGTTTGCTGGCGGATGTGGCTCATCAGGCTCAAGGACACTTCATCAGAGATCGCCAGGGGCCCGACGGGCATGCCGGCCTTGCGCGCTTCAGTCTCGATCATCGCCGCACTCACGCCTTCGCCCAGCATCGCAATGCCTTCGTTGGTGAAGGTGCCAAACACGCGCGAGGTAAAGAACCCCCGACTGTCGTTGACCACAATCGGGGTTTTCCTGATTTGCAGGACGAAATCGAAACCGCGAGCCAGGGTTTCGTCGCTGGTGTTGGCACCCTTGATGATTTCCACCAACGGCATCTTTTCCACAGGACTGAAGAAATGCAGGCCGATGAACTTGCTCTGATCCGGCACCGCCGTGGCCAGGCCGCTGATCGGCAGGGTCGAGGTGTTCGAGGCGATCACCGCGTCCGCACCGACGATTTGTTGCGCAGCCAGCGACACCCTGGCCTTCAGCTCACGGTCTTCGAACACCGCCTCGATGATCAGGTCGCAACCGGCCAGGTCGACATCGCGTTCGGTGGTCCGGATGCGCGCCAGCACGGCGTCACGTTGCTCGGCACTCATCTGCCCGCGCGCCACTTTCTTGTCCAGCAGTGCCGCCGAATGCGCCTTGCCTTTCTCGGCCGCCGCCAGAGTGACGTCCTTGAGCACCACCTCGACGCCGGCCGAGGCGCTGACAAAGGCAATGCCCGCGCCCATCATCCCCGCGCCGAGTACACCGACCCTTTTCGTCACGTAAGGCGCGAACCCCTGTGGCCGCGAGCCACCGGCATTGATTTCGTTGAGCTGGAACCAAAAAGTGCCGATTAGGTTCTTCGAGACCTGGCCGGTGGTCAGTTCGGTGAAGTAACGGGTTTCGATCAGATGCGCCGTGTCGAAGTCCACCTGGGCACCTTCCACGGCGGCACACAGGATTTTCTCCGGCGCTGGCATGCAGCCCTGGGTTTTGCTGCGCAGGATCGACGGCGCGATGGCCAGCATCTGCGCGACCTTCGGATTCGACGGCGTGCCACCGGGGATCTGGTAACCCTTAACATCCCAACGTTGCACGGCCGTCGGGTTGGCATTGATCCAGGCGCGCGCCTTGACCAGCAGCTCATCGTGATCCGCGGCCAGTTCATCGATCAGCCCCGCCTGCAGCGCCTGTTGCGGCCGCAACTTTGTCCCTTCGAGCAGATACGGCAAGGCCTTTTCCAGCCCGAGCAAACGCACCATGCGCACCACGCCGCCACCGCCCGGCAACAAACCGAGGGTCACTTCCGGCAGGCCGAGCTGCACCGACGAATTGTCCAGCGCCACCCGGTGATGACAGGCCAGGCAGATTTCCCAGCCTCCGCCCAAGGCCGCGCCGTTGATCGCCGCCACCACAGGCTTGCCGAGGGTTTCCAGAGTACGTAACTGCGCCTTGAGGCTGAGCACCATGTCGTAGAAGGCTTTGGCCTCGGGCTTGCCGACCTTGATCAATTCATTGAGGTCACCGCCGGCGAAGAAGGTTTTTTTCGCCGAAGTGATGATCACGCCGGCAATGGCCTCCTTGTCGGCTACCAGGCGCTCAACACAATCGGCCATGGCTTCGCGGTATACCGCGTTCATGGTGTTGGCGCTCTGGCCGGGCATGTCGATGGTCAGGACGACAATCCGGTCCTGGCCCTTTTCGTAACGAATGGCTTGGGTCATGAAAGGGTTCCTTGAATGTCTGGCTCAGAGGCGTTCGATGATGGTGGCAATGCCCATGCCGCCGCCGACACACAGGGTCGCGAGGCCATAGCGCAGGTGGCGGTTTTCCAGTTCATCGAGCAAGGTGCCGAGAATCGCGCAACCCGTCGCGCCCAGCGGGTGCCCCATGGCGATCGAGCCGCCGTTGACATTGACCTTGTCCGGGTCGACGGCCATGTCCTTGATGAATTTCAGGACCACCGAGGCAAACGCCTCGTTGACCTCGAACAGGTCGATGTCCTCGACCCGCAGACCGGCCTTGGCCAGCGCCTTGCGGGTGGCCGGCGCGGGACCGGTGAGCATGATGGTCGGGTCGGTGCTGGTCACCGCCGTGGCGACGATCCGCGCCCGTGGTCGCAAACCCAGCGCCTGGCCCTTGGCCTCGGAGCCGATCAGCATCAAGGCCGCGCCGTCGACAATTCCGGAACTGTTGCCAGGAGTGTGTACGTGATGGATTCGCTCGACATGGCTATAGACCCGAAGCGCCGTGGCATCAAAGCCCATCTGCCCGATCATTTCGAAACTCGGCTTGAGTTTGCCCAGGCCTTCGAGGGTTGAATCGGCGCGAATGAATTCATCGTGATCGAGCAGGAGGATGCCGTTCTGATCCCGCACCGGTACCAGCGATTTGCTGAACGCGCCATCAGCCCGTGCCCGCGCGGCTTTTTGCTGCGAGTGCAACGCATAGGCATCGACGTCCTGGCGGCTGAAGCCTTCGAGCGTGGCGATCAGGTCGGCGCCCACGCCCTGCGGGGTGAAATGGCTGTGCAGGTTGGTGGCCGGGTCCAGCGCCCAGGCCCCGCCATCGCTGCCCATCGGGACACGTGACATCGACTCGACGCCGCCGACCACCACCAGGTCTTCGAAACCGGAGCGTACTTTCATTGCCCCAAGGTTCACTGCCTCCAGTCCCGACGCGCAAAAACGGTTGATTTGCACCCCGGCCACGCTGACATCCCAGTCCGCCACCTGGACGGCGGTTTTCGCGATGTCGGCGCCTTGATCGCCGACAGGCGTTACGCAGCCGAGGACCACATCATCGACCTGGCTGGTATCGAGGTCGGTTCGCTGTTGCAGCGCAACGAGCAACCCGGCCACCAAATCCACCGGCTTCACGCTGTGCAAGGCGCCATCGGCCTTGCCTTTGCCACGGGGCGTGCGTAACGCATCGAAAATCAACGCTTGGGTCATGACGTCCTCGATCTTGTTGTTATTGGTTTTTGGCGCTTTCAAGCAGCCTCCACCTTGATTCCCGGCCCCCGGGGATTCAATGACCGCAACGCTCACCGGCATTGACGCTCACGCTCAGACGGACGGTCGTCAACAACCGGGCAAACCGTTTTTTGACGCGCAAGTGTCTAGCAAAAGGCCGCCCAAGAAGCTGGCAATAGGCCTCATGCCTTTTTAATAGCAAAAACTCAGAACACCATACTAAATGGATCTAAACCGCGCGTGACGCGGGCTCTAAGGTGAAGGTGTACGAAGTTGTCGTCGGGTTTTGCCGAGACGGTCGTCCTTACAGGAAGTGCATCGTTTGCCGACATGGAGATATGCAGGCAGGCATCAGGAAATAACAAAAAGAAGGCGGTCAGCCATGTTTAAACAATCGAAAGTTCGTCAAGCAGGTCTCATTCTCTTCGCCACTACGCTGTTGTTGATTCTGCCGAACCTGACCAGGGTACTCGGCTAGTCGGTTTGTGAAAATTACGGCGCCACACTTGTCTATCGCCACAGCAAAAATGTGACTGGCTCGCTACCCGAGCCAGCGTGGCTGTGCCAACCTTTGCGGCACTTCCACGACATGGACGGCGGTCATTTTGAAAACGCTCATTGTGTTCGGGGCCCTGCTGCTCAGCACCCCCTTGTTTGCCGCACAGCTGAACCTGGAGCTGGGCGCGAACAGTCGCACCTGGCAAACCGAGGAACTGCTCAAGCACCCTCAGGTCCAGACCATCAATATTCCCGATGATGTTTCCTACAAACGCGACATGAGCTACCGCGCGGTGCCGCTGTCGGCCTTGTTGACGGACGTCAAACCCGAGGACCATTTGCAAGCGGTGGCGCTGGATGGTTTTGCCGCGGAGTTGTCGGCTGCACCCTTGCTCAACACTCAGGGCGCCCGGGCCTGGCTGGCCGTTGAAGACCCGGCCAAACCGTGGCCACCGCTGTCGGAAGGCAAGCACAGCGCCGGGCCGTTCTATCTGGTGTGGACCGACCCGCGAGCGGGCAATATCAGCCCGGAACAATGGCCGTTCGAAGTGGCCAGCATCAAGCGCCTGGCACCGGTGGCCGAACGCTTCCCTGCCTTGCTGCCTGATTCGGCACTGAAGGCGAACGATCCGCTGAACAAGGGGTTTGCGCTGTTCCAGAAAAACTGCCTGGCGTGCCATCGATTGAACGGGGCCGGGGACTCTCAGTTCGGGCCGGACCTGAACATTCCGTACAACCCGACCGAGTACTTTGGCGCGGACTTCCTCAAGCGCTACATCCGTGATCCGCAGAGTTTGCGTCAGTGGCCCCAGGCGAAGATGCCCGGTTTTTCCGCCGAGGTGCTGCCGGATGAGGATCTGCAGATGCTGGTGGGGTATTTGCAGCATATGGCCGGGCGCAAGGTGAAACCGTAACCCAGTGGCTCCCTGCGCGGTTTGCCTATCACCCGCATAGTCAGAGTTGATTTCACCGGCCGGCTGGCGCTGTGGATAATTCGCACATTGACCTCCCGACCGGTTTCCCTCCTTTCCGGTCTTCCCTTATAGCCACCCGCTCAGGTGGCTTTTTTTTTGTGCAAAAACGAAAACGGCCGACCCGAAGGTCAGCCGCGATAGTGCTTGTTACCGTTCATAAGATTATGCGAGACGCCCTCGTACCTCCTGTTTCACACCCCAGCCCTCAATGATGCCGCCCAACGGCTCGACCACCGCTTCGAAACCCTGTTCGAAGTCGCCGATCTCGTCGTAGGTGGCGTACATGACTTTGCATAACTCCAGTGCCCAGGCACCGTCGTCGCGCACACTGATTTGCGAATTGAGGGATTCACCATGATGAAAATGACGCGCTGCCCTGCGTGCCCGCTCCTCGTCCGGGAAAATCGCGTAGAACTCGATGGGGTGGAATCGTGAAAAATCGAAACCGCCTTCTTTCATGCGGCGCAGCACGTTGCTGCTGATGTCTTCTTGATAGGCTGTGCTCATGAAACGTCCTCCTCAAAAAACCGATGGATAGACTTTCCGTACTCCCTGCGCACGCACGTGCGGGCGGTTCGGCAGCGATGTGCCGGCGGGAAACAAGCATGTAGCTGACAAGACCAGACCTTAGCGATCCATTCGCTGATCTCGATTGCAGAGTAGCCCCAGGATAGAGGCGCTGCCAAGGCCTGGATGAGAATGTGTCAGGAAGTGTTCAGATTGGCGCGATGCCGAGGATTTGAATGCTGTTCTGGGTCTTGAGTTCTTTGACGCTGGCGTCGGCGGTACGCCCTTCCAGATCGTTCAGATCCAGCTTGGCGGCGACAGGGAGGAACCGTTCCTTGATGAGTTTGGCGGCCTGCTCGTTGTTCGGGCGTGCCTCGCACTCGAAGACTTCATTGATCGTTTCCCCATGATCATCAACGAAAGTGACTTTCCACTTTGACATCGGAGCCTCCTCGAAAAACCCGTAAATGGGTTCACACCTATCTGGACTTTTGCTCTGGGTGATCGTTCAAACGCAGTACGGCTTGTTGCGGTGAAATTAAATTTCACTTGTAGGAGCGAGCCAGTTCGCAATGGAGGCCCCGGCACCGCGGGCATTCAGGTATCCCGCGTTATCGTTGGCGTCCATCGCGAGCAGGCTCGCTCCTACAGGGTGGTGGATATCAATCGTTGCCCGGCTTGTTCACGGCCTGCAGCACGTACTGCGGCAAGGCGAAGGCACCGATGTGGATCTCCGGATTGTAGTAGCGCGTGACGATGCCGCTGCCCGCGAAGCGCTGTTGCAGGGTTTCGCGAGTCAACTTGCGATAAGCGGTATTGGTCGAACCCCAGGCGAAGGTCATCGAACCGCCGATATAGGTCGGCACCGCGGCCTGGTAGAAGTGCCAATCGGCAAACAGGCTTTGCAGGCGACCGGCGGTGGTTTTGACTTCTTCGATCTGCATGAACGGCGTGCCGTTTTGCGTCACCAGGATGCCGCCTTCGTTCAGGCAGCGATGGCAGGCCTGGTAGAAGTTTTCCGAAAACAGCACTTCGCCCGGGCCGATCGGGTCGGTGGAGTCGGAAATGATCACGTCGAACTTTTCGGTGGTGGTGGCAACGAAACGCATGCCATCGTCGATCACCAGGTTCAGGCGCGGATCATCGTAGGCGCCATTGGAGTGCTTGGGCAGGAATTGCTTGCACATGTCGACCACGGTGCCGTCGATCTCGACCATGGTGATGTGCTCGACGCTGGCGTGCTTGGTTACCTCACGCAGCATGCCGCCGTCGCCGCCGCCGATGATCAACACGCGCTTGGCGCTGCCGTGCGCCAGGATCGGCACGTGGGTGAGCATCTCGTGGTAGATGAACTCGTCGGCTTCGGTGGTCTGGATCACGCCGTCCAGCGCCATGACCCGGCCCATGCGCGGGTTTTCGAAAATCACCAGGTGCTGGTGTTCGGTGCGCACTTCGTGCAGCAGTTTGTCCATGCGAAAACGCTGGCCATAACCTTCGTAAAGGGTTTCCAGGTAGTCGTTGTTGGGGGTGATGCTCATGGGAAGCGCTCCGATGAATGCGGTGGCAACGGACGGTTACCCGCCCATGATGGCCCATCGAATACCTCGACAGGCCGGGAAAGGCGCGCATTCTACGTCGCGGGAGATGACAGGTCGAACCTTCTGAATCACCTAGACCTGTAGGAGCAAAGCTTGCTCGCGATCAGGGCAACTTGGTCTTACAGCTAGGCAGCGACAACCCGATCGCGAGCAAGCTTTGCTCCTACAGGTTTTGAGTCAGATCCTGACATTACCCCGCGGCCCGGCAATCGCCCAGATGATCAGGCCCAGAACCGGCAGCAGCACGATCAACAGCACCCAGAGGATTTTCATCCCGGTTTCGGCGCCACTTTTCAGCACGTTGATGATTGCCCAGATGTCCAGGGCAAGAATGATCAGGCCAACCAGGCTGTTGAAGGTGGAACCCATGGTGACGCTCCTGAAGAATGGTATGCACCCTTAGGATAGCCGGCCCTGCCCAGGGTTCCGTTTTATTGACAGCTTTGTCGCCTCAGACGTGGATCGCCACTTTCAGGGCTTCCAGGGCAGGCGCCGCCGCGATGCCGACCTGGGTGCACAATTCCAGCACCCGTGGGACGTCGTTCCCATAGACCAGGACCATCTGCAGTTCATCGTCGAGCAACTGGCTGATATTCATCAGGGTGTAGCCGCCGTTTTCCTTGTTCAGGCTGCTCATTTGCACCTGGATGCGATTGAGCGCCGTCAGGGCTTCGGTTTTGGCCAGTTGTTTGGGCTTGAGGTTGAACTCCACAGTCGGACCGAACGAGGCGACGATCTGCGCGAACAGGTCCATGTAGGTGTCAGCCTGGAACAGCACGGTCTCGGGAAGGCTGCCGACGACCACCCACTCGCCCAGCGGAATCGGGAAGGTATCGTCGTAGTTGATGTCCGGGTTGGCGCCCAGGAAGCCCTCGGGATCCGCATAGGCCTGGGCCGCTTCGTCAGCGACCTTGAGGATTTCATCTTCAGCCATGCACCCGGAGCTGATTTTGCTGATGAGTTCGACGAGTGCGGCTTTCATGGGGGCAGATCCTGTAGCGAGGGAGTTTTGAGGGCGCGAAGGATAACGCATTGCGCCCCGCATTTGCTTTTGTAGGAGCAAGGCTTGCCCGCGATAAACGATAACGCGGTCCATCTTCAATCCGTGCCATCGTTCATCGCGAGCAAGCTTTGCTCCTACGGGTTGGGGTTTAGCCCAGCAGTTTCTCCAACTGCGCGACAGTATCGTTGGCCCCCATGGTTCTGGCCGCATCCAGCGCCGTCAGGCCGTTGGCGTCCTTGGTTTTCGGGTCGGCGCCCTTGCTGATCAGGTAATCGACAATGGCAACGCGGTTGAACATGGCCGCCATCATCAGTGCAGTGCGGCCGTCGAACGATGAACCGTCCACTTGAGCGCCACCTTCGACCAGCGCCGTGACCACCGCCAGGTCACCCTTGAAGGCGGCCCCGGCAATCGGGCTCTGGCCGTTGTCGTTGCGGATTTCCGGATCGGCCTTGTGTTCTAGCAACACTTTCACGGTGTCCACATGGCCGTGGTACGCGGCCAGCATCAGCATGGTGTCACCCTTGTGATTGCGCAGGTTCGGCGGCAGGCCTTTGCTCAGCAGCGCTGCCATCATGGCCGCATCGCCCTCCCGTGCCTTGTTGAATACCTGTTCGGCAAACTCGGCGGCTTCTTCGGGGGTCATCTGGCGGCTTTGGTCTGACATTGGACACTCCAGGTTCTGTCATTCGGAAAGCCGACAGTTTCCCGAGCAGCCCCAGAGCTGTCACTTGTTTTTTCTGATGGACGGCCATAGCCACATTCAATGAAGGCACTCAGTAACGATAGTGTCCGCCCTGAATCTGCGACAGCAATTGCCCAGTGACTTGCACATAGGTATCGGTGCCGGGCAACCAGGCGTAAATCGGATCATCGCCGGTGCGGCCCGGGTCGAACCCCTCGTCCTTGAGCCGGGTTTTCTGATACTTGAAGGTCCCGGTGGTCTCCATTTTCAGCTTCACCCGCAGAAACAACGGCACCGCATAGGCCGGCAGCTGTTGGCGCAGAAAGGCCAGCAACGCACTGAAATCCAGGGTCGCCAGGGATTCGGCGGGCGTGATCGCGGCCATCCCCGCGCGACCGTTGGTGTTGTGGATTTCCACGCCATAGGCCACGGCTTCGGAGATCTGCGGATGCATGAGGAGCATGTTCTCGACTTCGGTGGTCGAGACGTTTTCCCCCTTCCAGCGGTAGGTATCGCCCAGGCGATCGACGAACTGCGCGTGGCCGAACCCGATGTTGCGCAGCAAGTCGCCGGTATTGAAGTAGCTGTCGCCCTTCACGAACACATCGTGAAGTACGACTTTCTCGGTTTTCTGCGGGTCGGTGTAACCGTCCAGCGGCGCCTTGTCGTCGATCCTCGCCAACAACAGCCCCTGCTCGCCTTTCCCGACCTTGCGCATGAAACCATTGGTGCCACGGATCGGCGCACCACTGTCATGGTCGTAGGCGGCCAGTTCCCAGGACATCAGGGAAAAACCGACCGTGTTGTCGAAATTCAGAATGTTGGTGAACCCGATATTGCCGTCGCTGGCGGCATACAGCTCACAGATATGCTTGACGCCAAAACGCGTCTTGAATTCCTGCCACGCGCCAGGGCGCAGGCCGTTGCCGATCATCTTGGTCACTGCGTGCTGGTCGTCATCCTTGCCGGGCGCTTGATCCACCAGATAACGACACAGTTCGCCGACATAACCCAGGGTGGTTGCGCGATATTTGCGCACGTCGCTCCAGAAGTGACTGGCGCTGAACTTGCGGCGCAGGGCGAACCCCGACGCGCCGCTGATGGCCGAACCCCAGCACACGCAAAGACCCGTGGCGTGATACAGCGGCAAGGTGCAATAGACGATGTCCGTCGGGCGCATATCCAGCGCGACCATCCCAAAACTGGCGAAGCTGCGCATCCAGCGACCGTGCTTGAACACGCCGGCCTTGGGCAGGCCGGTCGTGCCCGAGGTGTAGATATAGAAACAGGGGTCATCGAAGAAAATCTGCCGGCTACTGGCCGGATTGTCATCACAACCGTCAAGGCTGGCCGTCATCAGATTGATGAAACCCTCGGGTGCAATGCCCGGATGGTCGTAGGTGTTCTGATCGGCAACGAACCAGCAGTGGGTTGCCGGGATCGTCACCTGGTCGAGTACCGCCAGAAACGCCGGGACCAACTCCTCACCGACGATAATGGCGGCGGGAGCCACCAGATTCAGGCTGTGGATGAGGGTGTCGCGGGTTTGCGAAGTATTGAGCAAGGCACTGATCGCGCCGACCTTGGCCACCGCCAATATCGTCACCAGCAGTTCCGGACGGTTCTCGATGAACACCGCAACCACATCGCCCTTGCCGATCCCTTGGTCGATCAAATGATGGGCGATGCGATTGGCCCACTGGTTGACCTGTGTATAACTCAGCGACAGTGCATCGTGCAGCAGTGCCGGGCCATCGGGGTTACGCAGAGTGGCCTGTTCGAAACTCCAGGCCAGGCCACACGGTTGGGTCGGGTCCTTGACGTTGGCGACCTTCATGCCTTTGACCACCCGAGGCACGACTTTGGCAATCGCCGGCAGCTTGCGGAGCATCATGCTCCAGGTAATCGTGTCGTTTGACGTGCTGCTCATTCTTGCTCCCGTTCGATCTTTTTATTGTCGGGCGGCGCTGATGGAAGCCCGAAAATACGTCAACGGTTCTTGAGCTGTACACGCGGTTTTTGAAATGTTTTGTATCCGCAACAGCGGTGTTGCAGATCGAGAGCACGGGCGCTGCAAATGGTTCAATCGAACCGCCGAGAACCTCGCAAAATGCAGGATGCACGATAGCCATTCTTGCAAATTGCACGAATGCAAAAATCAGCCAAAACTACAACCTATTGTTTTTTAAAGACTTTTATTGAAGTCAGGTGCTGGCACAATCATTGCGACGCTCTGTACATGCTTGCCATTCAAGTCATCACGGAGCCGAAAGACATGAACCTGATCCAGGAAAAATTTGCATCCCTGTTTTCCAACTTCGACGTCACCACGCAGCCTCGCCCGGACGGCGGGATCCTGCTGACATTGCGTGCCGGCGAAGACAAAGTATTCAAGCGCTCGATTTCCTATCAGCAATTGCACAACGGTGACCAACTGTCGTGGGTCATCAGCGCCATCCGCCGCGACCTCGCCGAGCAAGCCAGCGAGTTGCCACAGATTTCCATGCTGCAGAGCCAGCAACGGTTTGCGTTGCCGACTTATCACTCGGCCTGAATATTATTTCCCTGTAGGAGCGAGCCTGCTCGCGATGAACTCGAAAACGCCGCTGGGCATCAGGTCTCCAGCGTTATCGTTCACGACCATCGCGAGCAGGCTCGCTCCTACAGGGTTTCCGTTGTTTAGAAAGTGCCGGGATCGATTCGGGTAAAACTGTCCACAGTGACATGCCCCGCCAGTTCCCCGCCCTCACGGGCCAGCCCACACGTGGCCATTCCCGCTGCACGCGCCGCGTCCAGCTCTTGCACGATGTCCGACAGGAACAATATCTGCGACGCCTCAAGCCCCATCGCCTGCGTGATATTCGCGTAGGACTGCGCCTCGCGCTTGGGTCCCGACGTGGTGTCGAAATAGCCGCTGAACAGAGGCGTCAAATCCCCCGCCTCAGAGCAGCCAAAGATCAGTTTCTGCGCCTGGATCGAACCCGAGGAATACACGAACAGCTGGTAACCGTCCTGGTGCCAGCGCTTGAGCGCTTCAACGGCATCGGGATACACGTGACCCTTGAGCTGCCCGGCCTGATAGCCCTGCTCCCAGACCATGCCCTGCAATGCCTTGAGCGGCGTGGCCTTGCGGTCTTCTGCAATCCAGCCCAGCAGGATCTGGATCACGCGCTCGACATCGGCATCGGGCTCATTGCTGTCCCGGCGCACCGCGTCCAACTGTTCGGCCACATCCACACGCCCGGCCTGCTGGCGAACGAAGTCCGGCAAGTGTTTGGCGGCATAGGGAAACAGCACGTCGAACACAAAACTCACCGCGCTGGTAGTGCCTTCGATGTCGGTGAGAATCGCTTTGATCGGCATCGACTCAGTCCTCAAGACGCGGGAATTGGCTGGCGATGTTCTCGCCGGTGAAGTTAGCCACCCAGCCTTCCGGGTTGTTGAACAGGCGGATCGCCACGAAATGCGGGTGTTCGCCCATGTCGAACCAGTGTTTGGTGCCGGCCGGTACCGAGATCAGGTCATTCTTTTCGCAGAGCACGGCATAGACGTAGTCGTCGATGTGCAGGGTGAACAAGCCACGCCCGGCCACGAAGAAGCGCACCTCGTCTTCGCCATGGCGGTGCTCGTCGAGGAACTTGGCGCGCAATTCGGCTTTTTGCGGGTGGTCGCTGTTGAGGCTGATGACGTCGACCGTGATGTAGCCGCGTTCGGTCATCAGCTTGTCGATCTGTTCTTTATAGGCCGCGATGACTTCTTCCTGGCTGGCACCGGGCTGGATCTTCGCGGCGGCTTGCCAGCGGTCGAAGCGCACGCCCTGCTCGGCCAGGGTCGAGGCGATGTCTTCGAAATGGGTCAGCACCTTGTTGGGAATTTCAGGGCTGGAGACGTGATAGACGGACAGGCTGCTCATGGGGCGATTCCTCGGTATCGGCCGCGCCGTCCGGTTTGTGGACACCGGTCGGGCGCAGCGCTGCATCAGGCGATGGGCGACTTGTGGATAAGTCTGCCGTTAACGGTTCAACACGCTGCGAGTCTTCAACTCGCATTCGAACAAAAATTCAAAGGCCTCGATCTGCCGCAAGGCGTCGCTCATCCGCGCGCCCCAGGTATAGAGGCCATGGCCGCGAATCAGGTAGCCAACGCAATCGGGGTGGGCGTCCAGCCAAGGCTGAACCTTGGCGGCAAGGCGCGCAATGTCCTGGTCGTTATCGAAAATCGGCACCCGCACCCGGGACTCGTGGGTCGACACGCCGCTGAAGGCTTTTTGCAGTTCGTAGTCTTCGAATTCGATGAAGTCGCCTGGCGTCAGGCGCGACAGCACCGTGGCGTTGACCGAATGGGTGTGCAGCACCGCGCCGATCTCCGCACGCCAGGTGTAGAGCTGGGTGTGCAGCAGGGTTTCGGCGGAGGGTTTCTTGCCCGGCTCCAGGCTATTGCCGGCCAGATCCGTGGCGAGCACATCGTCCGGGCCCAACTGGCCCTTGTGCTTGCCCGATACCGTCAGCAGGGCTTCGGTGGGCGACAGTCGGGTCGAATAATTACTGCTGGTGGCCGGCGACCAGCCGCGGCCATACAGAAAACGCCCGGCGTCGATGATTTCCTGGGCGAGGTGTTCACGGGTAAGGCTCATGGCCTGTCCTCTTGCATACGTGTGGCAATGATAACGGCAGCCGCGACGGCTGCGAGACTGGCAATACTAAAGGTCCATGCCGCGCCAAGGGCGTTCCAGCTATAACCGGAATACAACGCGCCCAACGCACCGCCGGTGCCGGCCAATGCGGCGTACAACGCCTGGCCCTGCCCTTGCTGGCGTGCGCCGAAACTACGTTGCACGAAAGAAATGGCAGCGGCGTGAAAACTGCCGAAGGTCGCCGCGTGCAGCACCTGGGCAAACAACAGTACCCAGAGAAATTCGGCCAATGAACCCAGCAGCAACCAGCGCAGCGCCGCCAGCAGGAAACTCGCCAGCAATACGCGTCGCAGGGAAAAGCGCGCGAGGATCCGGCTCATGGCCATGAACATCAGCACCTCGGCCACCACGCCGACGGCCCAGAGCATGCCGATGACGCCACGGCTGTACCCCAGGCGCTCCAGGTGCAGGGTCAGAAAGGTGTAATACGGCCCATGACTCATCTGCATCAGCGCCACGCAGGCGTAAAACGCCAGCACGCCGGGGCTGCGCAACTGCTTGAGAAAACCCTCGCCCGTCGGCCGGTTGCCCTGCGCCGGTTGAGCGTTCGGCACCCACAGGCTGCTCAGAACAATCCCGGCCATGATCAGCACCAGTGCGGCCGGGTAGATGTCCAGGCTTAGCCATTCGAACAGGCGCCCGAGCGCGACCACGGTAATGATGAAACCGATGGAGCCCCACAGGCGGATCTGGCTGTAGCGCGAGGTCTGCCCCTGCAGATGCGCCAGGGTGATGACCTCGAACTGCGGCAGCACTGCGTGCCAGAAGAACGCATGCAAGGCCATGACCATCGCCAGCCAGGCGTAGGTCTTGCTGACGAATATCAGCGAGAAGGTCAGCAGCGTGCAGACCGCGCCGAAGCGCACGATGGCCAGGCGCCGGCCGGTGTAGTCACCGAGCCAGCCCCAGATATTCGGCGCCACGCAGCGCATCAACATGGGAATCGCCACCAGCTCGCCAATGCGCGCGGCGGGAAATCCCAGGTGATCGAAGTACAGCGCCAGAAACGGCGCTGTCGAACCGAGCAAGGCGAAATAGAACAGATAGAAACTGGAGAGCCGCCAGTACGGAAGCGCCGCAGCCATCAGGCTGCGGCGCTTTTCATATTAATCATTCAGGTCAGCCATTCAGAGCTGACCCAGCACCGGCGTGCTCACGCGCACATCGGCATTTTGCCCACGGTGACGCAGCAAATGGTCCATCAGCACGATCGCCATCATCGCTTCGGCGATCGGCGTGGCGCGGATGCCCACGCAGGGGTCGTGACGGCCCTTGGTAATGACGTCCACTGGATTGCCGTGGATGTCGATGGAGCGGCCCGGGGTGGTGATGCTCGAGGTCGGCTTCAACGCCAGGTGGGCAACGATGGGCTGCCCGGAGGAAATACCACCGAGGATCCCGCCAGCGTTGTTGCTGAGGAAGCCTTCCGGCGTCAGCTCATCGCGATGCTCGGTGCCGCGTTGGGCAACGCAGGCGAAGCCGGCACCGATTTCCACGCCCTTGACCGCATTGATGCTCATCAGCGCGTGGGCCAGTTCTGCATCGAGACGATCGAAAATCGGTTCGCCCAGGCCCGGCATCACGCCCTCAGCCACCACGGTGATCTTCGCACCGACCGAATCCTGGTCGCGGCGCAGCTGGTCCATATAGGCTTCCAGCTCCGGAACCTTGTCCGGGTCCGGGCTGAAAAAAGCGTTCTGCTCCACCGAATCCCAAGTCTTGAACGGGATTTCGATCGGACCGAGCTGGCTCATGTAGCCGCGAATGACGATGCCCTGGCTGGCCAGGTACTTCTTGGCGATGGCGCCAGCCGCCACGCGCATGGCGGTTTCCCTCGCCGAGCTGCGACCGCCGCCGCGGTAATCGCGCTCGCCGTATTTGTGGTGGTAGGTGTAGTCGGCGTGTGCGGGACGGAACAGATCCTTGATCGCCGAGTAGTCCTTGGACTTCTGGTCGGTATTGCGAATCAACAGGCCGATGGCGCAACCGGTGGTGCGACCTTCGAATACGCCGGAGAGGATTTCGACCTCATCGGCTTCCTGGCGCTGGGTGGTGTGACGGCTGGTGCCGGGCTTGCGCCGGTCCAGGTCGCGTTGCAGATCCTCCAGGGAAATCTCAAGGCCCGGCGGGCAGCCATCGACAATGGCGACCAACGCCGGACCATGGCTTTCGCCCGCGGTGGTGACAGTGAACAGCTTGCCGTAGGTATTGCCGGACATGCAGGACGCTCCGTGAAATCGAACCCAAATACGTAATGGGCGCCAGTATACGCAGGCTACCCAAGTAGTTCATCCTCGAACCTTATGGGTGCCTGCGAGTCCAACCGGCATCTTGTGAATGATGGCGCGATAATGCTGCGAGTTTTGATCTTGAGCCTTACCCTGATATCCGGCTTCGCCCAGGCCACCGTGCTGCAACGGCCAATCACCCTGAACACTGGCAACGGCGAGCTATTCGGCTCGCTGCTGCTGCCAAAATCCGACACGCCGGTGCCGGTTGTGCTGATCATTTCCGGCTCCGGCCCGACGGATCGCGACGGCAATAACTCCGACGGCGGGCGCAATGACAGCCTCAAGCGCCTGGCGTGGGTCCTGGCCAAGCACAACATCGCCAGTGTGCGTTACGACAAACGCGGCGTGGCGGCGAGCCTGGCGGCTGCCCCGGACGAGCGCAACCTGACGGTTGAAGGCTATGTTGCCGACGCCCAAGCCTGGGGCCGCAAACTCAAGACCGATCCGCGCTTTGGCCAACTGATCCTGCTCGGGCACAGCGAAGGCGCGTTGATCGCCACCCTCGCCGCGCCGGATGTCGATGCAGCGGCAGTGATCTCCATGTCCGGCAGCGCGCGCCCCATCGACCAGGTATTGCGCGAGCAACTGGCCCGCAGCCTGCCGCCAGCGCTGATGCTGCGCAGCAACGAACTGCTCGACAGCCTCAAGGCCGGAAAACCCGACGACAACGTGCCGCCTCCCCTTCAGGCGATCTTCCGTCCGAGCGTGCAGCCGTACCTGATTTCGCTGTTTCGCCAGGACCCGGCGGCGGACTTCGCCCGCCTGAAAATGCCGGCGCTGATCATTCAGGGCAGCAACGACATGCAGGTTGGCATCAATGACGCCCGCTTGCTCAAGGCGGCCAAACCGGATGCCGAACTGGCGCTGATCGAGGGCATGAACCATGTCCTGCGCATCGTGCCCAACGACGTCAAGCGTCAGTTGGCGTCCTATAAAGATCCCAATTTGCCACTGGCGGCCGAGCTGGGCGCCCGCATTCTCGGGTTTATTGACGAACTTCGCGCCAGTTAGGCCTCCAGTCCTGAAAAAAACGGCCGATAAGCCTTTGTCGCCAGCACACATGCTGGCGACGAGCTGAGCTTGGACAGGATCTCGCCGTTATGACTGATACCCCGACTACACCCGACACCACCGCTGAAAAAGAAGCACCGCCAGCGGTCGAGCTGCCATGGGCGGACGTCCACGTCGAGCACCACAAGATGCTCCGCCTGGCGCCCTTGCAGACCGATCGCAACACCGGCGGGCGGCCCCTGCGCTTTGTCGAATTCGGCTACGCCGAACGCAATGACAAACAGCGCAGCCTGATGCGCATGACCATCACGCTGCCGGGGCAGCGGGTGCGCAAGGAACAGAATCACCTGGACGTGTGGGTCGACCACACGGAGAAACGCGTGCATTTCGGCCCGGACAGCGGCCTGCAGATCGAACCGCTGAACCGTGGCATCGGCCGCTTCATGGCGGCGCAAGGCATCAACTGGGCGAAGAAACGCTGGCCCGGTTACACCGTCGACGGCACCGACCTGAACAACAAGGACGCGCTGAACGAAGACACGCGCCTGCGCCGCGATCACTTTCTGCGGGTCCACGGTTTTGATGTGGTGTATGCCGACGCCCAGCATTTGAAGGGTAGTGTCAAAGAGGTGCAGGTCGGCGACCTGCTCGGCGACTGGAATACGGAAAAGCTGCAGGTCGTGGAAATTCTCGAAGCGGCGCAGATGCTCCAGCAGGCCGAACAGAACCTGGCCGAGCAGGAAGTCAAACTCAAGAAGCACGAAGAGAAAGTCAGCAAGTACAAGCGTGAAGACGCGGGGTTGCGGTTCACCATTACCTGCCTGGTTGCGTTTGCGGTGTTTCAGGCGGGGTTGTTGATCTGGATTGCGACGCACCGCTGACGGCTTGAAACCGCGGTGCGGCCATCGCGGGCAAGCCACGCTCCCACAGGTTTTACGTTTGCCACATCATCTGGGCACGACACAACACCTGTGGGAGCGGGCTTGCCCGCGATAGGATTTAAAGGTCAGACGCGAGAAGCGAACAGCGCCTGATGATCCCGGCATTGCTCGGCCGTCAACATGAACACACCATGCCCGCCGCGCTCGAATTCGAGCCAGGCAAAATCAACTTCCGGGTACAACGCCTCAACGTGCACCTGGCTGTTGCCCACCTCGACAATCAACAAGCCCTTCTCGGTCAGGTGATTCGCCGCTTCGGCGAGCATGCGCCGCACCAGGTTCAAGCCATCGTCACCACAGGCCAGGCCCAGTTCCGGCTCATGCTGGTACTCGTCCGGCATGTCGGCGAAATCTTCGGCATCAACGTAAGGCGGGTTCGACACGATCAGGTCGAAACGCTGCCCCGGCAAGCCATCGAAGCCATCGCCCTGCACCGTGTAGACCCGCATATCGACGCCATGGCGCTCGATGTTCTGGTTGGCTACTTCCAGCGCTTCGAACGACAGATCGGCCAATACCACTTCGGCGTTCTGGAATTCGTAGGCGCAGGCGATACCGATGCAGCCGGAGCCGGTGCACAGGTCGAGGATCCGTGCCGGCTCTTTGCCCAGCCAAGGGGTGAAACGGTTTTCGATCAGTTCGCCAATCGGCGAGCGTGGGATCAGCACGCGCTCATCGACGATGAAGGACAGGCCGCAGAACCAGGCTTCGCCCAGCAGGTAGGCGGTCGGCACGCGTTCTTCGATACGACGCTTGAGCAATAGCTGCAAATGCGCGACTTCGTCTTCTTCCAGATTGCAGTCGAGGTAGCTGTCAGCGATTTCCCACGGCAAGTGCAGCGCACCCAACACCAGTTGACGGGCTTCGTCCCAGGCGTTGTCGGTGCCGTGGCCGAAAAACAGATCCTCCCCATGGAAGCGGCTGACGGCCCAACGGATATGGTCACGCAGGGTGCGAAGGCGGGAAGTGATCACGACGGCAAACTCCAGAAAAATCGACGGGCGATTCTACCAGTCAAACGTCTTTGCGACGACGCTGCAGGAAAACACCGACATCGATGTAGGGCTAATCTCTTTTTACCGCCCGCTATTGAACAAAACGGACCACTTGACAACGCTGCACGCCAGTAACGACGGTGCCTACGATGGTAGCGATTCACAGAAACGCTCAGCCAGAGGACAATGGCGCAAAAGCCCCACTCCAAGGAGCCCCAGAATGTCCGTTCCACAAACGATGTTTCAACTCAGCGGCCGCGGTTATGCAGCAGCCAAACTGAGTCATGCGACCCTGATCATCATCGATGCCCAGAAAGAGTACCTCAGCGGCCCCCTGGCCCTGAGCGGCATGGATGAGGCGGTTGCGAACATCAAACAATTGGTGACTGCCGCCCGCGCGGCCGGTCGGCCAATCGTGCATGTCAGCCACCTCGGCACCGTCGGTGGCCTGTTCGACCCTCGCGGCGAGCGTGGGCAATTCATCCCGGGGCTGGAACCGCTGGCCGGCGAAATCAGGATTGAAAAGATCCTGCCGAGCGCCTTTCACGGCACCGACCTGAAAAAACGCCTGGAGGACCTGGGTTCGGTGGACCTGGTGGTGTGTGGCTTCATGAGCCACTCCAGTGTCAGCACCACGGTACGGGCGGCGAAAAACCTGGGCTTCCGCTGCACGCTCGTGGAAGACGCCTGCGCCACCCGCGACTTGCCTTACAAAGGTGGCGTGTTGAGCGCCGAGCATGTGCAACAGACCGAGATGGCAATCATGGCGGACAACTTTGCCGCCGTTGCCCAGACCACCAGCCTGGTCTGATCCATGATCAATGAGCGGCCCATGCGCCGCTCATCCGCTAAAGCCTCTCAATAGCTGCAATTGTCTTAGCCTCAGGAACAACCCGGTCAACTTCCGGTCGAAGGGCCGATACCCACTGAGGAAGGTCGGAATGAAGTTATCCGATGGTTTTGACGCTCGCCGCCTGCGCCCGAAAGGCCAGCGCAACTGGCGTTTTCGAATCGGCGCGGCATTCGCCGCGCTGCTGGCAACCTGCGGAGTGCTGCTCGCCATGGCCGGCGTCGCCGCCCTGCTGGGCCACGCCCCATCCCTGGGCGAGTTGAACAGCAACCGTGCAGGCGCTGCGGTGATCCTGGTGATCGGCCTGTTCGTGCTGTACATCGGCGTATGGTTGTGGCGCCGTTGCCGACGCCGCTCGCGGCAGTCCCGAGAGCTGAGCATGTCTCCGCACCTGATGAAAAAACACGACTGAAACCCGGCCTGTATCGAACGTCGCGCGTTTTGTCGCGCGCCCATTTGCTTCGAGTTGGGTAAACTGGCCGCCCTTCGCGGAGGCTGACATGCAAGACGACGATTTTTCCCTTTTCAAAAGCGCGATCCAGGGCGTCAAGCCCATCAAGCACGATCGCGCCGAAACCGGCAAACCCAAAGCTGACCGCGCGCAGATCGCCAAGCTGCGCCAGGCCGCCACCGTGCGCGTCGACGCCACCACGGTTGACGGGCTGTCCGATCAATTCGTCATCGACGTCGGGCCTGAAGACGAGCTGATGTGGGCACGTGACGGCGTGCAGGAAAGCCAGATGCGCAAGCTCAAGGTTGGGCAGATTCCGTTCGAAGGCAGTCTCGACCTGCACGGTATGAGCGTGGAAAAGGCCCGGGAAACACTCTGGGCTTTTCTCGCTGAAGCGACCAAATTCGAAATCCGCTGCGTGCGCGTCACCCACGGCAAGGCCGTGCGCCTGGACGGCAAGCGGCCGATGATCAAAAGCCACGTCAACACTTGGCTGCGCCAGCATCCGCAGGTACTTGGCTTCACCTCTTGCCAGGCGAAACACGGCGGTGCCGGCGCGGTTTATGTGATGCTCAAACGCACCATGATGGAAGGTCGCGACGAGTAAAGCTGATGCATCGCGCTTGCAGCGCCGTGCCGGCCACCGTACCCTTGTTCTTTGCGTAAAATCCCACAGGTAGTTTCATGTCCCTGGAACAGAATTACACCGCGATCCTTGGCCAATTGGGCGAGGACGTCTCCCGCGAAGGCCTGCTCGACACGCCAAAACGTGCCGCCAAAGCCATGAAGTACCTCTGCCGCGGCTACGAACAGACGCTCGAAGAAGTCACCAACGGTGCCTTGTTCAGCTCCGACAACAGCGAAATGGTGCTGGTCAAGGACATCGAGCTCTACTCGTTGTGCGAACACCATCTGCTGCCATTCATCGGCAAGGCCCACGTCGCCTACATCCCGAGCGGCAAGGTGTTGGGCCTGTCGAAGGTTGCACGGATCGTCGACATGTACGCCCGCCGCCTGCAGATCCAGGAAAACCTCAGCCGCCAGATCGCCGATGCGGTCCAGCAGGTGACCGGTGCACTGGGTGTCGCCGTGGTGATCGAAGCCAAGCACATGTGCATGATGATGCGCGGTGTGGAAAAGCAGAATTCGTCGATGATCACCTCGGTGATGCTCGGTGAGTTCCGCGAAAACGCCGCGACCCGCAGCGAATTCCTCAGCCTGATCAAGTAATTCGCGGCAAAAGGAAAACCGGCATTCATCGCCGGTTTTTTTTCGCCCGTGAAAAATCAGGTAAGCTGCGCGCCTTTCTCAATTTGCCCCGTGAGGCTTGTACCGTGTTAGTCAAAGCGCTTCGTGTCGGCCTCGGCCAACTGATCATCTTCATCGATTTCCTCACCCGCCCCGGCAAGAAAAAGCGCCCCGCCGCTGCTCAAGCCCAGGTCGAAGCCGCCGCCAAGGGCCTGACCCTGTATCAATTCCACGCCTGCCCGTTCTGCGTGAAAACCCGCCGCACCCTGCGCCGCCTGAACGTGCCGGTGGCGTTGCGTGATGCGAAGAACAACGAACAGGATCGCCAGACCCTGCTGGAGCAAGGCGGCAAGATCAAGGTACCGTGCCTGCGGATTGAAGAAGATGGCAAGACCACCTGGATGTATGAGTCCAAGGTGATCATTGATTATCTGGATAAGCGTTTCGCTGCTGTCTGATGGTTTTGTGGTGTGATTGATGGCCTCATCGCGAGCAAGCTCGCTCCCACAGGGTTTTGTGAACGCCGCATATCACTGTGGGAGCGAGCTTGCTCGCGATGAGGCCGGTACAAACACCGAAAATCTCGGACAAAAAAACCGGCCCTTGAGCCGGTTTTTTTGTTTCAGAGATCAGGCCGCTTTCGCCGCCTGAGCCTGTCGCACCACCGCCGCCAACCGCCCAAGCCCTTCATCGAGCCGCGCTGGATCGATGTGGCTGAAGTTCAGCCGCAGATGCCCATGATGGTTATCCGGCTCGGGAAAGAACGGCTCCCCCGGCATGAACGCCACATCATCGGCCAACGCCGCATTCAACAAGGTTCGAGTGTCCAGCGGCTGCTTGAGCGTCAGCCAGAAAAACAGCCCGCCCTGTGGCGCGTTCCAATCCGCCAGATCGAAAAAGTGCTTTTCCAGCGCCGCTTGAAACGCATCGCGACGTTCCCGGTAGAAATCGCGCAATTCACTCAGATGCTGCTGATAGGACGCGCTGCCAATCCATTGCAGCGCTTGCCACTGGCCAACCCGATTGGTGTGCAGATCCGCCGACTGCTTGAGCTTGAGCAGGTGCGGGAACAGATCCGGGCTGGCGATCAGATAACCCACACGCAACCCCGGCAGCAGGGTTTTCGAGACGGTCCCGGTGTAGATCCAGCTGGATTTTTCCAGGCGCCCGGCAATCGGTCTGGCGCTGCCGCCATCGAAAGTCAGTTCGCGGTAGGGCTCATCTTCGATCAGCGTCACACCAAACTCATCAAGCATGGCCGCTACCGCCTCGCGCTTGACCTCGCTGTAACGTACCGCCGACGGATTCTGGAAAGTCGGGATCAGGTAGATGAACGCCGGGCGATGTTGCTCCAGGCGCAAGCGCAATTGCGTCAGGTCAGGTCCATCCGCCTCCAGCGGCACGGTGAGGCAATCGGCACCGAACAGCTGGAAAATCTGCAACGCCGCCAGATAGGTCGGGGCTTCGAGGACGATTTCCGTGCCTTTGTCGATGTAGAGCTTGGCCGCCAGATCGAGGGTTTGCTGGGAACCGCTGACCACCAGCACCTGGCTCGCCTCGCATGGCAAGCCCAAGGCCCGCGCCTCGGCCGCCAGGGCTTCACGCAAGGCCGGTTCACCTTCGCTCATGCCGTATTGGCCCATGGACACCGGCATATCCGCCCACTCGACTTTGGGCAGCATGGCTTCGGCGGGCAAGCCTCCGGCAAATGACATCACCTGCGGACGCTGGGCGGCAGCAAGGATTTCACGGATCAAAGAACTTTTAAGGCGCGAGACACGTTCGGAAAAAGCCATGGGGATCACCGGTAGCGAGGCCAGAGGAAAATGAGTCAAACTTATTGACCGAAATTACGACAGCCTGAGCGGATACGTCAATATGCTTGACCTTAAAAACCCCAATTCCCAGCAACAGGCCATGGAAGCGTTTTTCTTCGGCTACCAGGCCTTCACCGCCAAGGCCGACGAAATGCTTGAGCGCCGAGGCTTGAGCCGGGTGCATCAACGCATCGTGTTTTTCGTCGCCCGCTACCCGAACCTCAGCGTCAAGGAGTTGCTGGAACTGCTTGGCGTGACCAAGCAGGCGCTGAACATGCCGCTGCGTCAGCTGCTGGAAATGCATCTGGTGAACAGCGTCGCTTGCGAGACGGACAAGCGTAAACGGCTGCTGGAGTTGACCGAGGAAGGTGCGCGGTTTGAACAGGCGTTGCGCCGTGAGCAGGTGAAGTTGCTGGAGCGGGTGTTCAGTGAGGCTGGAGAGGCGGCGGTGAATGGATGGTTGGCGGTGAATCTGGCCCTTGGTGAAAACCAACAAAAAATCTGAGTACCACAAAACCATCGCGAGCAGGCTCGCTCCTACAGGTGACCGCATTTCCCCTGTGGGAGCGAGCCTGCTCGCGAATACGTCCGAACAGACGATATATCCCTATTTCCAAAATTTTCGTCGACAAAACCAAAAACATTATTTGCTTTATTTGTATACAAAAGCATAATCCACTTCGTGCGAGTTTCTGACCAATGAGTCAACAAATTCGCAAGTACCTCAAAGGGCCGCTGCCACCCCTCTCGGATCCGGCCCTGGAAATAAAAATAAAACTTTTGAGGAGTACTCGCTGTGGAAAGCCGCAAATCCGAAGCATCGACGCTGGATCTCTCGCCGCCTCTACGCAATGGCTGGCTGGAGCGCATCTTTAAACTCAGCTTGCATGGCACCACGGTGAAGACCGAGCTGATTGCCGGTCTGACAACCTTCATCACGATGGCCTACATCATCTTCGTCAACCCCAACATCATGGCGGACGCCGGTATCGATCATGGCGCCGCCTTCGTCGCCACCTGCATCGCCGCCGCACTGGGTTGCCTGCTCATGGGTCTCTACGCCAACTGGCCTGTGGGCCTGTCGCCGGGCATGGGCTTGAACGCGTTCTTCACCTACACCGTAGTCGGCACCATGGGCTACAACTGGGAAACCGCCCTCGGAGCGGTGTTCGTGTCCGGTGTGCTGTTCATGATCCTGACCTTTTCCAGGATCCGCGAATGGTTGCTCAACAGCATTCCGGTCAGCCTGCGCTTCGCCATGGGCGCCGGCGTGGGCCTGTTCCTGGGGCTGATCGGCTTGAAAACCGCGGGCATCGTCGTCGACAGCCCGGCCACCCTGATCAAGCTCGGTTCCCTGCGTGAACCTGGCCCGCTGCTGGCTGCCGTGTGCTTCCTGATGATCGCGATCCTCAGCTATCACAAGGTGTTCGGTGCGATCCTCATCAGCATCATCACCGTGACCCTGGCTGGCTGGGGTCTGGGCCTGGTGCACTACGAGGGCATCATGTCCGCCCCGCCAAGCCTGGCGCCAACCTGGATGGCCATGAATGTCGCCGGCGTGTTCAACGTCAGCATGATCAGCGTGGTCCTGGCCTTCCTCTTCGTGCACATGTTCGACACCGCCGGCACCCTGATGGGTGTCGCCCAGCGCGCCAACCTGGTGGGCGCTGACGGTCGAATCGAAAACCTTTCCCGCGCGATGAAAGCCGACAGCGCCTCCAGCGTATTCGGTGCGGTGGTCGGTGTGCCGCCCGTCACCAGCTATGTGGAAAGTGCCGCGGGCGTAGCCGCCGGTGGTCGTACCGGCCTTACCGCCGTGACCGTGGGCGTGCTATTTATCGCCGCCATGTTCTTTGCCCCGCTGGCCGGGATGATTCCTGCCTACGCCACCGCTGGTGCACTGATCTACGTGGCCATGCTGATGATGGGCGGCATGGCCCACATTGAATGGGACGAAGCCACCGACAGCATTCCGGCGATCGTCACCGCGATCATGATGCCGCTGACCTTTTCGGTCGCCGACGGTATCGCGCTGGGCTTCATCACCTACGTGGCGCTGAAGGCCGGTACCGGCAAGTACAAGGAAATTTCCGTCAGTCTGTGGGTGCTCTGCGCGATCTTCATCGCCAAGTTCATCTTCTTGTAATCGCGGTACAGGTTCGAAAATAGCCTCACCCCGTCGGGTGAGGCTTTTGTGCAAATGGAGGAAAGTGATGAGTCTGGAAACCTGGCTGCTGTTCAGCGGCGCTGCGTTGATTGTGATCCTGATCCCGGGGCCATTGTCCTTGCTGATGATCAGCAACAGCCTGAATTACGGGTTGCGCCGTTCCTACCCGGCGTTTCTGGGAGGCGTGTTTGCCTCGATCTGCCTGCTGAGTGCTTCGGCGCTGGGTCTTGGCGCGCTACTGCTGGCATCGGAACAGTTGTTCAGCGCATTGAAAATCGTCGGCGCGCTGTACCTGTTCTACCTCGCCTGGCAAAGCTGGCAGCAATCGCGCCAGCCTTCCCACGGCGCCGAAGTGCCTCAGGCGGCGCCGGTGCCGCGCTTTCGCGCACTGTTCGCACGTGCGTTCGTGCTGGGCGCCAGCAATCCCAAGGACATCCTGTTTTTCGCCGCATTCCTGCCGCAATTCCTGAGTGCCGAGCAGCCGTTCCTGCTGCAGTTGCTGGTGATGATCGCCACCTGGACCGTGCTGGATCTGCTGTGCAAAGTGGCCTATGGCCTGGGTGCCCATGGCGCGGCGCGATACCTGCGTAGTGGCAAGGGGCAGAGCTGGTTCAACCGGATCAGTGCCGGGTTGTTCAGTGGCGCCGGTGCAGCGTCGCTGTTGAGTCGTTAAGAGCAAAGGCATCGCGAGCAGGCTCGCTCCCACAGGGGATTTGTGAACGCCGTAAATCCAATGTAGGAGCGAGCCTGCTCGCGATGGCGTCAGCACAGACAACACTTATCTACAGGCGAAAAAAAGCCCGCAGTGTGAGCGGGCGAAAGACCAAAGAAGCTATATGCGCAGTCGCTTCCAGGGTGAGGCAGCTGCTTGGGGGATCAGCTGCCGCGATACGTGGAATAGCTGTACGGCGAAATCAGCAATGGCACATGGTAGTGATCCTGTTCTGCCGAAATGCCAAAGCGCAGCACCACCACATCCAGGAACGCCGGCTCCGGCAACTGGACACCACGGGCGCGGTAGTAATCGCCCGCATGGAACTGAACCTGATAAACCCCGGTGCGATAGTCATCGCCCTGCAACAGCGGTGAATCGACACGGCCATCGCTGTTGGTTGTCGCGCTGGCGACCAATTCCAGCTGCGAACCCTCAACGCGGTACAGCTCGACCTTGATCGAGCTGCCCGGGCAACCGTGTGCAGCGTCCAAAACGTGTGTAGTCAAACGTCCCATTGATTCTGCGCGCCTGCCTGCGTGGAAGCAGTCAGACCTCGCGCCTCCCGAAGTCAGTTGAAAAGGAGACCGCACCGTTTCGGAACACGAAAAGTTGCGGCGAGCGGTTGATTAAGACACTTTTCAAAAAAATTGTACACAATAAAAGCGACATTTTTGCGACCAACGGCTTCACCCCTCGATTTGCTGCGCAACCACTGCATTGCAGGACCTCACAACCACTGGCTGACCGACCGGGCAAATTTCTTGCAGGCTCAACCCTGTAGCACGTAAAGATGACCGTTAGCGAAAAATGCGAAAATTCAGGCTTACAAAGTGAATATAAAGTTGTATACAATCAGCCCATCGCTGTGACGCCAGCCTCACTCCACATTCGCCGGCGCATCACACAACCTGTCAACACGAATAAGAAGGAAGACTGCAGTGAGCGCTGACTACCCACGCGACCTGACCGGTTACGGCAGTAACCCTCCGCACCCACACTGGCCGGGCAACGCCCGGATCGCCCTGTCCTTCGTACTCAATTATGAAGAAGGCGGCGAGCGCAACATCCTCCACGGCGACAAGGAATCCGAAGCCTTCCTCTCGGAAATGGTCGCGGCGCAACCTCTGCAAGGCGCGCGCAACATGAGCATGGAATCCCTCTACGAGTATGGCAGCCGCGCCGGTGTCTGGCGGATTCTCAAGCTGTTCAAGGAATTCGACATCCCGCTGACTATCTTCGCCGTGGCCATGGCCGCCCAGCGTCACCCGGACGTGATCCGCGCCATGGTCGATGCCGGCCATGAGATCTGCAGCCACGGCTACCGCTGGATCGACTACCAGTACATGGACGAAAACCAGGAACGCGAGCACATGCTCGAAGCGATCCGCATCCTCACCGAAATCAGCGGTGAACGTCCGCTGGGCTGGTACACCGGTCGCACCGGCCCGAACACCCGTCACCTGGTGATGGAAGAAGGCGGATTCCTCTACGACAGCGACACCTACGACGATGACCTGCCCTACTGGGAACCGAACAACCCGACCGGCAAGCCGCACCTGGTGATCCCGTACACCCTGGACACCAACGACATGCGCTTCACCCAGGTCCAGGGTTTCAACAAGGGCGACGATTTCTTCGAATACCTCAAGGATGCGTTCGACGTGCTCTACGCCGAAGGCGCCGAAGCGCCGAAGATGCTGTCGATCGGCCTGCACTGCCGCCTGATCGGCCGTCCGGCGCGTCTGGCGTCGCTCAAGCGCTTTATCGAATACGCTAAAAGTCATGAACAGGTGTGGTTCAGCCGCCGCGTCGACATCGCGCGCCACTGGCACGAAACCCACCCGTACCAAGGGGCTGCGAAATGAGCGCCTTCCAGACATTGAAACCATCGACCCTGAGCCGCGACGCCTTCGTCAAAGCCTTCGCCGACATCTACGAACATTCGCCATGGGTGGCCGAAAAGGCCTTCGACCTGGGCCAGGACGCTTCGATCGACCAGATCGAAACCCTGCACCAGCGCATGAGCGACATCCTGTTGAGCGCCGATCACCAAAGCCAATTGGCCCTGATCAACGCTCACCCGGACCTGGCCGGCAAAGCAGCCGTCCAGGGCCAGTTGACCGAAGCCAGCACCAATGAACAGGCTGGCGCCGGTATTCACCAATGCACGGCCGAAGAGTTCCAGCGCTTCACCGAGCTGAACGACGCCTACAAGGCCAAGTTCAAGTTTCCCTTCATCATGGCGGTAAAAGGCAGCAACCGGCATCAGATCCTCGCAGCGTTCGAAACGCGCATCCACAACCCGGTTGACACCGAGTTCAAGTGCGCGCTGGCGGAGATCAACAAGATCGCCCTGTTCCGATTACTGACCCTATAGCGATCCTGGCCCGAGTTCCTTCATGAACGCCGAACGAACCCAGGGCCCCGAGAGCATCCCAAGCCACTTATTTAAAGGCAGACAAGAAGAATGAAAGCTTACGCCGTACCTTTCGAGAAGTTCGTCAACCTGGCCGACGCCCGCCTGGGCACCAAAATCATCTCGGTCACCGATGACTGGTTCGCAGACGCCAACCGTCTGTTCCAACCGACCCCGGCCGTGTGGAAGGAGGGCGTGTTCGATGACAACGGCAAGTGGATGGATGGCTGGGAGTCGCGCCGCAAGCGCTTCGAAGGCTATGACAGCGCAGTGATCCGCCTGGGCGTACCGGGTTCGATCAAGGGCGTGGACATCGACACTTCATTCTTCACCGGCAACTTCCCGCCATCGGCTTCCCTGGAAGCCTGCTTCCTGGCCGAAGGCGAGCCGAACGAAAACACCCAGTGGACTGAAGTGCTGTCGGCCGTCGAACTGCAAGGCAACAGCCACCACTACCACGAAATCAAAAACGAGCAGGCCTTCAGCCACCTGCGCTTCAACATCTACCCGGATGGCGGCGTGGCCCGTCTGCGCGTGTACGGCGTGCCGTTCCGCGACTGGTCTGCCGTGGGCGACAACGAACAGGTCGACCTGGCCGCAGCCCTGAACGGTGGTCGCGCCCTGGCCTGCTCCGACGAACACTTCGGTCGCATGAGCAACATCCTCAACCCGGGCCGTGGCATCAACATGGGCGATGGCTGGGAAACCGCGCGTCGCCGTACCCCAGGCAATGACTGGGTGATCGTCGCCCTGGGCCATGCCGGTGAAGTCGAGAAAGTCATCGTCGACACCCTGCACTTCAAGGGCAACTACCCGGACAGCTGCTCGATCCAGGGCGCCTTCGTGAAAGGCGGTACCGACAGCCAGATCGAAACCCAATCGCTGTTCTGGCGCGAACTGCTGCCAAGCCAGAAGCTGGAAATGCACGCCGAACACACCTTCGCCGAGCAGATCAAGGCGCTGGGCCCGATCACCCACATCCGCCTGAACGTGTTCCCGGATGGTGGTGTGAGCCGCCTGCGCGTTCTGGGCAAGGTCGCTAAATAAGGTTGACCGCAAACCTGTAGGAGCACAGCTTGCTGGCGATGGCGCCAGTGAGACCGCCATCGCCGGCAAGCCGTGCTCCTACAAAAGCAACACAACAACGAATTCGGATAAGAAGAACAGCATGCGCACACTGACGATTGAACCCTTGACCAAAGAAGCCTTCGCCCCTTTCGGTGACGTGATCGAAACCGACGGCAGCGATCACTTCATGATCAACAACGGTTCGACCATGCGCTTCCATAAACTGGCCACGGTCGAAACCGCCACGCCAGAGGACAACGCGATCATCAGCATCTTCCGCGCCGACGCGCAGGACATGCCGCTGACCGTGAGCATGCTGGAGCGCCATCCGCTGGGCAGCCAGGCTTTCATTCCGCTGCTCGGCAACCCCTTTCTGATCGTGGTCGCGCCACTTGGCGATGTACCTGTATCAGGCTTGGTCCGCGCCTTCGTCACCAACGGCAGGCAGGGCATCAATTACCATCGCGGCGTCTGGCACCACCCGGTGCTGACGATCGAAAAGCGGGATGACTTCCTGGTGGTTGATCGCAGTGGCACAGGCAATAACTGCGATGAGCATTTTTTCAAAGAGGATGAGCGTTTGATCCTCGCCCCCCACCAATAAGAGAAGGTCCGATCACGCGAAAACAAGCGTGACGGGCGAGAGGTAAAGACTGTGGAAGCACATCTGTTGGAATGGCTGAACCTGAGCGTGCGCTGGGTTCATATGATTACCGGTGTGGCCTGGATCGGCGCGTCGTTCTATTTCGTCTGGCTGGAAAACAACCTCAATCGGGTCAACCCGAAAAGCGGTCTGGCCGGTGATTTGTGGGCGATCCACGGCGGCGGCATCTACCACCTGGAAAAATACAAACTGGCCCCACCGACCATGCCGGACAACCTGCACTGGTTCAAATGGGAAGCCTACTTCACCTGGATGTCGGGTATCGCGCTGCTGTGCGTGGTGTTCTACTCCAACCCGACGCTCTACCTGCTGGCTCCGGGCAGCACCCTGAGCGGCCCTGAAGGCGTGGCCATCGGTCTGGGCTCGCTGCTCATCGGCTGGTTCGTCTACTCCTTCCTCTGCGACTCGGCCCTGGGCAAACACCCTGCCCTGCTCGGCGCCATCCTGTTCGTATTGATCATCGGCGCGGCCTACGGCTTCAGCAAAGTGTTCAGCGGTCGTGGTGCGTACCTGCACGTCGGCGCGCTGATCGGTACCATCATGGTCGGCAACGTGTTCCGCATCATCATGCCGGCACAGCGTGCACTGGTCGCGGCCATCGCCGAGAACCGCACGCCGGACCCGGCACTGCCAGCCAAAGGCCTGCTGCGTTCGCGTCACAACAACTACTTCACCCTGCCAGTGCTGTTCATCATGATCAGCAACCACTTCCCGAGCACCTACGGCAGCCAGTACAACTGGCTGATCCTGGCCGGGATCGCGATCCTGGCGGTACTGGTACGTCACTACTTCAACACCCGTCACGACAGCCACAGGTTTGCCTGGACCCTGCCGGTGGCAGCGGTGGGCATGATCTGCCTGGCCTATGTGTCTGGTCCGAAGCCGATGTCCAGCGCTCCGGAAGTGGCCAAGGCCCCTGCCGCGATCGAATACCAGCCCCTGCCGGAAACAGCATTGGGCGGTGGTCTGAAACCGGCTGAGGCAAAACCTGCAGAAGCTCCGGCCGCTGCACCGGCGCAAGCGTCCAACGCAGGTCCTGGCTTCAACAAGGTGCACAGCGTGATCCAGGAGCGGTGCGCCGTCTGCCACTCCGCCAAACCGACCAGCCCGCTGTTCAGCGCGGCCCCGGCCGGCGTGATGTTCGACACCCCTGAGCAGATCCGCCAGAACGCTGCACGGATCCAGGCTCAAGCCGTCGCCACCCAGATCATGCCGCTAGGCAACATCACCCAGATGACCCAGCAGGAACGCGATCTGATCGGCGCCTGGATCGTTCAGGGTGCACCGACCAATTAACCGTTAAAAGCATCGCTGGCAAGCCAGCTCCCACAGGGATCACCTAAATCCTGTGGGAGCTGGCTTGCCAGCGATTGGCCGCGCCGCGGTCGCCCTGATGCAAATAATCACAAGAATAAAAAAGATCCGAGGTGTTGCATGTCCGAGCTATCCCAAGCACGCATCCCCGACGCACCCGCCATTCAGCGTTTACCCCTCTTTCAACTGATCCTGGTTGGCCTGCAACACGTTCTGCTGATGTACGGCGGAGCCATCGCGGTGCCGCTGATCATCGGCCAGGCCGCCGGCCTGAGTCGTGAAGAAATCGCCTTCCTGATCAACGCCGACCTGCTGGTCGCCGGCATCGCCACCATCGTGCAATCCCTCGGTATCGGTCCCATGGGCATCCGCATGCCGGTGATGATGGGCGCCAGTTTCGCCGCCGTTGGCAGCATGGTGGCGATGGCGGGGATGCCCGGTGTCGGCCTGCAAGGGATCTTCGGCGCGACCATCGCCGCTGGGTTCTTCGGCATGTTGATCGCGCCGTTCATGTCCAAAGTCGTACGCTTCTTCCCGCCACTGGTGACCGGCACCGTGATCACCTCGATCGGCTTGTCGCTGTTCCCCGTGGCCGTGAACTGGGCCGGCGGCGGCGCCCAGGCGGCGCAATTCGGATCGCCTATCTACCTGACCATCGCCGCGCTGGTGCTGGGCACCATCCTGTTGGTGCATCGCTTCATGCGCGGTTTCTGGGTCAACATTTCCGTGTTGATCGGCATGTGCCTGGGTTACGTACTCTGCGGCCTGATCGGCATGGTCGACCTCAGCGGCATGAGCAACGCGCCCTGGCTGCAATTCGTCACCCCGCTGCACTTCGGCATGCCGAAGTTCGAGTTGGCGCCGATTCTGTCGATGTGCCTGGTTGTGGTGATCATTTTCGTCGAGTCCACCGGGATGTTCCTCGCGCTGGGCAAGATCACCGGCCAGGACGTCTGCCCGCGCATGCTGCGCCGCGGCTTGCTGTGCGATGCCGGCGCCTCGTTCTTCGCCGGTTTCTTCAACACCTTCACCCATTCCTCCTTCGCCCAGAACATCGGCCTGGTGCAGATGACCGGCGTGCGCTGCCGCTCGGTGACCATCGTCGCCGGTGGCTTGCTGATCGTCCTGAGCCTGCTGCCCAAGGCCGCGTTCCTGGTGGCCTCGATTCCCCCGGCAGTGCTCGGCGGTGCGGCGATTGCGATGTTCGGCATGGTCGCCGCCACCGGCATCAAGATCCTTCAGGAAACCGATATCGGTGACCGTCGCAACCAGTTGCTGGTGGCGGTGAGCATCGGCATGGGCCTGATCCCGGTGGTACGACCGGAGTTTTTCGCCCACCTGCCCCTGTGGATGAGCCCGATCACCCACAGCGGCATCGCCATGGCCACCCTCAGCGCCCTGTCGCTGAACCTGCTGTTCAACATCCTCGGCGGAGCCGAACGCGCCGCGGCCAACGACTGCCACGCCCACTGACAGACAAGGACACCACCCCCTGTAGGAGCGAGCCTGCTCGCGATGGACCCGAGAACACCTCGGGTATTCAGACAACACGCGTAATCGTTGACGACCATCGCGAGCAGGCTCGCTCCTACAGGGGACGGGGTTGCCTGCGCCTTGAACAATAAAAACAAGAGGGAGCAACAGATGATTCGGACACAGACAAGCATGTTGTTGGCCGCTGGCCTTCTGGCCGCCAGCCAGGCCATGGCCGGGGATTTACTACTGTGGCAGACCAACAGCCTGAGTTACCTGTACGGCAAGGATTTCGCGGTCAACCCGTCGATCCAGCAAACGGTGACCTTCGAACACGCCGACCGCTGGAAGTACGGCGACAACTTCATGTTCATCGACAGCACCTACTACAACGGCAAGGGTGATCGGAACAAAGGCGTGCACGCCTATTACGGCGAGTTCAGCCCCCGCCTGTCGTTCGGCAAGATCTTCGACAAGAAACTGGAGCTGGGCCCGATCAAGGACGTGTTGCTCGCCATGACCTACGAGAACGGTGAAGACGACACCGAGGCCTATCTGATCGGCCCCGGTTTCGACCTCAAGGTGCCGGGGTTCAACTTCGTCACCCTGAACATCTACCAGCGCTATACCGAAGGCTCGCGCCCCGGCGATGGTGTGTGGCAGATCACGCCGGCCTGGTCCTACACCCTGCCCCTGGGCAATTCGAGCCTGTTGATCGACGGCTACATCGACTGGGTCACGGACAACGACCAGAACTCCCACGGCACCTACCACGCCAACCTGCACTTCAATCCGCAGGTCAAATATGACCTGGGCAAGGCCATGGGCTGGCGTGAGAAGCAGGTGTATGCCGGCATCGAGTACAGCTACTGGAAGGACAAGTACGGCATCGAAAACACCAGCAATTTCGACACCAACGAAAACACCACCAGCCTGCTGGTGAAGGTGCATTTCTAAGATGAACCGCAACCGTGCCCCAAGCCTGTCGTCGGTGCGCGGTTGCGCAGCACTTGAGACCTGGCCCGGGAGTCAGTATTCTCCGCGGCCGCCTGAATCCGCTTTAAAAAAAAGCCCGGATTTAATTCCTGACCAGCAAGCCAACTTATCCCGGCTCTGGACGGTACCAAGGCATCCCCAAAACCCTCTCAATCGACTGCCCACATGCAGCCGAACGGGAGTTTTTTTGTTTTCGAAAAGCCTTGGCGCAGCGCTCGCTGACAGCACTCAAGCTGACCGAATGGAACATTTATTACAGCTACAGAAAAAGGCGCCACACCAGAGCGTCGACCTTAAAAAATCGTGAATCACTAACTTTTGGGAGCAACCGAATGAAACGCACGTGCACTAGCCTGATGCTGGCCGGATCATTGCTGGCAGGGGGCCAGGCCATGGCAGGCGATTTGCTGCAATGGCAGAACAACAGCCTGACCTACCTCTATGGCAAGGACTTCCAGGTCAATCCGCGCATTCAGCAGACCGTGACCTTCGAACACGCCGACGGCTGGAAATACGGCGACAACTTCTTCTTCGTCGACAAGATCTTCTACAACGGCAAGGAAGACGCCTTCGCTGGCAATAACACTTACTACGGCGAATTCAGCCCGCGCCTGTCGTTTGGCAAGATCTTCGATCAGAAGCTGGAATTCGGCCCGATCAAGGACGTGCTGCTGGCCATGACCTACGAGTTCGGCGAGAACGACACCGAGTCCTACCTGATCGGTCCTGGCTTCGACCTGGCCATCCCGGGCTTCGACTACTTCCAGCTGAACTTCTACAACCGTCACACCGAAGGCGCCCGTCCGGGTGACAACATCTGGCAAGTCACCCCGGTCTGGTCCTACACCATCCCGGTGGGCGACTCGAACGTGCTGATCGACGGTTTCATGGACTGGGTGGTCGACAACGACGTGAACAGCAAGGGCGAATACCACGCCAACCTGCACTTCAACCCGCAGATCAAGTACGACCTGGGCAAGGCGCTGAACCTGGGCGAGAAGCAACTGTACGTGGGTGTCGAGTACGACTACTGGAAGAACAAGTACGGTATCGAAGACAGCTCGGGCTTCAAGACCGATCAGAGCGTGACCAGCTTCCTGGTCAAGGTGCACTTCTGATTCGGCGGCGTCTGTAAAGACGCCATCGCGGGCAAGCCTTGCTCCTGCAGGTTTTGTGTCGTTCGCCGCTCACATGAATGACACAAAACCTGTAGGAGCAAAGCTTGCTCGCGATAGCCGCACCGCCGATCTCAAGCCAGAGTCACCGGCTCCGGCAACCCCAGAAACCGGCTCAACTCCTCCCTCTTGGCCAACGCATCCCGCCGCCCCAGCTCAATCAACTCGCTGCAATACCCCGCCTCGAACAGCAAATAGCTCAGCACCCCAGCCCCACTCGTCTTGGTCGCCCCCGGCCCGCGCAGGAACAGGCGAAGCGCAGCCGGCAATTCATGACGATGGCGTGCGGCAATCTCGTCGATCGGCTGGCTCGGTGCAATCACCAGCACCTCCACCGGCGCCACACCCAGCGTGCGGATCGGCGTGCCAGCCGGCATGAGGTGGCTGAACTGATTCAGACGCTGCAACAGCTCGATATCGCTTTCCAGGCTGTCAATGAACGTGCTGTTGAGCATGTGCGCACCGATCTGCGCCAGGGTCGGTTGCTGCCCGGACCAGGCCCTTTGTAGCGGTTGCTCCGGATCGATGCCTCGCGGGTTGCCACTGACACCCACCACCAGCACGCGACTGGCCCCCAGGTGCAGCGCCGGGCTGATCGGTGCCGACTGGCGTACCGCGCCGTCGCCGAAATACTCTTCGCCGATTTTCACCGGGGCAAACAACAACGGAATCGCCGAACTGGCGAGCAGGTGCTCGACCGACAGTTGCGCAGGTACGCCAATGCGCCGATGGCGCAACCAGTCGTGGATGGTGCGGGTGCCTTGATAGAAGGTCACTGCCTGACCGGACTCGTAACCAAACGCGGTGACCGCCACCGCATGCAACTGCTGGTGAGCGATGGCCTCGGCGATGCCGTTCATGTGCAACTTGTCGTTGAGCAAGTCACGCAGGGGCGAGCTGTTGAGCAACGCCACCGGGACCTGGGCGCCAAGGCCCAGCAGGCTGTGACCGACGAAGCGACTGGCCTGGCGGATCACCCCGGGCCAATCACTTCGCAGCACCAGATGACTGCGAAAACCCTGCCAGAAGGCGGTGAGGCGCTCGATGGCGGCGCGAAAATCCATGGCGCCACTGGCCAGGCTGACCGCATTGATCGCCCCGGCGGAGGTGCCGACGATCACCGGAAACGGGTTGTCGGCGCCCATCGGCAACAGCTCGGCAATCGCCGCCAGCACCCCCACCTGATAGGCCGCCCGGGCCCCGCCGCCGGAAAGAATCAAACCTGTAACCGGTTCAGCGGGACTCATGCACAGCTCTCCATGGTGCTTGATGGGATTTTCCGTTCCCTGTAGGAGCGAGCCCGCTCGCGATGGTCGTGAAAACACCGTGGGGTATCAGGTGCCCCGCGTTATCGTTGCCCACCATCGCGAGCAGGCTCGCTCCTACAGGGATCGGTTGTTCAACCGCGTTTGGCGTACAGCTTGGGCTCGCCCGGTGGACGGCTCTTGAAGCGGCGATGGGCCCACAGGTATTGCTCCGGGCAGTCGCGCAGCACGCCTTCGATCCACTGATTGATGCGCAGGCAGTCTTCTTCTTCGGTTTCACCGGGGAAGCCTTCGAGCGGCGCATGAATCACCAGGCGATAACCACTGCCATCCGCCAGGCGTTCCTGGGTGAACGGCACCACCAGCGCCTTGCCCAGGCGCGCAAACTTGCTGGTGGCGGTGACGGTGGCCGCCTGAATGCCGAACAGCGGCACGAAAATGCTTTGCTTGGCGCCGTAGTCCTGGTCCGGTGCGTACCAGATCGCCCGGCCCGAGCGCAGCAGCTTGAGCATGCCGCGCACGTCCTCGCGCTCCACCGCCAGCGAATCGAGGTTGTGCCGCTCGCGACCGCGACGCTGGACGTAGTCGAACAATGGATTCTTGTGCTCGCGGTACATGCCGTCGATGGTGTGCTGCTGGCCCAGCAGGGCCGCGCCGATTTCCAGGGTGGTGAAGTGCACCGCCATCAGGATCACGCCCTTGCCTTCACGCTGGGCTTTCTGCAAATGCTCCAGCCCTTCGACGTGGGCCAGTTTGGCCAGGCGCTCCCGGGACCACCACCAGCTCATGGCCATTTCAAAGAAAGCGATGCCGGTGGAGGCGAAGTTTTCCTTGAGCAGACGCTTGCGCTCGGCGGCGGACTTTTCAGGGAAACACAGTTCCAGGTTGCGCCTGGCGATGCGCCGTCGGTCGCCGGCCGCCCGATACATCAAGGCACCCAGGGCGCGGCCGATCCACAGCAATGCCGGGTAAGGCAACTGGACAATCAGCCACAACAGCCCAAGGCCCAGCCACAGCGGCCAGAAACGTGGAGATAGAAAGGTTGCGCGAAACTGCGGGCGATCCATTAAAGCTTCCATAAAGACAATGGCCGCGCATTCTACATCGTTCGACCCGGCTTGCGGCCTGCGGGCGTTCTCGTTATAAGTCTGGGCACTTTTAGTGACAAGTCGTTGTATGCCGACCATGAGCCAAACCGAACCGCAAGACCAGGACCCCGTGTTCCAGCTGAAGGGCAGCATGCTGGCCATTACCGTGCTGGAACTGGCCCGTAACGATCTCGAAGGCCTCGACCGGCAATTGGCCGCCAAGGTCGCCCAGGCGCCTGGTTTTTTCAGCAATGCACCGCTGGTCCTGGCCCTGGACAAACTGCCGGCCAGCGAAGGCGTGATCGACTTGCCAGGCCTGATGCGCATCTGCCGCCAGCACGGTTTGCGCACCCTGGCCATCCGCGCCAGCCGCATCGAAGACATCGCCGCCGCCATTGCCGTCGACCTGCCCGTATTACCGCCCTCCGGTGCCCGTGAGCGCCCGCTGGAGTTGAACGAGCCCGTTGTCGCGAAAAAACCGGAAAAGCCGGCGGAACCGACGATCAAACCGACGAAAATCATCACCTCGCCCGTACGCGGCGGCCAGCAAATCTATGCCCAGGGCAGCGACCTGGTGGTGGTCTCCTCGGTCAGCCCGGGGGCGGAACTTCTCGCCGATGGCAACATCCATGTATACGGCCCCATGCGTGGTCGTGTGCTGGCCGGGGTCAAGGGCGACACGAAAGCCAGGATTTTCTGTCAGCAAATGAGCGCTGAACTGGTCTCCATCGCCGGTCATTACAAGGTCTCCGAAGACCTGCGTCGCGACCCTTTATGGGGTTCTGGCGTACAGGTCAGCCTGTCGGGCGATGTGTTGAACATCATTCGGCTTTAACGGATACTGCCGCATTTTCCAAACATCTCTAAAACGTAGCGAAAACGGCTCAAACGAAGTAGGAAACAGGCCAAAAGCAGTGTTTATCCTCGATAAATACCGTCCAGAACCGAATTCCAGCCAAGGCTGTCCGACTGCAGTAGTTTTCAAGAGATGTTTTTCAGGGGCTAAAAGTCCTTTTTCATTAGGGGTGAAACACCTTGGCCAAGATTCTCGTGGTTACATCCGGCAAGGGTGGTGTGGGTAAGACCACCACCAGCGCCGCCATCGGTACCGGCCTCGCTCTGCGCGGCCACAAGACAGTAATCGTCGACTTCGACGTCGGTTTGCGTAACCTCGACCTGATCATGGGTTGCGAGCGCCGTGTGGTGTACGACTTCGTCAACGTCGTCAACGGCGAAGCCAACCTGCAACAGGCCCTGATCAAAGACAAGCGCCTGGAAAACCTCTACGTGCTGGCCGCCAGCCAGACCCGCGACAAAGACGCGCTGACTGTCGAAGGCGTGGAAAAAGTCCTGATGCAACTCAAGGAAGACTTCGAGTTCGTGGTCTGCGACTCCCCGGCGGGCATCGAAAAAGGCGCTCACCTGGCCATGTACTTCGCCGATGAAGCGATCGTCGTGACCAACCCGGAAGTGTCCTCGGTCCGTGACTCCGACCGCATGCTCGGCCTGCTGGCCAGCAAGTCCCGTCGTGCCGAACGCGGCGAAGATCCGATCAAGGAACACCTGCTGATTACCCGTTACCACCCGGAGCGTGTGAGCAAAGGCGAAATGCTCGGCGTAGAAGACGTCAAGGAAATCCTCTCGGTGACCCTGCTCGGCGTGATCCCCGAATCCCAGGCGGTGCTCAAGGCATCCAACCAGGGCGTTCCGGTGATCCTCGACGACCAGAGCGATGCCGGCCAGGCCTACAGCGACACCGTAGACCGCCTGCTGGGCAAGACCGTCGACCATCGATTCCTCGATGTACAGAAGAAGGGATTCTTCGAGCGCCTGTTTGGAGGCAACTAAGCAATGAACCTTTTTGACTTCTTTCGTGCCAACAAAAAGCAAAGCACCGCGTCGGTAGCGAAAGAGCGTCTACAGATCATCGTGGCGCACGAACGCGGCCAACGCAGCACCCCGGACTACCTGCCAGCCTTGCAGAAGGAACTGGTCGAAGTGATCCGCAAGTACGTCAACATCGGCACCGATGACGTGCATGTCGCACTGGAAAGCCAGGGCAGTTGCTCGATTCTGGAACTCAATATCACCCTGCCAGATCGCTGAGTCGATCCGGCGGGAGCCACGGCGGTTCAGGCCCCCGCTCTGTGGGAGCAAAGCTTGCTCGCGATTCAGGCGCCTCGGTGAATCAGATACACCGAGGTGATGCTATCGCGAGCAAGCTTTGCTCCCACAGAGTGCAGACAGCCTGAACCGCCGTTGGCGTTTGTTACGAGGCTGTTTTAATGCCGTTGTCCAACGTCCACATCCTTTATCAGGACGCCGCCATTCTGGTGGTGAACAAACCAACCCTGTTGCTTTCCGTCCCCGGCCGGGCCGACGACAACAAGGACTGCCTGATTACCCGCCTGCAGGAAAACGGCTACCCGGACGCGCTCATCGTCCATCGGCTGGACTGGGAAACCTCCGGCATCATCCTGCTGGCCCGGGATGCCGATACGCACCGTGAGCTGTCCCGACAATTCCACGACCGCGAAACCGAAAAAGCCTACACCGCGCTGTGCTGGGGCCAGCCCGAGCTGGACAGCGGCAGCATCGACTTGCCCTTGCGCTACGACCCGCCAACCAAGCCGCGGCATGTGGTCGACCATGAGTTCGGCAAAAACGCGCTGACCTTCTGGCGGGTACTGGAGCGTTGCGGCGACTGGTGCCGCGTGGAGCTCACACCAATCACCGGTCGTTCGCACCAATTGCGCGTGCACATGCTGTCCATCGGTCATCCGCTGCTGGGAGACGGGCTCTATGCCCACGAACAGGCCCTGGCCGCCTGGCCGCGCCTGTGCCTGCACGCCAGCATGCTCAGCTTCACCCATCCCCAGACCGGCGAACGCCTGCGCTTCGAGTGCCCCGCTCCGTTCTAAATGCAGATTCTTTGTAGGAGCAAGGCTTGCCCGCGATGGCGGTGTGTCTTTCACCAATGATGCAGGCTGACACGTCGCTATCGCGGGCAAGCCTTGCTCCTACAGGGTTCTTCTACAGGTTCAAAATCGCGGACATCCCCCCGCACTCCACCGCCAAATCCCCGACCAATACGTTAAACTGGCGCCATTGCTGTCTGGAGCTACTTATGCGCGAAGAGTTGAACCAAGGCCTGATCGACTTCCTCAAGGCCTCCCCTACCCCATTCCATGCCACCGCCAGCCTTGTACAGCGTCTGGAAGCGGCGGGTTATCAACGCCTCGACGAGCGCGAGACATGGCACACCGAAGCCAATGGCCGCTACTACGTCACCCGTAACGACTCCTCCATCGTCGCGATCAAGATGGGCCGGCACTCGCCGCTGCACGGCGGGATTCGCCTGGTCGGCGCCCACACCGACAGCCCGTGCCTGCGGGTCAAGCCGCAACCGGAACTGCAACGCCAGGGCTTCTGGCAACTGGGCGTCGAAGTCTACGGCGGCGCACTGCTGGCCCCTTGGTTCGACCGCGATCTGTCGCTGGCCGGCCGCGTGACCTTCCGCCGCGACGGCAAGGTCGAAAGCCAGTTGATCGACTTCAAGGCACCGATCGCAATCATCCCCAACCTGGCCATTCACCTCAATCGTGAAGCCAACATGGGCTGGGCGATCAACGCGCAAACCGAGCTGCCGCCGGTGCTCGCGCAATTCGCCGGCGACGAGCGCGTGGACTTCCGCGCCGTGATCACCGACCAGCTCGCCCGCGAGCACGGCCTGAACGCCGACGTGGTGCTGGACTACGAACTGAGCTTCTACGACACCCAAAGCGCTGCCGTCATCGGTCTGCACGGCGACTTCATCGCCGGCGCGCGCCTGGACAACCTGCTGTCGTGCTACGCCGGCCTGCAGGCGCTGCTCACCGCTGACACCGACGAAACCTGCGTGCTGGTATGCAATGACCACGAAGAAGTCGGTTCCTGCTCGGCCTGTGGCGCCGACGGCCCGATGCTGGAGCAGACGCTGCGCCGCCTGCTGCCTGAGGGTGACGAGTTCGTACGCACCATCCAGAAATCCCTGCTGGTCTCGGCCGACAACGCCCACGGCGTACACCCCAACTACGCCGAGAAGCACGACGCCAACCACGGCCCGAAACTCAACGCCGGTCCGGTGATCAAGGTCAACAGCAACCAGCGCTACGCCACCAACAGCGAAACCGCCGGCTTCTTCCGTCACCTGTGCATGGCCGAAGAAGTGCCGGTGCAGAGTTTCGTGGTGCGCAGCGACATGGGCTGCGGCTCGACCATCGGCCCGATCACCGCCAGCCATCTGGGCGTGCGCACCGTGGACATCGGCCTGCCGACATTCGCCATGCACTCGATCCGCGAACTGTGCGGCAGTCACGACCTGGCCCACCTGGTCAAAGTGCTGAGCGCGTTCTACGCCTGCCGCGAATTGCCATAGCGCCCTTGTAGGAGCAAGGTTTGCCCGCGATGGCAATCTCACGGACGCTATCGCGGGCAAGCCTTGCTCCCACGAAAAACGGGGCCCGGCAACTTGAATCCCACCTAGACTTTAAATACCCCTTCGACAAGGCAGTCACCATGATCTCGTTGTCCACCTTCAATTCCATGCTGATCCCGATTCTCGCCGGCATGATCCTGCTGGCGATCGGCTTCAACTTTCGCGATAAAAACGCCGGCGTATTCGCCATGTGGATCGGTATGTTGACGATCCTCGCCACTGTCGTGATCAAGATCCTCGCCAAGCTCAACGAATAAATCCTCGCCTGACTCGCATAGATTCTGACGGGCTCGTACACTCGGTCGACCCGTTCACTCCGAGGTTGACCGCCCAGTGCTCGCTCGCCTGTTTGCCCTACCGTGCTTTTTCCTCATTGGCCTTTTGACACTGCTGTCGATGGCGCCTGCCCAGGCGGCCGGTCTGCCGAGCCTGCTCAACAGTTCGGCCAATGCCCAGCCGCAGGCACAGGAGCCCCTCGGGCAATCCCTCGATGAAGTGATCAAGTCACTGGAAAACGACCAGCAGCGCAGCAAATTGCTGGCGGACTTGAAGAAACTGCGCGACGCCACGAAAAAGGCCCAGCCGGCCACCGAGGAGGGCGTACTGGGCCTGATCGGCGGGACACTGGCCAGCTTCGAAAAACAATTCACCGGGGCCGATAGCCCGCTGACGCGCTGGTCCGACGAATTCAACCTGGCCCGGGATGAACTGAACGCCCTGATACTGCCGGCCAACGAATGGCTGCCGATCATCTTTGCCTTCGCCATGATCCTGATGGTCTGGAGCCTGCTGGCGGCGGCGCTGATCTGGATCAGCCATCGGGTGCGCATGCGCTTCGGCCTGACCGAAGAGCTGCCACAGCATCCCCGGGCTCTGGACATGCTGCGTTTCGCCCTGCGCAAGCTCGGCCCGTGGCTGATCGCGCTGGTCATCACCGTCTATCTGAGTTACGCCCTGCCCTCGTCATTGGGCAAGAGCCTGGCCATGGTGCTGGCCTATGCCCTGGTGGTCGGCACCTGTTTTTCGGCGATCTGCGTGATCGCCTTTTCCCTGCTCGACGGCCCGCACCGCCACCGCGCGCTGTACATCCTGCGGCATCAGGCCTTTCATCCACTGTGGTTGATCGGCAGCTTCGCCGCATTTGGCGAAGCCCTGAACGACCCGCGCCTAGTCAACAGCCTGGGTGCTCATCTGGCGCATACCGCCGCGACCGTGGCCAATGTCCTGGCGGCGTTGTCCACGGGGCTGTTCATCCTGCGCTTTCGCCGCCCGATTGCTCATCTGATCCGCAACCAGCCGTTGTCCCGGCGCCTGACCCGTCGCGCCCTGAGCGACAGTATCGAAATCCTCGGCACCTTCTGGTTCGTACCGGCGCTGGTATTGGTGGGTATCTCGCTGTTCGCCACCTTCGTCTCGGCCGGCGATACCAGCACGGCCCTGCGCCAGTCACTGATCTGCACCGTGCTGCTGGTGTTGTGCATGGTCATCAACGGCCTGGTGCGCCGCCATGCCCTCAAGCCACAGCGCGGCGTGAAGCGCCACGCGCTGTATTCCGAACGCCTTAAAAACTTCTTCTATACCCTCGCTCATCTTCTGGTCTGGCTGGCCTTCATCGAGCTCGGCCTGCGTGTGTGGGGCATGTCACTGATTGCCTTCACCGAGGGTGAAGGTCATGAAGTCAGCGTCAAACTGTTCAGCCTGGGCGGCACGCTGATCTTTGCCTGGCTGATCTGGATTCTCAGCGACACCGCCGTGCACCATGCCCTGACCCGTTCGCGCAAAGGCCTGGCCAACGCCCGCGCGCAAACCATGATGCCGCTGATTCGCAACGTGCTGTTCGTGGCAATTTTCATCATCGCGCTGATCGTCGCCCTGGCGAACATGGGCATGAACGTCACGCCACTGCTGGCCGGTGCCGGCGTGATCGGCCTGGCCATCGGCTTCGGCGCGCAATCGCTGGTGGCCGACCTGATCACCGGGCTGTTCATCATCATCGAAGACTCCCTGGCCATCGACGACTACGTGGACGTCGGCGGCCACCTGGGTACCGTCGAAGGCCTGACCATTCGCACCGTGCGCCTGCGGGACATCGACGGCATCGTCCATACCATCCCGTTCAGCGAAATCAAAAGCATCAAGAACTACTCCCGGGAATTCGGCTACGCGATCTTCCGCGTTGCCGTGCCGGCCAGCATGGACATCGACAGCGCCATCAAGCTGATGCGCGATGTCGGCCAGAAAATGCGCACCGATCCGCTGCAACGCCGCAATATCTGGTCGCCACTGGAAATTCAGGGGGTGGAAAGTTTCGAATCCGGCAACGCGATCCTGCGCGCCCGATTCAAGACGGCGCCGATCAAGCAATGGGAGGTTTCACGCGCATTCAACCTGTCGCTGAAACGGCACCTGGATGAAGCCGGGATGGACCTGGCGACGCCGCGAATGAGCGTGCAGGTCATCACCGCCGGTGGCGGACCGGATCAGACCACATCCACGCCGACATGAATCGCGTCATGGCGCCAGAACTCCAGGTCACAATCGATCAGCCGCTCGTGCTGATCGTAGTTGACCCGTGCAATGCGCAATCCCGGGCTACCCACTGACACGCGCAAACCCGCGGCGGCTTCCACTGACAAGGCCGTCGGCACGATCTCGAACCGCACCCGTCCGTAATGCAGATCGTAGTGCCGCGCGTAGAGTTCGGTGATCGACTGGTTCAGATCAAACTCAAGAATCCCGGGAAAATACTGCGGGTTCAGATAGTGCTCCACGTACAACACCAACCGCCCATCGATGCGTCGGGAACGGCAGATCTGGATCACGCTGGACAACGCCGGCAACTGTAACCAGGCACAGACCGCCGCCGACGCTGGCTGCAATCGCGCAGAAATCACCTCAGTGGACGGCACTCGCCCCTGGGCGCTGACCATCGCGTGAAAGTGGCTGCGCTGCATCAGGTTATAGGCCAAGCGCGGCGGCGAAACGAACCAGCCACGCCGTTCTTCACGATAAATCTGCCCCTGGGCCTCCAACTGCAACAACGCCTCGCGCACAGTGATCCGGGTCGTCCCGAACAACTCACTGAGCTTGCGCTCGGCCGGCAGTTTGCTGCCCGGTGCCAGCAACCCGTGATCGAGCTGCTCCTGTAACACCTGGCCAATGGCGGTCACTGCTTTTGTTGCCTCATCACGCATCAACATTACCTATCTGGACTAGACCAGCACGGTTTCGGGGCAGAACCACGCGAAAATCGGGCTCCTTGAGCATCCTGCAAGCGTAGGCAGTGCAGATGACTGTGAGATGACAAGCGACCGAACGGTCGTGCCCGTGGAGCGCCTCCAGACCTGCAATACCTCGGCCAAGTCCCTTGCGCAGCGGGCGTTTGCCGATGGTCTACGCTTACCGGACACCCGCCAATGCCGGGCAAATAAAAGCCAGTTCGGGCGACGAACGACATCAAAGTGTCATCGAGGGCCCTTAGATTGGCTCAGGTATTGCTGACCTAGACCAACACAACCGCAATCGCAGCGTTGAAAACGCCCATAGGAGCTTCGGAATGAAAAAGCTTTTCCTGGCAACACTGTTAGGTTCGACCATTGCCATGTGCACCGCCGCCATGGCGGCCGATGACTTGAAAACCCTGGAAGCCGCTGCGAAAAAAGAAGGCGCGGTCAACAGTGTCGGCATGCCCGATGACTGGGCCAACTGGAAAGACACCTGGGCCGACCTGGCCAAGAACTACGGTTTGAAACACATCGACACCGACATGAGCTCGGCCCAGGAAATCGCCAAGTTCGCCGCGGAAAAAGACAACGCCAGCGCCGACATCGGCGACGTCGGTGCCGCCTTCGGCCCGATCGCAACGAAACAGGGGGTGACCCAGCCTTACAAGCCATCCACCTGGGATCAGGTACCCACCTGGGCCAAGGACAAGGACGGCCACTGGGCCCTGGCCTATACCGGCACCATCGCCTTCATCGTCAACAAGAAGCTGCTGCACGGTTCCGAAGCACCGACAAAATGGGCTGACCTCAAGGGCGGTAAATACAAGGTCTCCATCGGTGACGTGAGCACCGCTGCTCAAGCTGCCAACGGCGTTCTGGCTGCCGCACTGGCCAACGGTGGCGACGAGAAAAACATCGACCCTGCGCTGAAATTGTTTGCCGATATCGCCAAGCAAGGTCGCCTGTCGATGGCCAACCCGACCATCGCCACCATGGAAAAAGGCGAGATCGAAGTCGGCGTGGTCTGGGACTTCAACGGCCTGAGCTACAAGGCCAAGATGGCCAACCCGGATGACTACGTGGTGCTGATTCCGTCCGACGGCTCGGTGATTTCCGGCTACACCACCATCATCAACAAATACGCCAAGAACCCGAACGCCGCCAAGCTGGCCCGCGAGTACATCTTCAGCGACGCCGGCCAGATCAACCTGGCCAAGGGTAACGCCCGTCCGATCCGCGCCGAGCACCTGACCCTGCCAGCCGAAGTGCAGGCCAAGCTGCTGCCGAACGAGCAGTACAAGAAAGTCACGCCGATCAAGGACGCGGACGCGTGGGAGAAGACCTCCAAGGCGCTGCCTCAGAAGTGGAACGAAGAAGTTATCGTTGAAATGAAGTAATGCTTCATCTGTAGGAGCAAAGCTTGCTCGCGATGCAGGCAACTCGGTCTATCCGATGGATCAGAGTTGATGCCATCGCGAGCAAGCAATGCTCCTACAGGTTTTGAGAGCACCCACGGAGTTCCGCCCCTATGAAGCACAACGTCATCCTTGTCGTGCTCGACGGCCTCAACTATCAGGTCGCCCGCCACGCCATGGGGCACCTGCAGGCTTATGTCGGCGCAGGACGCGCAGCGCTCTACAAGCTGGAGTGCGCATTGCCGGCCCTGTCCCGACCGCTGTACGAATGCATCCTGACCGGCGTCACGCCGATCGACAGCGGCATCGTGCACAACAACATCTCGCGCCTGTCCAACCAGCGCAGCATTTATCACTACGCCACCGACGCCGGCCTTACCACCGCTGCGGCGGCGTATCACTGGGTCAGTGAGTTGTACAACCGCTCGCCATTCGTGGCGGCACGGGATCGTCACACCGACAACCCGGACCTGCCGATCCAGCACGGACATTTCTACTGGAGCGATCATTACCCCGATTCGCACCTGTTCGCCGACGCCGAAAACCTGCGCCTGCGCCACACGCCGAATTTCCTGCTGGTGCACCCCATGAACATCGACGACGCCGGGCACAAGCACGGCCTCGACACCCCGCAGTACCGCAACAGCGCACGCTCGGCGGACATCATCATCGCCGACTACCTGCAAGGCTGGCTCGACGCTGGCTATCAGGTGCTGGTGACCGCCGATCACGGCATGAACAACGATCGCTCCCATAACGGCCTGTTGCCCGAAGAGCGTGAAGTGCCGCTGTTCGTGCTCGGCGATGCGTTCAGTTTCAACCCCGACGCGGCACCGAAACAGACCGAGATTTGCGGCACGGTCTGCGATCTGCTGGGTGTCCCCCACGACAAACCCGTGTGCCGGGAGCTGCTCAAGTGAATGCCATGACCCGCGGCAAATGGCTCGCCGCCCTGTGCCTGGTGCCTTTCGCACTGTTCTTTATCGTGTTTGAAATCGCCCCGCTGGTGTGGGTGATGATCAACAGCCTGGAGTCGGAAGAGTCCGGCTGGGGCATCGCCAACTTCAGCAAAATCTTCAGCTCCAAGTTCTATCTGCAAGCGATCCAGTACAGCCTCGAGATCAGTTTCTGGTCCAGCGTCTTCGGCATCATCATCGCGGTACTCGGCGCTTATTCCCTGCGCCGGGTCGACTCGAAACTGCGCAACTTCGTCAACGCCTTCGCCAACATGACCAGCAACTTCGCCGGCGTGCCCCTGGCGTTCGCGTTCATCATCCTGCTGGGTTTCAACGGCAGTTTCACCATCATGCTCAAGCAGGCCGGACTCATTCAGGACTTCAACCTGTACTCGAAAACCGGCGTGATCATTCTCTACACCTACTTCCAGATCCCCCTTGGCGTGTTGCTGCTCTACCCGGCTTTCGATGCGCTGCGTGAAGACTGGCGCGAGTCCGCCGCCTTGCTGGGCGCGAACGGCTGGCAGTTCTGGCGCCACATCGGTCTGCCGGTATTGACCCCGGCGCTGCTCGGCACCTTCGTGATCCTGCTGGCCAACGCCCTGGGCGCCTACGCCACGGTGTATGCCCTGACCACCGGCAACTTCAACGTGATGCCTATCCGCATCGCGGCAATGGTCTCGGGCGATATTTCCCTGAACCCGAACCTGGCCAGTGCCCTGGCCGTGGTGCTGGTGGCGTTGATGACCCTGGTGACCGTGGTGCATCAGTTGCTGCTGAAGAGGAGCTACCATGTCTCGCGCTGAATTGGGCCCTGTCGGTATCTATCACCGGGTAGTGGTCTATCTGCTGTTTGCCATCCTGTTGTTGCCGTTGCTCGGCACCTTTATCTATTCGATTTCCAGCAGTTGGTCGGCCACCATCCTGCCCAGCGGCTTCAGCATCAAATGGTATGTGCAGCTGTGGAGTGACCCGCGTTTCCTGAGTGCTTTCGGCCAGTCGCTGCTGGTCTGCGTCGGTGCACTGCTGCTGTCGGTCGTGCTGATTCTGCCCCTGCTGTTCGTGGTGCATTACCACTTCCCGAAACTCGATGCGCTGATGAACATCCTGATCCTGCTGCCCTTCGCGGTGCCGCCGGTGGTGTCGTCGGTGGGCTTGCTGCAACTCTACGGCTCCGGGCCGCTCGCCATGGTCGGCACGCCGTGGATCCTGATCGGTTGCTACTTCACCGTGGCGCTGCCGTTCATGTACCGGGCGATCACCAATAACCTGCAAGCGATCAACCTGCGCGACCTCATGGACGCCGCCCAGTTGCTCGGCGCCAGCACCTTTCAGGCGGCAATCCTGGTGGTGCTGCCGAACCTGCGCAAAGGCCTGATGGTCGCATTGCTGCTGTCGTTCTCGTTCCTGTTCGGTGAGTTCGTGTTCGCCAACATCCTCGTCGGCACCCGTTACGAAACCCTGCAGGTCTACCTCAACAACATGCGCAACAGCAGCGGCCACTTCACCAGTGCACTGGTGATTTCCTACTTCTTCTTCGTGCTGGTTATGACCTGGGCGGCCAACATCTTGAACAAGGACAAAAGCGAATGAGCTATGTCAGCGTCCAACACCTGCAGAAAAATTACGCGGGCACCACGGTGTTCAGCGACATCAACTGCGAGATCAACAAAGGCGAGTTCGTCACCCTGCTCGGCCCGTCCGGTTGCGGCAAATCCACGCTGCTGCGCTGCATCGCCGGGCTGACACCGGTGGACGGCGGCAAGATCCTGCTCGATGGCGTCGACATCGTGCCCTTGAGTCCGCAGAAGCGCGGGATCGGCATGGTGTTCCAGAGCTATGCGCTGTTCCCCAATATGACCGTCGAGCAAAACGTCGCCTTCGGCTTGCGCATGCAGAAGGTCAACGCCGACGACAGCCAGAAACGCGTGGCCGAGGTGCTGCGGCTGGTGGAGCTGCAGGATTTCGCCGCCCGCTACCCCCATCAAATGTCTGGCGGCCAATGCCAGCGCGTGGCCCTCGCCCGCTCCCTGGTGACCCGTCCACGGCTGTTGCTGCTGGATGAACCGCTGTCGGCCCTCGATGCACGGATTCGCAAGCACTTGCGCGAACAGATCCGTCAGATCCAGCGTGAACTGGGCCTGACCACGATTTTCGTCACCCACGATCAGGAAGAGGCCCTGACGATGTCTGACCGGATTTTCCTGATGAACCAGGGGAAAATCGTCCAAAGCGGCGACGCCGAAACGCTCTACACAGCCCCTGTGGATGTGTTCGCCGCCGGCTTCATCGGCAACTACAACCTGCTGGACGCCGAGAGCGCGACCAAACTGCTACAGCGCCCGATCAACCATCGCATCGCGATTCGCCCGGAGGCCATTCAATTGAGTTTGAACGGCGAGCTGGACGCACAGATTCGCAGTCACAGCCTGCTGGGCAACGTGATCCGCTACCGGGTCGAAGCCCGGGGCGTGGAACTGGTGGTGGACGTGCTCAACCGCTCGGGCGCCGATCTGCATCCCGATGGTCAGCGCCTGGCACTTTCCATCGATCCGACGGCCCTGCGTGAGGTAGCCTGATGGCTTCGCTGACGCTTACGAGAGAACTGCACTGATGGCCCTGGCAATTTTTGATCTGGATGAAACCCTGATCCACGGCGATTGCGCATCGCTATGGAGCGAACAGATGGTCCGCCTCGGCTGGGTCGACGGCGAATCCTTCCTGCGTCGCGACAAGGAACTGATGGATGCCTACGGCAGGGGGCATCTGGCGATGGAGGACTACATGGCCTTCAGCCTGGAGCCCTTGATCGGGCGCACACCGGCTGAGGTCGAGCATCTGGTTGGCCCCTGGGTCGAAGACTTTATCGAGCCAATCATCTTCAGCGACGCCACCAAGACCATCGCCGCACATCGCAAGGCCGGAGACCGCATCCTGGTGATCTCGGCGTCCGGTGTGCACCTGGTCGCACCGATCGCCGAACGCCTGGGGATCGACGAGATTCTCGGCATCAATCTGGAAGTGGCGCACGGGGTCTACACCGGCAACACCGTCGGTACCCTGACCTACCGCGAAGGCAAGATCACCCGGCTGCTGGAGTGGCTGGATGCGGAAGAGGAAAACCTGGAGGGCGCGAGCTTTTACTCCGACTCACGCAATGATTTGCCGTTGCTGCTGAAGGTGGATTACCCGCACGTGGTCAACCCCGATCCGGTGTTGCGTGAACAGGCTGAAAAAGCCGGCTGGCCTATCCATCTCTGGAAGTAACCGGCGCCCCTTGTAGGAGCGAGCCTGCTCGCGATGGACGTGAACGATAACGCGTGTGGACGGACAAAACGCGTCGCCTTCAAATTCATCGCGAGCAGGCTCGCTCCTACAAGGTTTACGTCAGGCTTTCGTCGATCACCAACACCACCTTCCCCGCCACCGTATTACTCGCCAGCTCCGCAAACGCCGCTTCGGCATCCTTGATCGCAAAGGCCTTGGCCAGTTGCGGACTCAGGCGTTTTTCGGCGAACAACGGCCACACATGCACACGCAGGTCACTGATCAGATCCGCCTTGAATTGATCACTGCGACTGCGCAAGGTTGAACCCAGCACCTGCACACGCTTGGCCAGCACCTGCGCCAGGTCCAGCTTGGCTTCGCGACCGCCCATCAAACCGATCAGCACCCAGCGACCGTCCACGGCCATCAGCTTCACGTTCAGCGTCGCGTAGTTGCCGCCCACGGGGTCGAGGATGACATCGAACGGCCCCAGGTCACGCAGACGCTCCAGATCGTCGGTGCGCACCACGCCGCCCTGGGCGCCGAGGGCTTCACAGTAGGCCAGGCGTTCGGCGGAGCCGACGCTGACCCAGCACGGGTTACCAAAGGCCTTGCACAACTGAATGGCGGCTGAACCAATTCCACTTGCCCCGGCGTGCAGTAAAACCTTTTCGCCCGGTTTGAGCGCGGCCAGCTGGAACAGATTCAGCCAGACCGTGGCATAGACTTCCGGCAAGGCGGCGGCTTCGGCCAACGACATTTCGTCGGGAACCGGCAACACGTGCCGCCCGTCGACAACCACCTCTTCGGCCATCCCGCCCCCGGCCAGCAAGGCGCAAACCCGATCCCCGACCTGCCAGGAAGAGCCCGGGCCGACCTCGCTGATCACCCCCGAACACTCTAGACCGAGCACCTCGCTGGCCCCCGGTGGTGGCGGATACAGACCGGCCTTCTGCAACAAATCGGCGCGATTGAGTCCCGCAGCCGCCACTCGAATGCGAACTTGCCCTGCATCGCATGCAGGACTGGGCTGTTCTACCCACGCCACTTGACCGTCAACGCCTTGCAATGCTTTCACAGTGCCTCCATAGTGAGTCTGGACTGAGCCCGAAGCGCTAGCGCCGGGCTTTTTGCATTATGCGACCGGCTCTTGTGGAACCGGCGACTTCAAAAGACGGCCTAATATGCGTTATCAATTGTCCCCGCGTCGAATCAACATGAAGCGTTTGTTCCCCAGCACTGCCCTCGCCCTTTTCATCGGTATCGGCATGCTGCCGTTGTCGAGCAACTCCTTTGCAGCCAACAGTTGGGACAAGCTCCAGCCCGATCGTGACGAAGTCATCGCCAGTCTGAATGTCGTGGAACTGCTCAAGCGCCACCACTACAGCAAGCCGCCCCTCGATGACGCGCGCTCGGTGATCATCTATGACAGCTACCTGAAATTGCTCGATCCGTCGCGCAGCTATTTCATGGCCAGCGACATCGCCGAATTCGACAAGTGGAAAACCCAGTTCGACGACTTCCTCAAAAGCGGCGACCTCAACGCCGGGTTCACCATCTACAAGCGCTACCTGGACCGCGTCAAAGCGCGTCTGGACTTCGCCATTGCGGAGCTGAACAAGGGCGTCGACAAGATCGACTTCACCACCAAGGAAACCTTGCTGATCGATCGCAAGGACGCTCCTTGGCTCAAGTCCACCGCTGAACTCGACGACCTGTGGCGCAAGCGCGTCAAGGACGAGGTCCTGCGCCAGAAGATCGCCGGCAAGGACACCAAGCAGATCCAGGAAACCCTGACCAAGCGCTACAAGAACCAGTTGGCGCGCCTGGACCAGACCCGCGCCGAGGACATCTTCCAGGCGTACATCAACACCTTCGCCATGTCCTACGACCCGCACACCAACTATCTGTCGCCGGATAACGCGGAAAACTTCGACATCAACATGAGCCTGTCCTTGGAGGGCATCGGCGCCGTGTTGCAGAGCGATAACGATCAAGTGAAGATCGTGCGCCTGGTACCGGCAGGCCCGGCGGACAAGACCAAACTGGTTGCACCGGCCGACAAGATCATCGGCGTTGCCCAGGGCAACAAGGAGATGGTCGATGTAGTGGGCTGGCGCCTGGACGAAGTGGTCAAGCTGATCCGCGGTCCGAAAGGCACCATCGTGCGCCTGGAAGTGATTCCGGCCAGCAACGCGCCGAACGACCAGACCAGCAAGATCGTGCCGATCACCCGCGAAGCGGTGAAGCTCGAAGACCAGGCGGTACAGAAGTCGGTCCTCAACCTCAAGCAGGATGGCAAGGACTACAAGCTCGGCATCATCGAGATCCCGGCCTTCTACCTCGACTTCAAGGCGTTCCGCGCCGGTGATCCGGACTATAAGAGCACCACTCGCGACGTCAAGAAACTGCTGACCGAGTTGCAGAAAGAGAAAGTCGACGGCGTGGTCATCGACCTGCGCAACAACGGCGGCGGTTCCTTACAGGAAGCCACCGAACTGACCAGCCTGTTCATCGACAAAGGCCCGACGGTGCTGGTGCGTAATGCTGATGGCCGTGTGGATGTGCTCGAAGATGAAAACCCTGGCGCGTTCTACAAAGGCCCGATGGCGCTGCTGGTCAATCGCCTGTCCGCCTCGGCTTCGGAAATTTTTGCCGGCGCCATGCAGGACTACCACCGTGCACTGATCATCGGTGGCCAGACCTTCGGCAAAGGCACCGTACAGACCATCCAGCCGCTCAACCATGGCGAGCTGAAACTGACCCTGGCCAAGTTCTACCGGGTTTCCGGCCAGAGCACCCAGCATCAGGGTGTACTGCCGGACATCGATTACCCGTCGATCATCGACACCAAGGAAATCGGTGAAAGCGCCCTGCCGGAAGCCATGCCGTGGGACACCATCAAAGCGGCAATCAAACCTGCGGTCGACCCGTTCAAGCCATACATCGCCCAGCTCAAATCCGAGCATGACCTGCGTACGGCCAAGGACGCGGAGTTCGTCTTCATCCGCGACAAGCTGGCCCTGGCGCAAAAGCTGATGACCGAAAAAACCGTCAGCCTCAATGAAGCCGAGCGTCGCGCACAACACGCCGACATCGAAGCCAAGCAACTGGCCATGGAGAACATCCGTCGCAAGGCCAAGGGCGAAGAGCCACTCAAGGAACTGAAGAAAGAAGACGAAGACGCCGCTGCGGCCGAGCCGGACAAGGTCAAGCCGGAAGACGATGCCTACCTGAGCGAAACCGGGCGCATCCTGCTGGATTACCTCAAGCTCAACACCGCGGTGGCCAAGCACTGATCGGTTACCGGCAAGTGATGGCAAATTAATGCTGACGCTCCTCGGAGCGTCATCAAACAGTCATCATTCTGTCGTGAAATAACGGGCTGGGCGTGCTCTCTTATCAGAGCCCGCCCGGCCCTTTTTTTATCGCCAGAGAACGCCATGACCACAACCGAACAGCTGAGTGCGTTGAGCTCAATTCTGACTCAAGGCGGTTTGCACAGTCTGTTCCAGCCGATCATCAGCCTTTCCGAGCGACAAATTCTCGGGTACGAAGCCTTGAGCCGTGGCCCGTCCAACAGTCCGCTGCACTCCCCCATCACCTTGTTTGCCGTGGCCCGTCAGGCCGGCCGCTTGAGTGAACTGGAGATCGCCTGCCGCCAAAGCGCTTGCCGCCGCTTCAGCGAACAGCAACTGCCTGGCAAGCTGTTCCTCAACGTGTCCCCCGAATCCCTGCTCGAATCGTCGCATCAACCGGGGCGAACCCTGCAACTGCTGCAAGACTTTGGCATTCCGCCCAGTCAGGTGGTCATCGAGCTCACCGAACAGACGCCGATCGACGACTTCCAGTTGCTGCAAAATGCACTGCATCACTACCGGGCGATGGGTTTTTCCATTGCCCTGGACGACCTGGGTGCAGGTTATTCGAGCTTGCGCCTGTGGTCTGAATTGCGCCCGGATTACGTGAAGATCGATCGTCATTTCATCGACGGGATTCACCAGGATGCACTCAAACGCGAGTTCGTCGGCTCGATCCTGCAAATCGCCAAGGCTTCACGGGCGCAGGTGATTGCCGAAGGCATCGAGTTGCCTGAAGAACTGGCGGTATTGACGGAGATGGGCGTCGATCTGGTCCAGGGTTATCTGCTGTGTCGTCCGCAGGAGCACCCGCCACGGGAGGCACGCACCCTGATGCCTAGACAGGACAGCTCCGCAGTCGTATTGAGCGACGAAGCCAGCGACCTCAGCGCCCTGCTCAACGACCAGCCTGCAGTGGACCGAGAAACCCCGACTGCCAACGTCCTGGAAGCCTTTCGCCGCCAGGCCAACCTGAACTCGCTGGCGGTGCTGGACGAGCATGGCCAGCCCTGTGGCATCGTCCATCGGCACTCGCTCTCGGACGCCCTGCTCAAGCCGTTTGCCACCGACCTGTTTGCGCGCAAACCCATCAGCCGGCTGATGAGCGATGACTTCCTCGCCGTCGAGTTGAGTCAGTCGCTGCAGCAGGTCAGCCGCCTGATTACCAGCCGCGCCCGGCAACGCATCGAAGAAGATTTCATCATCACCCTCAACGGCAGCTACCTGGGCCTGGGGCGGGTGATCGATGTGCTCAAGCTGATCACCGAACTGAAAATCCAGCAGGCCCGCTACGCCAACCCGTTGACCTTGTTGCCCGGCAACGTGCCGATCCAGCAATGCCTGACACGGCTGCTGCAACAGCAACGCGAATCGGTGATCTGCTACGTCGACATCGACAGCTTCAAACCCTTCAACGACATCTACGGCTATGGCCGCGGGGATGAAGTCCTGTTGTGCCTGGCGCAATGCCTGAACGAACGCGTCGACCCGTCCCGCGATTTCGTTGGCCACATCGGCGGCGATGATTTCCTGTTGGTGCTTGGCCCGGAAGATTGGCGCAAACGTTTGAACCAGCTACTGGATGACTTCAAGAGCCAGTGCCGACGCTTCTATCGCAGCGAACACCTTGAAGCGGGTTGCTTCATCGCCCTCAACCGTCAGGGTGTACGCCAGGAATTCCCGCTGTTGTCGCTGTCCATTGGCGTGGTGCTCTTGCGTCCCGACGCCTGCACAGCCATCGATGCCAGCCAATTGGCGGAAATGGCGTCCCAGGCCAAACATCACGCGAAGAATGTGCCGGGGTATAGCGTGCATGTGATTGATAGCCTGGTGGCGCCGAGGCCTGAAGTTGAGATGCTGGCAGGTCATCGCTGAATCCGATGACAGCATCGCTGTCACTTCATCGAATCACGGCCGGCCAGCTCCTGAAGCTTGATCTGCGCCAGCGGATGCCCCGCCTTCGCCGCAATACCCCAGAAGCGCGCCGCTTCACCAGGGTCGGGCGCCTTGGTCGGGCTACCCGCCAGGCTGATTACCCCGACCTGATAGGCCGCCTTGCCATCACCCGCCAGTGCCGCCAGGCGCAACAAGCGAATGCCCTCTTCCCGCGCGCCAAGTCCGACACCGCGAAAGGTCAGAATGTGGCCATAGAAGCTCTGGGCGTCGACATCGCCCAGGTTCGCCATTCGCGCGAACTGGCCTTCGAGCCAGCGCCAGCCACGGGGCTGGCGTACAAACCACGGCCAATGAAACAACCTGCGCGCCAGCCAGTAACCGACCCGCGCCTTGAGCCGCAAAAACACTCAGGCCTCCGCCGACTCGGGGTACTCGTACTCGAACACCCGCACCACTTCCGACGCATGCCAGGACGCTGCCGCGACGCCATCGGACGGTCCGGAAAATCGCCCCAAGCGCTCGACACATTCAAAGAACCCCGTGCGTGGCAGGCGACTGGCCCCCTGGCTGATCACCAGCGAACTGCGCAAGGGCTGTTCGGCCCTGGCGTCCAGTGCCGCCAGATGCTCAAGCGCGGCCGTCAGGGTTTGCATGGCTGGCGTAGGCAGCTGCAAACGCTCCAGCAACGCACGATAAGTCAAGAGGTGACGCTGACGACGCGCCTGATCCAGCTCGCCCAGCAATCCGTCCCAGTGTTGACGACTGATGCGTACACTCACAATTCATCCCTCCACCCTGGCACCGTCAATTCCCAGGCCAGGCTGCGGCGAATCGCGGCGTCGGGCTGACGCTCGCCACTTTCGATCATGGCCAGATAAGACGGGCTGATGCCTACCGTGCGGGCGAGCACCTCGATGGCGATGCCCTTTCCTTCACGCAAACTGCGGAGTTGATCAAGACCTGGAAGAATCGGGTCCTGGGCTGTCGCAAGCGGCGCCGGGGCGGGACGCGACGGTGTTTCGTTGATGCCTGCAGCCTTGAGTAGAGCCTGATACTGAGCCCATGGCAGAACCGCATATTCGGGTTCGCCTTCGCGTGTAATTATCTGAATATCCATGACTACCCCGTAGGACAAAAACACTTAGCGAGTCGGCACTTTTCCCTAGAAGTGTAATCCTAACAGCGGCCAAGGTCGCGGGGGGTATCTAACTATGGAGGGGGTTTGATCAACTTTTAGCGGTTTTTCGGCCCTTGCAGCTGAAGTTGCTCGGGCGTAGCAGGCAGACGCTCCACCAGTACGAGCTTCTCTGGCGCCTGACGCTTGCGCCAGATTCGGAAGGCGGTGAGTTCATCGTCCAGAACTTTCATCAGCCAACCCAGCACGGCAATGTCATCAAGCATGCCGAACATGGGCAGAAAATCCGGAATCGCATCCACGGGACTCAGGAAATACATCAGCCCCGCCACCACCGAAACCATCGCCTTGGGACTGATCGCACGATACTCACCACGCCAGTAAGCAAGGCAGAGTGCTTGCAGCAGGCGCAGATCGTCCTTGAGTTTGCCCAGCCGATTGCCTTGGCTGGCACCTTTGGCGGCCACGGCGAACAGCAGGGTCGGCAAGCGCCCACGTGCCAGCAGGCGTCCGGCCAGTGGCAGGAAACGAGCAAAATTCCAGGGTGCTTTCATGGGACTCTCCAACGGAAATGTTATCCACACAAATTGTGGATAACCTTGTGAACAGAGCTGCTTTTCATGGCTGAAAGCCCCGCTGCACAAGGGCTGAGCTTAGATCGGGCGTTTTTTACTCATCAAAAAAAACCCAATATTTCATTGACTTGGCGGTCGGTCACGGTTACCCCGGTCCTACAAAGCCTATGACTGTGACCTACAGCATCTGTTCGTTTTGTTTACCCGTGATGAACCCCAGATGCAACAACGCCCCGCAAGTGCGAGGCGTTGTTTTCGAAAGTGCCGCTTATTGCTTGGCAGCTTCTTCTTTTGCCGGATCCTTGATCGCCAGCAGTTCCAGGTCGAATACCAGCACCGAGTTGGCCGGAATTGCCGGGCTTGGGCTTTGCGCGCCGTAAGCCAGTTCGCTAGGAATGTACAGCTTGTACTTCTCGCCCACGTGCATCAGTTGCAGGCCTTCGACCCAACCCGGAATCACACCGCTGACCGGCAGATCGATCGGGCTGCCGCGCTCGACGGAGCTGTCGAAAACGGTGCCATTGGTCAGCTTGCCGGTGTAGTGAACGGTCACTACGTCAGTCGGCTTCGGCTGAGCGCCATCGGCTTTCTTTTCCACTTCGTACTGCAGGCCGGAAGCGGTGGTCACGACACCTGCTTTCTTGCCGTTTTCTTCGAGGAATTTCTTGCCGGCTGCTGCCGACTCTTCACTCATCTTGGCCATGCGCTCTTCAGCACGCTTTTGCAGCGCGGCGAAGGCTTCAACCAGTTCTTCGTCCTTGAGCTTCTGCTCTTTCTTGCCGACGGCATCTTCGATGCCCTGGGCTACGGCTTTGGAATCCAGGTCATCCATGCCTTCCTGAGCCAGGCTCTTGCCCATGTTCAGGCCAATGCCGTAGGAAGCTTTTTGCGCCGGGGTTTTGAGCTCTACGCTGGTTTGCGAGTCGCAACCCGCGAGTACCAGGCTAACCAGGGCCACCGCCGCCGCCAACCGATGCTGTTTCATGCTATTTCCTTGTTCATTCGCCTAAAGGGCAATCGAGTAAAGTCGCGAGCTTATCAGGCGGCCACGACCAATGGCTACCGGCATGAGAGCCGGACATTTGCGATAAGTTCAGGTGTTTAAACGCTTTTCGCAGTGTAGATGATGAAACTTCTGTCATCTGACTCTCGCACACAAAGTTTGCACCGCCCGCCAATCTGGCGTGATGGCCTCTTGCCGCACCCCAAACGCTCAGGCATAACGGAAGAATAAATCGACAAGGATGTTCATCTTGCGCCTCTTCTTCCGCTTGCTGATTGTGATTGTTGCTCTGCTGGGTGCGGTTCTGGCAGTGGTTCTATATTACGTCGCCAACCCGAAACTGCCGCTCTGGACCCCGGCGCAGCAGGTGCACTACCTGGATCAGTGGAGCGCGGACGATCGCCAGACCTATTACTTCACCCCTCAGGGCACCCAAGTCAAAGGCTTGCGTTATGAGTGGTTCACGGCGCTTGAACTGCCGTTCTCCCAAGAGCGCTTTGCTGCCCCGGAATACTTGGCGCGCTTCGGCTTTCTGATCGACCCCAAGCAAAAACCCACCGAGAACAACCCCGGCAACTTGCCGGTCGGTTTCGCTCGGCATACAAACCCCGGTGGCACGGATACTTTTCTGGATATTACTTGCGCCGCCTGCCACACCGGAGAGCTGCGCTTCAAAGGTCAGGCGGTGCGTATCGACGGCGGTTCTGCTCAACATGTGTTGCCGTCCAGCGTTCCTACGCTCAAAGGTGGCAGTTTCGGACAAGCCCTGGTCGCAAGTCTGGCGTCGACTTACTACAACCCCTGGAAATTCGAGCGTTTTGCGCGAAAAGTTTTGGGCGCTGACTACGACGTGCGCAATGAACAGTTGCGCAAGGAATTCAAACGTTCCCTGGACACCTTCCTGAAGGTGGCCTGGAACGACACTCACCGTGGGCTCTACCCGACCGAAGAAGGCCCGGGACGTACCGATGCCTTCGGACGCATCGCCAACGCGACCTTCGGCGATGCCATTTCCCCCGCCAACTACCGCGTGGCCAATGCCCCTGTCGACTACCCGCAACTGTGGGACATGTGGACATTCGAATGGGTGCAATGGAATGGCTCCGCCAAGCAGCCCATGGCGCGCAATATCGGTGAAGCCTTGGGTGTAGGCGCCACTCTGAATTTCTTTGATAAGAACAGACAACCCCTGATGGGCGATGACCGTTACCCGTCAAGCGTTCGCGTGCGCGATTTGCACCTGATCGAAGAAACCCTCCAGCGCCTGGAACCGCCCGCCTGGCCGGAGGCGCTGCTGGGAGCCATCGACAAACCCCTGGCCGCCAAAGGTCGCGCGCTGTTCAGCGAAAACTGCGCCGGCTGCCACGTCCCCCGTGTAACCCAAGAGGAAGGTCGCTTCGTACAGCATCTGAAAATGCTCCCGGTGGATGTCATCGGCACCGACCCGAATGCCGCCAACAATATCGCCGACTACCGCTTCGATCTGACTGCGCTGCAATGGAATCAACAAGACCTGTTGAACCTCGACGTACAACCCAAGCCCACCAAGCCACTGGATCTGAGCAAGATGTCGGTGGCCAAGGGCCTGGCTTATGTCACAGCCTTCGTCGAAAACCGCGCGTATCGCGAAGCGGGCATCACCCCGGACGAGCGACCGCAGATGGATGGTTTCGGCCTGCCGATCGGTGTTCGCGAATTGCGCGCCTACAAGGCTCGCCCCCTGGCGGGCGTATGGGCAACAGCGCCGTTCCTGCACAACGGTTCGGTGCCCAACCTCTATCAACTGCTTTCGCCGCAGGATGAACGCGCGACGACCTTCTACAAAGGCACCTTCGAATATGACCCGCAGCATCTGGGTTATCGCACCGAAGCCTTTACCAATGGCTTCCTGTTCGACACGAGCATCACCGGCAACCACAACAGCGGTCACGAGTTTCGCGCCGGCAAGCCTGGCAACGGCGTGATCGGCCGCCTGCTGCAACCGCAGGAGCGCTGGGCGTTGCTGGAGTACCTGAAGGTGCTGGGCGGTCCGCTGGAATCGCAGCTGCCATGATCAAAAGGAATTTTGAATGTTGAAGAGCCTCTGGCTGCGTATGGGTGCCTTTATCGGCAAGACATTGCTCTGGTTGCTGGGGCTTGGATTGCTAGGCTGGGCGCTGGCCTCGGCGTGGTTCGCCTGGCAGCACCACGGCCCGGTGTCGGCGCAGGAATTGATTCCGGATGGCGAAGCGGCCATGACTCAGGGCGTCATTCAGACCGCCGTGCGCATCGTCGACCAGCACCGGGAAAACACCCGTTATTTACGCGATGCCCACGCCAAGGCCCACGGCTGCGTGAAGGCACAAGTGCAGGTGCTGTCGGATCTGCCGGGCGAGCTTCGCCAGGGTGTGTTCAGTGAGCCGGGAAAAACCTGGCAGGCGACCATGCGCCTATCCAACGGCAACGCTTACCCGCAGTTCGACAGCATCCGTGATGCCCGGGGCATGGCGATCAAGCTGCTCGATGTACCGGGCAAGCAATTGTTGAGTGATCAACCGCAGCGAAACGAACAGGATTTCGTGATGTTCAGTCATCCGAACTTCTTCGTCAGCGATGTCGCCGAGTATCGTCAGAATGTCGCGGCGCAGGCGGACGGAAAAAAGATCATGGCGTTTTTTCCGGGCTGGAACCCGTTCAAATGGCAGGTTCGTCATTTGTTCATTGCGCTGGCAACCCTGTCCCCTGCTCCGCCAAGCCCGACGCAAACGACTTATTTTTCGGTTTCGCCCTACAAATTCGGCGAAGCCAATGCCAAGTTTCGCGTGATGCCCGATCCACAAAACTGCCCCGGCTACACGCTGCCGGCACAAAACGAGAAGTTGCCGAATTTCTTGAGAAGTGCGTTGAATCAGCAACTGTCGACCGATCGGATTGCTGCCTGCTTCGTCCTGCAGATCCAGCGTCAGGACGCGAATAAATACATGCCGATCGAGGACACCAGCATCGAGTGGCGCGAAAGCGATGCACCCTTTGAGACGGTGGCGCAGATCACAGTGCCGGCACAGGATTTCGACACGCCGGCGCTGAACCTGCAATGCGACAACCTGTCGTTCAATCCCTGGTTCGGCATTGAAGCGCACCGCCCCATTGGCGGCATCAACCGGTTGCGCAAGGCAGTGTATGAAGCTGTCAGCGATTACCGCCATGCCCGTAATGCGGGGCAATAAACCAACATCGAACTGTAGGAGCGAGCAGGCTCGCGAAAAACCTGAGCACATCACGGGGTGCCAGGTAGCGCGCGTTATCGTTGACGACCATCGCGAGCAGGCTCGCTCCTACAAGAACGGGAATTGCCAAATTGCAGACGACAAAAAGCCCGCACTAGGCGGGCTTTCCGTGTGGTGACCTGGCGTTCAGTGTTCCAGGTTACCGAATATGGCGCAGCGGACGGGACTCGAACCCGCGACCCCCGGCGTGACAGGCCGGTATTCTAACCGACTGAACTACCGCTGCGCGTAGCGTTGAAAGTGGTGGGTGATGACGGGATCGAACCGCCGACATTCTGCTTGTAAGGCAGACGCTCTCCCAGCTGAGCTAATCACCCTTTACCTTCGTTGCGGGGCGCATTATGCCACAGGTTTTCATAAAGTGTTGATTTAATTGATAAATTTTTCAAAAAAATCTGAAAACCCGTGAAACCATGCAAACCGCGAAACAACCATCAAACTTCAGACAGAAAAAAGCCCGCTTCAGCGGGCTTTTCCGTGGTGACCTGGCGTTCAGTGTTCCAGGTTACCGAATATGGCGCAGCGGACGGGACTCGAACCCGCGACCCCCGGCGTGACAGGCCGGTATTCTAACCGACTGAACTACCGCTGCGCGTAACACTGAATGCGAATGGTGGGTGATGACGGGATCGAACCGCCGACATTCTGCTTGTAAGGCAGACGCTCTCCCAGCTGAGCTAATCACCCTTCACGTTCGGTGTGGCGCGCATTCTACGGAGCGACCCTACCTCTGGCAAGCACTTTTTTAATTAATTTTTTCATGCCTTCCAAAGGCTTAGAGAAGGGTTGGCCTATGGCACGGCGAAGACAATAATGCCCCCCTTTGTATAAAGGAGAGAGTCACCCCATGTGGTTCAAGAACCTGCTTATCTATCGCCTGACCCAAGATCTGCCTGTTGATGCCGAGGCGTTGGAATCTGCACTGGCCACCAAACTGGCGCGCCCATGTGCAAGCCAGGAGTTGACCACCTACGGTTTCGTCGCCCCCTTCGGCAAGGGCGAAGATGCGCCCCTGGTACACGTCAGCGGTGATTTCCTGCTGGTCAGCGCACGCAAGGAAGAACGCATTCTGCCGGGCAGCGTCGTGCGTGACGCCGTGAAGGAAAAGGTCGAAGAGATCGAAGCCGAACAAATGCGCAAGGTCTATAAAAAGGAACGCGACCAGATCAAGGATGAAATCATCCAGGCCTTCCTGCCGCGTGCCTTCATTCGTCGCTCGTCGACCTTTGCCGCCATCGCGCCGAAACAGGGCCTGATCCTAGTCAACTCGGCCAGCCCGAAACGCGCCGAAGACTTGCTGTCCACCCTGCGTGAAGTGATCGGCACCCTGCCGGTACGTCCACTGACCGTGAAGATGGCCCCGACCGCAACCATGACCGAGTGGGTCACCACCCAGAAAGCCGCAGACGATTTCTTCGTGCTGGACGAGTGCGAACTGCGCGACACCCACGAAGACGGCGGTATCGTGCGCTGCAAACGCCAGGACCTGACCAGCGAAGAAATCCAGCTGCACCTGAGCACCGGCAAAGTGGTCACCCAATTGTCGCTGGCCTGGCAGGACAAGCTGTCCTTCGTCCTCGACGACAAGATGGTGGTCAAGCGCCTGAAGTTCGAAGACCTGCTGCAAGACCAGGCGGAACAGGATGGTGGCGACGAGGCCCTGGGCCAGCTGGATGCCAGCTTCACCCTGATGATGCTGACCTTCGGTGATTTCCTGCCGGCGCTGGTTGAAGCGTTGGGTGGGGAAGAGACTCCGCAGGGCATCTAAAGCCTGATGAGCCTCTAATGTAGGAGCGAGCCTGCTCGCGATGGAGTGTCAGTTGCCCCTCTTTGGCTGACACACCATCGCGAGCAGGCTCGCTCCTACAGGGGATTTGTGGCGTTACTTAAAACAAGGATCAAGCCATGCGTGCATTGGCAGCACTGAGCCGCTTTGTCGGCAACACTTTCGCTTACTGGGTTCTGATTTTCGCCGTCGTGGCGTTCCTGCAACCGGCATGGTTCATCGGTCTCAAAGGCGCCATCGTGCCGCTGCTGGGCGTGGTGATGTTCGGCATGGGCCTGACCCTCAAACTCGACGACTTTGCCGAAGTCGCCCGTCATCCCTGGCGCGTGGCCCTGGGGGTGGTGGCACATTTCGTGATCATGCCCGGCGTGGCGTGGTTGCTCTGTCAGGCGTTTCATCTACCGCCTGAGATCGCCGTCGGTGTGATCCTGGTCGGCTGCTGCCCAAGCGGCACCTCGTCGAACGTGATGACCTGGCTGGCCCATGGTGATCTGGCGCTGTCGGTGGCCATCGCCGCCGTGACCACCCTCCTCGCTCCGTTGCTGACCCCGGCGCTGATCTGGCTGCTGGCGTCCGCGTGGTTGCCGGTTTCATTCATGGAGTTGTTCTGGTCGATCCTGCAAGTGGTGCTGCTGCCGATTGTGCTGGGCGTCGTGGCCCAGCGCCTGCTCGGTGCGCGTGTTCGCCACGCCGTGGACGTGCTGCCGCTGGTGTCGGTGGTGAGCATCGTGATCATCGTCACCGCCGTGGTCGCCGCCAGCCAGGCGAAAATTGCCGAATCCGGCCTGCTGATCATGGCCGTGGTCATGCTGCATAACAGCTTCGGTTACCTGCTGGGTTACTTCACCGGCCGCCTGTTCAAGCTGCCATTGGCCCAGCGCAAATCCCTGGCGCTGGAAGTCGGCATGCAGAATTCGGGGCTCGGTGCTGCCTTGGCCAGCGCGCACTTTTCGCCGTTGGCGGCGGTGCCTAGCGCGCTGTTCAGTGTCTGGCACAACATTTCCGGCGCACTGCTGTCGACGTATTTCCGCCGCATGAGCGAGAAACAGGACCGGGAAATGGCCGCTCAGCAGGCCGCTGACTGAGTCGGAAACTTGATCCCCGGATTAATGCTGGGCACTATATTGCGCAACGCGAGGACGACCTCGCGGCTCGATCGAGTCATTAATCTGGGGACGACCCCGTCAACCGATGGAGGTCTTTCATGTCCTGGATCATTCTGTTTTTCGCCGGCCTGTTCGAAGTCGGCTGGGCCGTAGGCCTCAAGTACACCGACGGCTTCAGCCGTCCCCTGCCCACTGCCCTCACCGTCGCGGCCATGGCTATCAGCCTGGGTTTGCTGGGCCTCGCCATGAAGGAATTACCGCTGGGCACGGCCTATGCGATCTGGACAGGTGTGGGTGCCGTGGGGACGGTGATTGCCGGGATTATCCTGTTTGGCGAGTCGATGGCGCTGGTGCGGTTGGCCAGTGTGGCGTTGATTGTTGCCGGGTTGGTTGGGCTCAAGGTTAGCGCCTAGGCGACTACTGCTTTCGCGAGCAGGCTCGCTCCTACAAGGGGTCGGTGGTGTATCAGCCACACCACCGATCCTGTGGGAGCGAGCCTGCCCGCGATGAGGCCCGCCCAGTCACTGACTATCTAACGGCCCCTCGCAAATCCCCCACCAACACCTGCAGCTTCGCTGGCTCCGCCGCCTCAGCCGACACCGCCTCCCCCGCCACCACAGTCACCCGCGACCACAACCGCCGAAACAACCCCTTGGCCGGATCGCGGCTGAAGAAACTCCCCCACAACCCCTGCAACGCCAGTGGAATAACCGGCACAGGCGTCTCCTCGAGAATCCGCGTCAAGCCGCCCTTGAACTCATTGATCTCACCATCGGCGGTCAATTTTCCTTCAGGGAAAATGCACACCAGCTCGCCATCCTTCAGATAACGGGCAATGCGCGTGAAGGCCTGTTCGTAGATCTGGATATCTTCCTGACGCCCCGCAATCGGAATCGCCCCCGCCGTGCGAAAGATAAAGTTCAGCACTGGCAGGTCGTAGATTTTGTAGTACATGACGAAGCGAATCGGCCGACGCACCGCGCCGCTGATCAACAAGGCATCGACAAACGAGACGTGGTTGCACACCAGCAACGCCGCGCCTTCATCGGGGATCAGCTGCAGGTTGCGATGCTCCACACGGTACATGGAATGGCTGAGCAGCCAAATCATGAAACGCATGGTGAATTCGGGGACGATTCTGAAGATGTAGGCGTTGACGCCGATGTTCAGCAACGACACCACGAGGAACAGCTGCGGGATCGACAGCTTGACCATGCTCAACAGGATGATCGAGACAATCGCCGAGACCACCATGAACAGCGCGTTGAGAATGTTGTTGGCGGCGATCACCCGCGCCCGCTCGCCCTCAGCGGTACGTGACTGGATCAGCGCATACAGCGGCACGATATAGAAGCCGCCGAACACACCCAGGCCGAGGATGTCGATCAGCACCAGCCAGGTATGGCCGAACCCGAGGATTTCAATCCAGCCATGCCCAGTGACGCTGTCCGGAATTCCACCGGAATGCCACCACAGCAAGAGGCCAAACACGGTCAGGCCGAAGGAGCCGAACGGCACCAGGCCGATTTCGACTTTGCGCCCGGACAACCTCTCACAGAGCATCGACCCCACGGCGATACCGACCGAAAACACCGTCAGAATCAGGGGCACCACGGTTTCGTCGCCGTGCATCCATTCCTTGGCATACGCCGGGATCTGCGTCAGATAAATCGCCCCGACAAACCAGAACCAGGAGTTGCCGACAATCGAGCGCGACACCGCCGGGGTCTGCCCAAGGCCCAGTTTCAAGGTGGCCCAGGACTGGCTGAAGATGTTCCAGTTCAGGCGCATTTTCGGCGAAGCGGCCGCCGCCCGCGGAATCCCGCGACTGGCCAGGTAGCCGAGCACGGCGATGCCGATGATCGCGGTGGACACCACCGGCGCGTAATGACTGGAGGACATCATGATCCCGGCGCCGATGGTCCCCGCGAGGATCGCCAGGAAAGTGCCCATCTCCACCAGACCGTTGCCACCGACCAGTTCGTCTTCATGCAAGGCCTGGGGCAGGATCGAGTACTTCACCGGCCCGAAAAGCGCCGAGTGGGTGCCCATGGCGAACAACGCCACCAGCATCAATGACAGGTGATCGAACATGAAGCCGACCGCGCCGACCGCCATGATGGCGATTTCGCCGAGCTTGATCAGACGGATCAGTGCGTCCTTGGCGAATTTTTCCCCGAACTGTCCGGCCAATGCCGAAAACAGAAAGAACGGCAGGATGAACAGCAGCGCGCACAGGTTGACCCAGATCGAGCGGTCACCTTCGATCGCGAGCTTGTACAGGATGGCCAGGATCAACGACTGCTTGAAGATGTTGTCGTTGAACGCGCCCAGTGACTGGGTCACGAAGAACGGCAGAAAGCGCCGTGTGCGCAGCAAGTTGAATTGTGAGGGGTGACTCATCGTCCATGTGTCCCTGATCTAGGTAAAGAGTGGCGTGGGTACATTGCGTGGGTACATCCATTGGAACGCTCCACGCCGATCCAGGCCACACATTACCTAAACCAGGACGGTTATTTCTTCAATCCCGCAATGCACGGCGAGACAAACAGCTCGCCGCGCCACGCGCCCTGCAGCGTACGCTTGCCGACGATCAGCCACATCACCGCCAGCAGGCTCACCAGCACACAACCGAAGACACTGAAAAACGTCAGGTGCAAGGTACTGGCCAGTTTCAGCGTCGCCAGAGAATAGACGCCCAACGGGAACGTGAAACCCCACCAACCGAGATTGAACGGAATGCCGGCGCGCAGATAGCGCAGCGTGATCAACACCGCCATCAGCATCCACCACAGACCGAACCCCCACAAAGTGATGCCGGCGACAAGGCCCACGCCAGCAGCGATCTCACCCATGCCCGGTAAACCATTGGCGGCGAAGATGGCCGGAGCGTCGGCCCCCAACAGCAACATGCCCAGTGCCCCGGTGCCAATCGGACCGAGCGCCAGCCAGCTCGAAGCAGCCATGTTTTCGTGGGGCAGTTTATGCAAAGCCATGCGCAACAAAAGAATCGTCAGAATGCTGAACGCCACCGGCAGCGAAAAGGCCCAGAGCACGTAGCTGGTCACGAGAACCACCAGTTGCGAATGGGTGTCAGCCAAGTGCGGCGCCAGCAGGCCACCGCTGGCAGCCGCTACTTCCGCCGCCACTACGGGCAACAACCACACGGCGGTCATCTGGTCGATGCTGTGCTCCTGACGGGTGAACATCATGTAGGGAATCAGCACGCCACAGGCCAGGGACAGCACCACATCCAGCCACCACAAGGCTTCGGCCAGGGCAATCACACCCTCGCCCCAACGTGGCAGGCCGAACACCAGAAAGCCGTTGATGATGGTCGCCAGCCCCATGGGAATGGTGCCGAAGAACATCGAGACCGTGGAGTGGCCGAAAATCCGCCGCGCCTCATCGAAAAACAGCACCCAGCGCGCTGCATACAGCGCCGTGAACAACAGGAACAGCAGGATATTGAACTGCCAGAGGGCTTCGGCCACGGCACGTAAAACCGGATTGGCGACCGGCAATTGCGCCAGCGCCAGGGCCAGCACCCCGGTGCCCATGGTGGCGGCGAACCAGTTGGGGGTGAACTGGCGAATCACTTCGCGCGGGTGTTGCAGATGAGTGAAAGGCTTGATGCCAGGTTTGGCGGTGTTGGGGCAAGTCATGGTGGGCTCCTGTCCTCTGGTGAGGTGGAGCCCATCATAGATCCGAATCGAATATCGATATAACGGGTAATATCTCTATAAGTTATCGGTTTTACAGATGATATTTATCTCGCTTTCCATTTCAACCCGCCGCATTGCAAACATTGGCAGTGCGCTGTCGCATCATCGCCAGCAACGCCCCCAGGGACAGAATGATCAGCACTGCGGCATAACCATCAGTGGTCGTGACCAGGCCGAACGTGTGGGAGAGATTGCCCGCCAGCAAGGACGGCAGGCAGAACGCCAGGTAACTGAGCACGTAGTACGCCGACATCAAACCCGCCCGCTCATGGGGTAGTGCAAGCGGAACCAGAGTACGGACCGTACCGAGGAAACCGGCACCGAAGCCGCAACCGGCGATGAATGTGCCCATGAAAAACAACCCAAGACTGGCGCTGTGCACGCCCATCAGAATCAGGCTGACACCCACCGGCAGCGAGCTGGCACCGATCCGAAGTCCCAGGGAGGCCGGCCGATTGCGCAAGGTGAAAATCATCAGGGCGCCGGTCATGGTCAACGCCGCCACGGTCGATCCGCCGATCAGGTTCGAGGTCGAGCCTGTCGCCGCACGCACTAGCGAGGGTGCCAGGGAGGCGAAGAAACCGCCCAGCGCCCAGGTCGCCGTATTGAGCGCCAGCAAACGCCACAGGGTAGGCCGCGCCTGCACCGGTACATGCAGGGTCGGGCGCAATGACGACCATGCACCGGGCTGTGGCGAGACGCTTTCCGGCAAGCGCCAGACGTACAGGGCTTGCATCACGAACAACGCCAGCAGCAGCCAGTAGGTCAGGTGCAATGGTGCCGGCGCGAACTCGGCCAACAAACCGCAACCCAGTCCACCCAGTGCCATGCCCATCAAGGGTGCCACGCTGTTGATCAAAGGCCCCTGCTGGCGGTCGGTATCCAGCAACGTTGCGCTCAACACCGCGGTCGCCATGCCGGTGGCAAAACCTTGCAGCACCCGAGCACTGATCAACCAGGCAACATTGTCGGCATAGATGAACAGCAGCATCGCCACACCGTTGAGCAGCACCGCCGTGAAGATCACCGGTTTGCGTCCCAGATGATCTGACAGCGAGCCAACCGTCAGCAGCGCGACCAGCAGGCTGAGGGCATACACGCCGAAGATCAGGGTCAGCACCGCCGCCGAGAAATGCAGTTGCTCCTGGTACAGGTGATACAACGGCGTCGGCGCGGTGGAAGCCGCGAGAAAACTGAGTAAGGTGATGGCCAGAAACCACAGGCTGGCACGGTTTGAACGGGTACTGGACATGGGCACGCTCCGCAAAAGCTAATTTTTTGCTTTTGCAGAGTGTGCTACTGGTTTGCGCTTAAAGCAAATTCTTTGTGTTAAGGTCCCGTGCAATGGCTTTTCAAGACAAGACCGCAGTCGCGCACGAAACAGGAAACACGTGATGACCGCTCCTACGTTACGACCCGGAGGCCGCAGCGCCCGGGTACAAGAATCGATTCATACCGCCGTGCGCGAACTCCTCGAAGAGCAGGATCGCGCCTCGGTGACGGTGCCGCAGATTGCCGCGCGAGCGGGCGTCACGCCCTCGACCATTTATCGCCGCTGGGGGGATTTGTCGGCGCTTCTGGCGGACGTCGCCATGGCGCGCATGCAACCGGAAACCGAGTCGGCCAGCACCGGCACCCTGTCGGGCGATGTGCGGGCCTGGGCGGAGCAGTATCTGGACGAAATGAGCTCGGCGCCGGGGCGCAACATGCTGCGTGACATTCAGGCCAGCCTGAAACCGAGTTATTGCGCGACGATCATTGGCGGGCAATTGCAGGTCATTCTGGATCGCCACCCGGATGAGCCCAAACCCGATGTCGATCGACTGATCAACATGATTGCCGCTCCCATCGTGTTTCGCATCCTGTTTTCCGAGGCGCCGCTGGAGGTTGAGGAGTTGCATCGGTTGATCGGGATTGCGTTGAATCAGTGAGGGCCCCATCGCGAGCAAGCTCGCTCCCACAGGGAATTTGCTATTGCATCGGTCCATTGTGGGAGCGAGCTTGCTCGCGATAGCGACTGCACGAACACCAAGAATCTGACTGACACCCCACCTGCGACACCCCGCCACGCCACGACCTTGGTCGACACTGACTAACCTCTGCCATCGTGCGAGACTGTGTCTGTCCGGGCGGGAGGCCCGGGAGCCTTTGGTTATCTGGAGTTCCCATGTCGCTGTCCAGCGGATTGATCGCCGCCGTCGCCGTGGCCTATATGGCCATCATGTTCGCCATCGCCTTTTACGGCGACCGTCGCAGCGCGCCCCTGCCGCCACGGATGCGTGCCTGGGTGTACAGCCTGTCGCTGGCCGTCTACTGCACCAGCTGGACATTCTTCGGCGCGGTGGGCCAGGCGGCCGAACAGCTGTGGTCCTTCCTGCCGATCTACCTCGGGCCGATTCTGCTGCTGATCGCCGCACCCTGGGTCCTGCAAAAAATGGTGATGATCAGCAAACAGGAGAACATCACCTCCATCGCCGACTTCATCGCCGCGCGCTATGGCAAATCCCAGTCGCTGGCGGTGGTGGTGGCGCTGATCTGCCTGGTCGGCGTGCTGCCTTACATCGCCCTGCAGCTCAAGGGCATCGTGCTGGGGGTCAACCTGTTGATTGGCGCAGGTGCCGATGCCATGGGCGTTCGCGCCCAGGACACCGCCCTGGTGGTGTCACTGGTGCTGGCGCTGTTCACCATCGTTTTCGGTACGCGCAACCTCGATGCCACCGAACACCACCGCGGCATGGTGCTGGCGATCGCTTTCGAATCCCTGGTGAAGCTGTTCGCATTTCTGGCCGTTGGCGCCTACGTGACCTACGGCCTGTACGACGGTTTCGATGACCTGTTCAACCAGGCCATGCTCGCCCCGCGACTGGAGCAGTACTGGAAGGAAACCGTCAACTGGCCGTCCATGGTGGTACAGACCGGGGTGGCAATGATGGCAATCATCTGCCTGCCGCGACAATTCCAGATGACCGTGGTGGAAAACATCGAACCCCAGGATTTGCGCCTGGCCAAGTGGGTGTTTCCCGCTTACCTCGCCCTGGCCGCCCTGTTCGTCGTGCCGATCGCCCTGGCCGGCCAGATGTTGCTGCCCAGCTCGGTACTGCCGGACTCCTTCGTGATCAGCCTGCCGCTGGCCCAGGCCCACCCTGCCCTGGCGCTGCTGGCGTTTATCGGCGGTGCGTCGGCGGCCACCGGCATGGTGATCGTGGAGTGTGTGGCACTGTCGACCATGGTCTCCAACGACATGCTGTTGCCCTGGCTGTTGCGCCGCAACAATGCCGAGCGCCCGTTCGAAGTGTTCCGCCAGTGGATGTTGTCGGTACGCCGCGTGACCATCGTGGTGATCCTGCTGCTGGCCTATGTCAGCTATCGCCTGCTGGGTTCGACCGCGAGCCTGGCGACCATTGGCCAGATCGCCTTCGCCGCCGTCACCCAGTTGGCACCGGCCATGCTCGGTGCGCTGTACTGGAAACAGGCCAACCGTCGCGGTGTATTCGCCGGCCTCGCCGCCGGGACGTTCCTCTGGTTCTACACCCTGATCCTGCCGATTGCCGCCCACAGCCTCGGCCTGCCCCTGAGCAGTTTCCCTGGCCTCGCGTGGCTGCACAGCAACCCGCTGAACCTGCCGATCACCCCGCTGACCCAAGGCGTGGTGCTGTCCCTGGCCGGCAACTTCACGCTGTTCGCCTGGGTCTCGGTGCTGTCGCGGACACGGGTGTCGGAACACTGGCAGGCCGGCCGTTTCATCGGCCAGGAAATCAGTGCCCGCCCCAGTGCCCGTTCGATGCTGGCGGTGCAGATCGACGATCTGCTGCAATTGGCCGCGCGCTTCGTCGGTGAGGAACGCGCGCGCCAGAGCTTCATTCGTTTTGCCTACCGCCAGGGCAAAGGCTTCAACCCGAACCAGAATGCCGACAGTGAATGGATCGCCCACACCGAGCGCTTGCTGGCCGGTGTATTGGGCGCCTCGTCGACCCGCGCGGTGGTAAAAGCCGCGATCGAAGGTCGGGAGATGCAACTGGAGGACGTCGTGCGCATCGCCGACGAAGCCTCGGAAGTCCTGCAATTCAACCGCGCGTTGCTGCAAGGGGCGATCGAGAACATCAGCCAGGGCATCAGCGTGGTCGACCAGTCGCTAAAGCTGGTGGCCTGGAACCGTCGTTACCTGGAGCTGTTCAACTATCCGGATGGCCTGATCAGCGTCGGCCGCCCGATTGCCGACATCATCCGCCATAACGCCGAGCGCGGCTTGTGCGGCCCCGGTGAGGCCGAAGTGCATGTCGCACGCCGCCTGCACTGGATGCGCCAGGGTCGCGCACACACCTCCGAACGCCTGTTCCCCAATGGTCGAGTGATCGAGCTGATTGGCAACCCGATGCCCGGCGGTGGTTTCGTCATGAGCTTCACCGACATCACCCCGTTCCGCGAAGCCGAGCAGGCACTGACGGAAGCCAACGAAAGCCTCGAACAGCGAGTGGCCGAACGCACCCGTGAACTGTCACAGCTCAACGTCGCCCTGACCGAAGCCAAGGGCACCGCCGAGGCGGCCAACCAATCGAAAACCCGCTTCCTGGCGGCGGTCAGCCATGACCTGATGCAACCCTTGAATGCTGCGCGATTGTTCTCCGCCGCACTGAATCACCAGGAAGATGGCTTGTCCGGCGAGGCGCAAAAACTGGTGCAGCACCTGGACAGTTCGCTGCGTTCAGCAGAGGACCTGATCAGCGACCTGTTGGATATTTCCCGACTGGAAAACGGCAAGATCAATCCCGACATCAAGCCGTTCGCCCTCAATGAACTGTTCGACACCCTCGGCGCCGAATTCAAGGCACTGGCACGGGACCAAGGCCTGGAGTTCCGCGTTCGGGGCAGCACCTTGCGCATCGACAGCGATATCAAGTTGTTGCGGCGGATCCTGCAAAACTTCCTGACCAATGCCTTCCGCTACGCCAAAGGCCCGGTGCTGCTGGGTGTGCGACGTCATCAGGGCGAGTTGTCCCTGGAGGTCTGGGACCGTGGGCCGGGCATTCCCGAAGACAAGCAGCAGGTCATTTTCGAAGAGTTCAAACGCCTCGACAGCCATCAGACCCGCGCCGAGAAAGGCCTCGGCCTGGGCCTGGCGATTGCCGACGGCTTGTGCCGCGTGTTGGGGCACACCCTGCGCGTACGCTCGTGGCCGGGGCGCGGCAGCGTGTTCAGCATTCGCGTGCCACTGGCCAAGGCGGCCACCGCATTGCCGACCAAGGCGGCCGAACTCAACGGCAAATTGCTCGGTGGCGCGCAGGTGCTGTGTATCGATAACGAGGACAGCATCCTGATCGGCATGAACAGCTTGCTGACGCGCTGGGGTTGCCAGGTCTGGACCGCGCGCAACCGTGAAGAGTGCGCCGCGTTACTCGGCGACGGGCTACGGCCACAATTGGCGCTGGTGGATTACCACCTGGACGATGGCGAAACGGGGACCGACCTGATGGCCTGGCTGCGCACCCGCTTGGGAGAGCCGGTACCGGGCGTGGTGATCAGCGCCGATGGGCGACCGGAAACCATGGCCCAGGTACATGCGGCGGGGCTGGATTACCTGGCCAAGCCGGTGCGGCCGGCGGCGTTGCGGGCGTTGTTGAGTCGGCATTTGCCGTTGTAATGGATTGAATCTCGCTGCGAATCGACTGCCGCTATCGCGAGCAAGCTTTGCTCCCACAGGATTGATGCAAACCTGTGGGAGCAAAGCTTGCTCGCGATGCGTTTCTGGTTACTCCGGCAACTCGACCAGGCCGTCTACATCGGTCATCGCCCGCTCCAGCAAATCCGCCGGCAAACTCTTGCTCGCCCGCGCGCCCAGCAACTTCAGCTGCTCACTGCGGCTGACCAGATTGCCGCGGCCTTCTGTCAGCTTGTTACGTGCGGCGCTGTAGGCTTTATCCAGTTGCTGCAGTCGATTGCCGACTTCATCCAGGTCCTGAATGAACAACACGAACTTGTCGTACAGCCAACCGGCCCGCTCGGCAATTTCCCGGGCGTTCTGGCTTTGCCGCTCCTGCTTCCACAGGCTGTCGATCACCCGCAGGGTTGCCAGCAAGGTGGTCGGGCTGACGATCACGATGTTGCGGTCGAACGCCTCCTGGAACAGGCTCGGCTCGGCTTGCAGGGCGGCGGAAAACGCGGCTTCGATCGGCACGAACAGCAGGACGAAATCCAGGCTGTGCAGACCGTCCAGGCGTTTGTAATCCTTGCCCGCCAGGCCTTTGACGTGACTGCGCAGGGACAGTACGTGCTGCTTGATGGCGATCTGGCGGATGCCTTCATCATCAGCCGCCACGTATTGCTGATAGGCCGTGAGACTGACCTTGGAGTCGACCACCACCTGCTTGTCGCCGGGCAGGTAGATGATCACGTCCGGCTGGAAGCGCTCGCCGTCCGGGCCTTTTAGATTGACCTGGGTCTGATACTCACGCCCCTTCTCCAGGCCGGCATGTTCGAGCACCCGCTCCAGGATCAGTTCGCCCCAGTTACCCTGGGTTTTCTGGCCCTTGAGGGCACGGGTCAGGTTGGTGGCTTCGTCGCTCAGGCGCAAATTGAGTTGCTGCAGGCGCTCCAGCTCCTTGGCCAGGGAAAAGCGTTCCCGGGCTTCGGCCTGATAACTTTCCTCGACGCGCTTTTCGAAAGACTGGATGCGTTCCTTCAACGGATCGAGCAACTGCCCCAGGCGCTGTTGGCTGGTTTCGGCAAAACGCTGCTCGCGTTCATCGAAGATTTTCCCCGCCAATTCGGCGAACTGCGCTCGCAGCTCGTCGCGAGAACCCTGCAGGTCATTGAGGCGTTGCTGATGGCTTTCCTGCTGCTCGCGCAATTCGGCCTGGAGTGAAGCGGCCTGGGCGTCCAGGCGCCGCAATTCGGCTTCTTTGCCCGAGCGCTCGATGTTCCAGGCATGGGCGGCGTCGCGGGCATCGTCCCGTTCGATTTGCAGCAGTTCGACTTCACGGCGCAGGGCGGCCAGATCAGCCTGCTTGGCAGCGTTGGCCTGGCCAAGATCGGCGATTTCATCGCGCCCGGCTTCCAGTTGTGCGTTCAAGCCATCCTGGGCCAGTTGCGCCATGGCCAGCCGTTCTTCCAGCAGGGCCACTTCTGCCTGCGTGGTACTGGTCTTGCGCTGAAGTTGCCAGGCCAATATCAGTAACGGCAGAGCAGCGCCCGCCAGACCGAGCAATGCGCTGGTCAAGTCCATAGCCATAGCCATTCCTGCGTTTGAAATAAAGCCTGAAGGTTAACCAAGGCGTAAGGTCTTGGACAGCTTAGTCTTGAGCTGTTCGATCTTCGATTCGGCCCAGTTCCCGTTGCGCACGCTGATCCCCCGCTCGCGCGGCCTGACGCAGCAGATCCTGGCCGATCCGCCGATCCCTGGCATTCCCGCATTCGCGGCACATCAGCTGACCAAGACGGCTTTGCGCAGCCACAACCCCTTCACGCGCCGGTTGCTTGAGCAATCGGCCGGCGATGTGTTTCACGCTGGTGTTTTCGCCCAGGCGCGGACTGTCCAACAGCCACTCGGCGACGCGCATCGAAAAGCGTTTTGTGGGGACGACAGCGGAACTTTTTGCGGGGGAAGAACTGGAAGATGTACGAAACTTCATAAAGCACTGTGGGCAGATCGCGGGGCGCGCCACTCTACTCTTTTTTTCTTACAGGTAAAGGTGAAAAAATCCCGGCACGCCCGTGCTAGAGCAAGCGCTCGGGACAATCCACAGAAGCTGTGGATAACTCAGTGGACAACCGACCCTCAAACCCCGCAAAGCCCTGTGGAACGGGGCCTGCGCTCAAACTGATGATTTTTTCACCAGCAAAAAAAAGCGATGTTTTTCATTGACTTAAATTTTGGTTACAGGCACCCACCGTGCTTGAAGGCTGGATGACAGCGGTGTGACAGACCGCGCAATTAATGTGCACAAGTACCTGCTTGACGGTTATATCGATGCACTTTTTCGACGCATTCTGTCTTCCAGCTTGGGGATAACCGAGAGCAAACCCGCGATCCAGGCCCCTCAAGAGGCTTGAATCAGCCATACCGCCGGTCGGATAGTGAGCCAATTCGGGGCGCCTCTGCTTTACGCATGGCGTTCGGTAATCGAGTTTTAGGGAGCTGAAATTCAAACCAGCGGTCAGCTTTTTGGCTAGCACACTTCCATTCCCCAATTCAATCCGCTAGTATCCGCGCCGTTAGTACCAAGCTGAAAATCAATTCCGGTCGAACAATCCCCCCCGGTAAGCCTTCCACAGGAAGCCTTGCACCGAACAAGCGGGATCGACCACCTCGATGGTTTCCAGGTAAACCCTGCGTCAGCACAGCCTTTGAATCGAATGCAAAGGGTGTTGCCAGGCTCACTTACTCTGACCGAACCAACCTGCAATTGATCAGGATCTTCACCCCGGGCACAGAACCTTTGCCCTCGATGTGTTGCCTGCCCTCCTAAGTACCTACCTGCCAGCCCAAGCGCGCCAATTTAATCAGCGCTTCAAACTGGCTGCTTTGTTCCAGTCGGGTTCTTCGTTCGACCAATGGTGGTCGACGTTACTGGAACGTTTTTATTTTGCACGGCTCTTATCCGTGTCGCTTGTAGGAACACCATGACTATGTCTACTCAAATCCATGCACAGGATGCCATCCGCACCCTAACCAACGCTTTTGCACCAATGAACTGCCTGATCATGGCCGCTCGCAAAGGCTGTTTCAGCTTTACCCTGGTCAACGAACACGGCATCGCCCGTCACAGCGAACGCCTGTACCCCGATCAATACTCCAGCGCCGAACCGCTGCAGGCCGTGATCGAGCGTACCCGCCAGGCCCTGGTTGCCTGACACGCTGGCAAGGCTGAAACAACAAGGCCCCGCTCAAAAAGCGGGGCTTTTTGTTATCTGGAATCTCCCATCGCAGCGTCGACGGGTAAGCACCAACCGATATAACGGTTATAACTGGAAGCCGGAAATATTTTAAAAACAGGCCTTTACGCGCCGAATATGACACTACACTTCAACTCAAGCGGCCTGAGCCGCTTCCGGCGAGCCTGAGTCGACCCACTGCTGCCAAGCTCCCTTGTTCAGGTCTCGCCGACCAATTCGAGTTTCGAGGGTTATATGGGTATCGCTGCCAGCGAACTGTGCCGCTATGTGATCCGTCCCACCTTGATCTACCTGGGACGCCATAGCGCGACTGCGGAAGCCCTTTTACTGGGGATCGCCGCCAGCCAGTCGGCCCTGGGTTCAGCGCTGCACGACCGCCGCGGACACGGCCTGTACCGCATCGCCGAACCTCGCCATCAAGCACTCTGGGATCACTACCTGGCACTCGATCCCGAACGCGCCAGCCTGGTTCGTGGCCTGGCCAGTCAACATGCCTTTCTCAGTGGTCCTCATCTGGAACTGACCGTAAACCTGCGTTATGCCACTGCCATCGCCTGGCTGCTGGTCGAAGAACAGAACACTCCCCTCCCCGAAGCCGATGATCTGTTGGGAATGGCTCGCATCTGGCGCCAGACCTTCCAGCCTCAAGGACGCCTCAGAGACTTCACCTGCGCCTGGCAGACCTGTGTTTCACCGCTGAATCAGGTAGCCTGCTGACCTCATCTGGATCCAAAGTTCGCTCATTGGGGGGCGAATCTGGTCGGATTGTCCTACAAAACCGCTCTAAATCAAGTGATTCGGCCTATAGCGCCGGGACGAAAATGTTGGTAATTTTCGCCCCGGTGATCACCAGGAGTTCTAATAATGAAAAAAGTAATGCTCAAAACCACCATTAGCCTGGCCGTTGCCATGGCCTCCTCCCAGATTTTCGCAAGTGGCTTCGCCCTCAACGAACAAAGCATCAGCGGTATGGGGACAGGTTTTGCCGGGCGATCTTCTTCTGCCGACGACGCATCCACCGTGTTTGGCAACCCTGCCGGCATGTCTCGCCTCAAGCGCGAACAAGTGACCGGCGGTGTTGCATTCATCGACGCCCACACCGACATCAGCGATGCCAGCTCCCGTCCGAACGGCGGCACCAACAAAGGTGACATGGTTCCGTTCATGGGCGTTCCGATGGGCTACTACGTCAAGCCGATCGATGACCAATGGGCATTCGGTTTCGGCGTCTACGCGCCATTCGGCCTGGTGACCGATTACGAGAACGGTTTTGCCGGCCGTTACTTCGGCAGCAAGAGCGAAGTGCAAGTCATCACCCTGCAGCCAACCGTCAGCTACGCCTTCAACGACAAGGTGTCGATCGGTTTCGGTCCGACCATCAACCGCATCGACGGTACCCTGGAGTCGAAACTGTCGCTGAACCCGCTGGCGCCGGACGGCAACGTCAAGATCAAGGGTGACGACACTGCTGTCGGTTACAACATCGGCATCATGATCCAGGCCCTGGACAGCACTCGCGTCGGCCTGACCTACCACTCGAAAGTGAAGTACAAGCTCGACGGCGACACCAAGGTCAACTACGGCCTGCTCGCCGCGCTGGGTCAGAACCCGAACCAGAAGTTCGATGCCTCGCTCGACATCACCACGCCTGAGTCGGTCGACTTCTCCGTGACTCATCAGCTGAACGACCAGTGGACCCTGTACGCAGGCAGCACCTGGACTCGCTGGAGCCGCCTGAAAGAAATCTCCGTCGAGAACGAAGGCGTACCGGCAGCACTGGCCGCACGCGGCTTCGGCACCATCACCGAAGAGCAGGACTGGCACGACACCTGGGCGCACGCCATCGGTGCTTCCTACCAGCTGAACAAGCAGTGGGTACTGCGTACCGGTCTGTCCGTCGACCAGGCGCCGACCAACAACACAAACCGCTCCCCACGCATCCCGACTGGCGACCGCACCGTCTTCAGCCTGGGCGCCGGCTGGAGCCCGACCGACGACCTGACCATTGACGTGGCGTACTCCTACCTGAAGGAAGAGGACGTCAAGGTCAATAACAACAACGGTCGTCAGGCCTACAGCGCCAAGTATGAAAACTGGGCGAACGGTTTCGGTATCGGTGCGACCTACCGCTTCTGATGAAACCCGGCGAGCCTGAGTGGCTCGCCACCCGAATCAAAAAAGCCCCGGCTCTGTCATGGAACCGGGGCTTTTTTGTGGGAGCGAGCCTGCTCGCGATGGGCGCTAACGATGACGCGTTTGCACAGGATGCTTGCGGCGCCTTGACCTCCATCGCGAGCGGGCTCGCTCCTACAGTGAGTAGGTGTACACCTCAGGGTCTGGAAGCCAGCGCCTTCTCCACCGCCGCGATGAACTCGGGATCATCCGGCTTGGTCAGGCTGGAGAAGTTGGCGATGACCTTGCCTTGCCGGTCCACCACGTACTTGTAGAAATTCCACTTCGGCGCACTGCTCTGTTCGGCCAGTACCTTGAACAAATGCGTGGCGTCTGCACCACGGACTGCCTGCGGATCGGTCATGGTGAACGTGACGCCGTAGTTCACGTAGCAGACCTTGGCCGTCTCGGCACCGTCCTTGGACTCCTGCTTGAAGTCGTTGGACGGCACACCGATCACCTCCAGCCCTTGATCCTTGAAACGCTGATTCAACGCCTCAAGGCTTTTGAATTGAGGTGCGAAGCCACAGAAGCTGGCGGTATTGACCACCACCAGCGGTTTGCCGGCAAAGCGCTGGCACAGATCGATGGATTCATTGCTGCGCAACTTGGGCAATGAGCCTTGCAGCAACGCCGGACACTCTTCTGCCTGAGCCAACCCGGTAAAGGCTGCCAGTAACGCGGGAACTGCCAACCAGCGCATCAGCATATCGGTGCTTCCTTGTGAGCAATCGTCAGGCCGACGTTACTCGCCCTCCTGTTCCCCAGCAAGCAACCCGTGAACAAGCGGCCTACTGGCAAAGGCTCATGCCCAACTGCATCAACGCCAGCCCGCCCTGATGCCAGCCCCACCACGCCAAGGCCAGCAGCAAGGCACAGATCGCCAGCACGGTAATGCGTGGCCAGAGCCGGTTCATGTCGCGCTCATCTGCGATTGCAGGCGCGCCACCGGACGCTCGCGCACCGGCCAGTTCAGGGCAGCGGCCATCAGGCTCAAGAGAATCGCTACTTGCCAGATCAAGTCATAGTTCCCGGTCCGGTCATACACCACCCCACCCAACCAGCCGCCGAGGAACGAGCCGAGCTGGTGGAAGAGGAACACGATGCCACCGAGCATGGACAGGTTTCGGACACCGAATAAGGTCGCGACGGTGCCATTGGTCAGCGGCACCGTTGACAGCCACAGGAAGCCCATGGCCATGCCGAACAGATAGGCGCTGGTGGTGGTCACCGGTGCCCACAGGAACAAGGCAATCACCACCGCCCGAAGCAAATACAAGCCAGTGAGCAAACGCGGCTTGGACATGCGTCCACCGAGCCAGCCGGCCGTATAGGTGCCAAAGATGTTGAACAGTCCGATCAATGCCAACACCGTAGTGCCGACAGTCGCGGGCAGATGCTGATCCACCAGGTACGCCGGCAGATGCACGCCGATGAACACCACCTGGAAGCCACAGACAAAAAAGCCGAACGCCAGCAACCAGAACCCCGAATGCGAACAGGCCTCGCGCAGCGCTTCAGGCAGGGTTTGCTCATGGCCCTGCACCGGCAGGGGTTTGTCCTTGAGCATGCTCACCAGCGGCACGATCAGCGCCACCAGCAAGCCCAGCGCCAGCAAGGCCGCGGACCAGCCCAGCCAGCCGATCAAGCCCAGCGTGCCCGGCAACATGGCGAACTGACCGAAGGAACCGGCGGCACTGGCGATCCCCATGCCCATGCTGCGTTTTTCCGGCGGCACGGCGCGCCCGACCACGCCGAGGATCACCGAGAACGAGGTGCCCGACAGGCCGATGCCAATCAACAGGCCGGCACTCAGGGACAGGGTCACCGCCGAATCCGACATGCCCATGAAAATCAGGCCCAGGGCGTACAGCACGCCACCGATGAGCACCACTTTCGCGGCGCCAAAACGGTCGGCCAGCGCGCCGGTAAAGGGTTGCGCCAGGCCCCAGATCAGGTTCTGCAGGGCGATGGCAAAGGCGAAGACTTCACGCCCCCAGCCGAACTCGGCACTCATCGGTGCCAGGAACAGGCCGAAACCATGTCGAACCCCCAGGGACAACGCCAGGATCAGCGCACTCCCCAGCAGGACCCAACCGCATGTACGCCACATCGATGTCATTGTTGTTCTCCGATCGCGGGTATATACCCGCTTGAAATCAAACAAACCGGCCTCATGCCAGTTCGTCCAGCAGCTTGAGTAGCATTTCGCGCTTTTCCGCACCCAGGCGATCTACCAATCGCTGTTGTGCCGCTTCCCAGGCCGGCAACGCGGCCTTCAAGCGTTCGGCCCCGGCGTCGGTCAGCCGGACGATGCGATTGCGCATGTCTTCACCCTCAACCAGCGTGACCAGCCCCTCGCCCTCCAGCACCCGCAGGTTGCGCCCCAGGGTGCTGCGATCCAGGCCCATGGCTTCGGCCAGGGTGGAAATGCTCGGTTGATCCAGACGCTGCAGATTGCACAGCAAAGAATACTGCGCAACGTTGATCCCGAAGCCATCGAGAGCGCCGTCGTAGTGTCTGCTGACGCCACGGGCGGCGCGGCGCAGGTTGATGCATAAACATTGGGAGTCGAGCATGGTGCGTGTATATACCCGCGATTAAGGGAATGCAAATTTATGTTACACCGAACCCCTCCCCCTGTAGGAGCGAGCCTGCTCGCGATGGACGACAAAACACCGCGGGGTGTCAGGCAGACAACGTTATCGTTGACGACCATCGCGAGCAGGCTCGCTCCTACAGGGCCAGCGCCAGGCCTGTGAGCACCGTCATTTCCAGCAACTCCAGCAACGCCCCTGCCGTATCGCCGGTCGTCCCGCCCAACCGTCGCAGCATCACCTGCCGGAGCCAGACCAACACCAGGCTCGCCAGCACCACGGCAACAGCACCGCTGACACCCGCGATCAGCACACAGGCCAACGCACTGACCGCCAACACCTGCTTGCCCGCCGAACGCGGCAGATGATCGGCCAGCGCCTGCCCCAGACCACCGGCACGCACGTAGGGTGTACTCAGGAACAAACCCAGCAACGCGCTGCGACCGATCAGGGGAACGATGATCAGCGCCACCGCGTGCTGCTGCTCGATCAACGCCAGCAACGCACAGAACTTCAGCAACAACACCAGCACCAGCGTGACCACTGCGATAGGTCCGCTGCGCGGGTCTTTCATGATGGTCAGTGTGCGTTCGCGGTCGCCAAAACCGCCGAGCCAGGCATCGGCGCTGTCGGCCAGGCCATCCAGGTGCAGCGCACCACTGAGCAACACCCAGACCGTCAGCAACAGTGCGGCATGCAACAACAGCGGCGTTCCGAGCAACAGCCAGTTGAACGCCCATAGAATCACGCCGAACAACAGGCCCACCAGCGGATAAAACAGCAGCGAGCGCCCCAGTTCCTGCGACGCCGGCATGCCCCGCAGGCGAATGGGCAGGCTGCTGAGAAATTGCAGGGCGATCCAGAACGGCAACATGGTCAGGACACTTCCCTGAGCATGCCATCGGCCTCGACCGTGAGCGAAACCAGCGCCCCATGCCCCACTTCGACGTTGAGCAGTTGCTCCCGGGGCAAACCCCGCGCCTGAGCCAGCAACAAACGCATCACGCCACCATGGCTGATCAGCAGCACTCGCTCACCGGCATACGCCGATTGCAAACGCGCCACCGCCGCCAGCACCCGCACCGAGAAGTCAGCCACCGGCTCGCCTTCAGGCGGGGTAAACGCATAGGGATCGGCCCAGAACAGGCCCAAGGCTTCAGCATCGGTTTCCATCAGCGCCGCAGCGCTCTGCCCTTCCCAGTCGCCGAAGTGCAGTTCCTGCAGGTTGCGGTCGAACTCCAATGGCAAGCCATATTGCCCCGCCAGTTCTTCGGCGAACCGCGCGCAGCGCTGCAACGGCGAGCTGACCAGACGGTCCCACGGCCCCTGCTCCATCACCGCCGCCCGCATCTGCTGCCAGCCCTTTTCGGTCAACGCATCATCGAGGCTGCCGCGCAGGCCGCCACCGAGTTCGGTCTCGCCGTGACGCAACAGATCCAAGTGCAAGGTCATGCCGGACGATCCGCAACGGCCGCTTCAGCGAACGTCGCCATCTGGCCGTGCAGGTCACACGCCAGACGCAGCAACGGCACCGCCAGCGCCGCGCCGCTGCCTTCGCCCAGCCGCAAGCCGAGATCGAGCAACGGCTCGGCGTTCAGGGTTTCCAGCACATGCCGGTGGCCCGGCTCGGCGCCACGGTGGCCGAACAACAGCCACGGCCGGCATTGCGGATTCAGACGCACCGCGACCAGTGCCGCAACGCTGCAGATAAAGCCGTCCACCAGCACCGCGATGCCTTCCTGGGCGCAGGCCAGATAGGCACCGACCAGCGCGGCGATCTCGAAACCGCCCAGGTTGAACAGCGTCTGCAAGGCATCGCCGCGTTGAGCAGCATGCAGCGCCAACGCACGCTCGATGACGTGCGCCTTGTGACTGACGCCCGCGGCGTTCAAGCCGGTGCCGGGCCCTGTCAGGTGCACCACCGGGCAATCCAGCAAGGCACAGGCCAGTGCACTGGCGGCGGTGGTGTTGCCAATGCCCATCTCGCCACCGATGAACAATTGCGCCCCGGCGGCTTTTGCTCGCAGCACACTGTCACGGCCCCCCTTGAGCGCAAACTCGCCCTGAACGGCAGTCATCGCCGGCCCCTGGACGAAATTCGCCGTGCCCGGGCCAACGTTCAAATGACGCACCCCCGGCAGGCTCAAGGACGGCGTGACCGTTCCCAGATCGACCACTTCCAGGGACGCGCCCAACTGCCGCGCCAGGACACTGATCGCCGCGCCGCCGTTGACGAAGTTGTGCAGCATCTGCCCGGTGACTTCCTGGGGAAACGCCGATACGCCTTCGGCCACCACGCCATGATCACCGGCAAAAATCGCGATCCAGACCTGCGCAAGGCTTGGCTTGACCTGCCCCTGCATACCCGCCAGTTGCACCGCCACCGACTCCAGCTGGCCGAGGGAGCCGGCCGGTTTGGTCAGTTGCTGTTGCCGGGCCTGCGCCTGTTCGAACGCCTGGGCGTCGAGGGTCTTGCACGGGTTCAGCCACCAGGATTGAGTCATAACGCAGTTCCTTTCAGAGTCAGGGGCAGGCCGGCCACGGTCAGGACAACCCGCTGACAACGCTCGGCCAGAGCTTGATGCAGCCATCCGGCTTCATCGACATAGCGGCGAGTCAATTCGCCCAGCGGCACGACACCCATTCCGGTCTCGTTGCTGACAAAAATGATTTCGCCCGGCAGTGATGCCAGGCATTCGAGCAGGGCATCGCGCTCGGCGTTCAGGCGCTCGTGGTCATCGAGCATCAGCAGGTTGGTCAGCCACAGGGTCAGGCAATCCACCAACAGGCAGTGGTCGACACGCGCGTTTTCACGCAGCACGCGGGCCAGTTGCAGGGGTTCTTCGATCAAGGACCAATGCGCCGGACGCCGGGCGCGGTGATGGGCGACCCGTTCGCTCATTTCGCCGTCCAGGGGTTGGCTGGTGGCGATGTAGGTCACTGCCAGGCCGCTATCGCAGGCGAGTTTTTCGGCCAAACGGCTCTTGCCGGAGCGGGCGCCGCCGAGGATCAGTTGCAACATCATTCATTCCTTAAAATCTTTGGTGTGGCAATCGCGAGCAGGCTCGCTCCTACATGGGAATGCGTTCAACTGTAGGAGCGAGCCTGCTCGCGATGAGGTCGGCACGGCCACCTTAAATCCCGCAGAGTTCACGCAACAGTCCGGTATCCAGATGCTTCTCCACCAGATCCGCCAACCGCTCGATATCCCGTTCGCGCAGCCCGTGGTAATCCACCTCCTGCACATCGCTCAAACCGGCCCAGCGCAATAACGCGCCACAAGCCGCCGGCGATTCGAACAGGCCATGCAAATAAGTGCCGAAAATCTGCCCATCGAGGCTCTGCGCGCCATCGCAACGACCATCATCGAGCTGCGATGCGGCGTTTTCCAGCGCCGGGCCAGTGGTCACGCCGGCGTGGATTTCATAGCCGCTGACTTCAGCATCTTCAAGCGCCAGTCGCCCGCGCACATTGCGCAGTTGCTTCTCTTGCTCAAGCACGGTTTCGAACGCCAGCAACCCAAGACCGGCACTGGAACCCGGCGCGCCTTCCAGGCCCAGTGGGTCATGCACCTGTTCGCCGAGCATCTGCAGGCCACCGCAAATACCCAGCAACTTCCCGCCATAACGCAGATGGCGAGAGATTGCGGTTTCCCAGCCGTTGGCCCGCAGATACGCGAGGTCACTGCGCACGCTTTTCGAGCCGGGAAGGATGATCAGATCGGCTGCCGGGATTGCCTGGCCCGGGCCAACAAATTGCAGGTCCACTTGCGGATGCAGGCGCAGCGGATCGAAATCGGTGTGGTTGCTGATGCGCGGCAACACCGGCACCACCACTTTCAGCACTTGATCGGCCTTGTCGGCCTGGCGCTGATCGATACCGTCCTCGGCCTCCAGATGCAGGTCCATCACGTAAGGCAACACGCCGATCACCGGTTTGCCGGTGCGCTGTTCCAGCCAGTCCAGGCCCGGTTGCAGCAAGGCGATGTCGCCACGAAAACGGTTGATGATGAAGCCCTTGATCCTCGCCTGCTCGCTCGGCGACAGCAGTTCCAGTGTGCCCACCAGATGCGCGAACACCCCGCCACGGTTGATATCGGCGATCAGCACCACCGGGCAATCCACCGCTTCGGCGAAGCCCATGTTGGCGATGTCGCCGGCGCGCAGATTGATCTCGGCCGGTGAACCCGCGCCCTCGACCATCACCAGTGGATAGGCGGCGCAGAGCCTTGCATGGGAGGCCAGCACCGCTTGCATGGCGATAGCCTTGTAGTCGTGATAGGCCACGGCGTTCATGGTCGTGACCGCGCGGCCATGGATGATCACCTGGGCGCCGGTGTCGCTGTTGGGCTTGAGCAGCACCGGGTTCATGTCCGTGTGCGGTTCAAGAAAGGCAGCCTGTGCCTGCACCGCCTGGGCGCGTCCGATCTCGCCACCGTCGGCGGTCACCGCGCTGTTGAGCGCCATGTTCTGCGGCTTGAACGGCACCACGCTCACACCCTGACGCGTGGCCCAGCGACACAGCGCCGTCACCAAGGTACTTTTGCCGGCATCAGAGGTGGTGCCCTGCACCATCAGCGTGCTCATGAAATGTCCTTGGTGAAAGCTTCCAGCGCTGCGGTGAGACGCGCCCAATCAGCGTCTTCGCCCGGCAGGCCAAAACGCAGGCTGCTGGTTTGCGTGAACAATCGCAGGAGTATCCCGCGCCGCGCCATGAAGTCATGCAATTGCTCGGCGCGCTCGGTGACCAGCCACTGGAACAAGGCACAACCGCCCTGGGGCTTGAGACCGTGCTGCTCGAGCAACGACGCCAGGCGTTCACTGGCTTCTTCGGCGCGCAGCCGTTGCCGCGCATGCCCTTCGGTATCGCGCAGGCAAGCCTGGCCCAATACCCGGGTCGGCCCACTTACAGCCCAAGGCCCGACCTGTTCGGCAAGCAATTTGAGCAACTTGCGCTCGGCCAGCACGAACCCCAGTCGCACCCCGGCCAGGCCGAAAAACTTGCCGAAGGAGCGCAGCACGATCAATCCCACCTGATGGGCAAACGGCGCCACGCTCAAGTGCGGCGTGTTGTCCATGAACGCTTCATCCACCACCAGCCAGCCACCGCGCTGGGCCAGTCGCGAATGCCAGTCGAGCAAGCGCGCGGGTGTCAGGCTCAGGCCCGTGGGATTGTTCGGATTGACCACCACCAGCACATCGAGGCTGTCGAGGAAAAAGTCGACTTCCTGCTCCAGCACTTCGCGCACGATATAGCCATTGCGCCGCCAGGCTTCGGCATGTTCGGCGTAACAGGGCGAGAGCACGCCGACTTTGCCGGCCCGACGCAGGCGCGGCAGCAGCTGGATGGCCATTTGCGACCCGGCCACCGGCAACGCCTGCAGGGTGCCGTAGTAATCGCAGGCGGCCTGTTCCAGGCCGTCATCGGTTTCCGGCAAGCGTGCCCAGGCGCGCATCGGGATCTCGGGCAGCGCAAACGGCCAGGGCGCCAGGCCGCTGGACAGATCGAGCCAGTCGGCTTCCTCGATGCCGTATTCGAGCGCCGCCTTGCGCAACCGTCCACCGTGTTCAAGCATAAAATTCAGCTCCCACACACAGAATCAGCAGCCATAACCATACCCCGCGCTGGACCAATTGCCAGCCGCGGTCGATGGAGTCGGCGTCCGCCGGAGCGCCTTCGCCCAGTTGCGGACGCTCGTGCAGCTCGCCGTGATAAATCGCCGGCCCGCCCAGCTCGACACCCAGGGCACCGGCACCGGCGGCCATCACAGGTCCTGCGTTGGGGCTGTCCCAGGTCGGGCCCTGGGTGCGCCAGCATTTCAAGGCCAGTCGGGTTTTGCCCAGCAGCGCGTAGGTCAATGCCACCAGGCGCGCGGGAATGTAGTTGAGCACATCGTCGATCTTCGCCGCCGCCCAGCCGAAGCGCTCGAAGCGTTCGTTGCGATAGCCCCACATCGCATCCAGGGTGTTGCTCAAACGGTAGAGCACCACGCCCGGCGCACCGGCCACGGCAAACCAGAACAAGGCGGCGAACACCGCGTCGCTGCCGTTTTCCAGCACCGACTCGGTGGCGGCACGGGCGACTGCGGTTTCATCCAGCTCGCTGGTCTTGCGGCTGACCAAGTAGCTGACACGCGTGCGTGCTTCTTCGAGATCACCGCTGCGCAAGGCCTTGGCCACGGGCTCGACATGCTCGCCCAGGCTGCGCATGCCGAGGGCGCAATACAGCGCGAGAATTTCGACGACCCAACCGACATAAGGAGCCCATGAAAATGCCGTGGCCAGCAGGGTCAGCGGCAACACCGCAATCACCCAGGCGGTGACACCGTGACTGCGCCAGCCACGACCGCCACCGTTGAAACGTTGCTCGATGCGGTCGGCAAATCGGCCGAACGCCACCAGCGGATGCCAACGTTTAGGCTCACCCAGCAGCGCATCCAACCCCACGGCGGCGACACTCAACAAAGCCACACTCATGGACGCACTCCCCAAAAATTTTCAAATAACAGTTCGTTCAGCGGACGCGCCTGCGCCCAGCCTTCGAGCACCAGCATCGGCGCCGGATAAAACTCCTTGACCGGTCCCAGGCACAAAATGGCCAATGGCTTGGCGCCGGCAGGCAGGCCCAAAAGATCCGCCAATGCCTGCGGCTCGAACAGCGACACCCAGCCCATCCCCAGGCCTTCGGCGCGGGACGCCAGCCACAGGTTCTGGATCGCGCAGGACAACGAAGCCATATCCATTTCCGGCAGGGTGCGCCGACCGAAGATGTGCCGTTCGCGATCGTCCATCAGCGCCGCCACCAACAACTCGGCGCAATCGTTGATGCCTTCGACCTTGAGTTGCATGAATTCGTCACTGCGCTCGCCGAGGGCTTCGGCGGTGCGAATGCGCTCCTCTTCCACCAGATCGCGGATCTTGCCGCGCAGGTCGCGGTCGCTGATGCGAATGAAGCGCCAGGGCTGCATCAGGCCGACGCTGGGGGCTTGATGCGCGGCTTCGAGCAGGCGCTGGAGCAGTTCGGGTTCGACCGTGCCGCCGGTGAAGTGGCGCATGTCGCGGCGTTCGGCGATGGCGCGGTAGACCGCTTCGCGATCGACGTGACTGAATGCGTTGTCTGTCATGGCCTCTTCGCGAGCAGGCTCGCTCCTACAGGAGAATACGTTTCTTCAGGCATCACATCTTCCAATGTGGGAGCGAGCCTGCTCGCGAAGGCGGTCTCACGGTCAGGCGCAAACAGCGCAGCAATCGCCGTCGGATTGGACGGAAAATAAAAATGCACATACGAAGCCGTCATCCGCCCCTCGCGATAAACCGCTTCCGCCCCTCGCCCACCGTTAGGGCTCATGCCACGGGCAATAGGCGTCAGTTCGGTCGTAGTCAGCGAATGATGGTAAGTGTGGCCACGTAACGAACCTTCCGGCAGTTCGACCGCCTGCAAGGCCAGCGCGGCAAGGCGCTTCTGCATCACCGCGTCGCCACTGAGCAAACCAACCAACTCCGCGCGCGTGCCTTCGACATCGGTCAGCGAATCGAGCAGATAGAGCATGCCGCCGCACTCGGCCAGCAGCGGTTTGCCCGCTGCATGGTGCGCGCGAATCGCGTCCAGCATCGACGTGTTTTGCGCCAGCGCCACATGGTGCAACTCCGGGTAGCCGCCCGGCAGATACAAGCTGTCGGCCTCCGGCAATTCGGTATCACGGATCGGCGAGAAGAACCGCAGATCAGCACCCATCGCCCGCAACAGATCGAGGCTGGCGCCATAGGTAAAGGCAAAGGCTTCGTCCCTGGCCACGGCAATGCGAACACCGGCGAGCAGCGGTTCAGCAATAATCACCTCGGGCGCGGCAAACTCCACCGCCGGCGGCAGCGCGACTTCACAGCTCCCGGCCAGGGCGTCGGCCGCCGCATCGAGGCGCAGGTCCAGATCGTTCAATTCACTGGCCTGCACCAGGCCCAGGTGCCGACTCGGCAATTCGATCCCGGTTTCCCTGGACAAGGCACCGTACCAGCGCAGGCCTTCGGTCAGGCTGCCTTCGAGCAACTGGGCGTGGCGCAGGGTGCCGACGCGGTTGGCCAGCACGCCGGCAAACGGCAGGTCCGGTTGATAACGCGCCAGCCCCAGCGCGAGCGCGCCGAAAGTCTGGGCCATGGCCGTGCCGTCGATGACAGCCAGCACCGGTACACCGAAGTGCCGCGCCAGGTCAGCGCTGGACGGTGTGCCGTCGAACAGGCCCATGACGCCTTCGATCAGAATCAGGTCGGCATCACCCGCCGCTTCCCACAGCAAGCGACGGCTTTCCTGTTCGCCGACCATCCACATGTCCAGTTGATACACCGGCGCACCGCTGGCGCGCTCGAGGATCATCGGGTCGAGAAAGTCCGGACCGCATTTGAACACGCGCACCTTGCGCCCCTGATTGCGATGCAAGCGGGCCAAGGCGGCGGTGACGGTGGTCTTGCCCTGACCGGAGGCCGGCGCGGCAATCAATACCGCCGGGCAATGGCGAGGCTGGCTCACAGCTCGACGCCTTTCTGCGCCTTGATACCGGCCTGGAAGGCGTGCTTGATCATGCCCATCTCGGTGACGGTGTCGGCCAGTTCGATCATTTCCGGCTTGGCGCCGCGACCGGTGACCACCACATGCTGCATTGGCGGACGGGCCTGCAGATCGCTGAGCACCTGGTCGAGATCGAGGTAGCCGTGCTTGAGGGCGATGTTCAATTCGTCCAGCACCACCAGGCCGATGGCCGGGTCGCGCAGCAATTCCTGCGACACCGCCCAGGCCGCTTCGGCGGCGGCGATGTCACGCTGACGGTCCTGGGTTTCCCAGGTGAAGCCCTCGCCCATCACATGAAAACGCACCTGCTCGGGGAAGCGGCGGAAAAACAATTCCTCGCCGGTGCTGTTGCGGCCCTTGATGAATTGCACCACACCGCACTGCATGCCATGGCCCAGGGATCTTGCGAGCATGCCGAACGCCGAGCTGCTCTTGCCCTTGCCGTTGCCGGTCAGTACCAGCAGCAGGCCGCATTCGTTGGGGGAGTTGGCGATGCGTTCGTCGATCACGGCTTTTTTGCGCAGCATGCGCGCCAGGTGACGTTCGTCACGATCAGTGGATTCAGTCATGGGGAGCTCTCCGTTGAGGCGGGAATAACGGCGGGCAGGCACAAGAATAGATGGCAGGAAGCCTGGCATCGCCCACCGTGATGCCACTGGGATGGATCAGGCCGGTCTCCGGGCTCATGAGCGGCGCAAGCCTGACTGCGCGCCTTCCCATGTCATCGACACAGTGGCTCAAGACGCAGCCTTCACTCATTTACCGTTGCGGGGGCAGCGCCGGGATCGCAAGCCTCGATGCTTTGCATCGGCCACTCACCGGCTTCCCTGTTTCACTCTGTCGACCGGAGTCACAGAGCACCTGAAACAAGCCGCGAAGGTTAGAGGGTTGGGGGTGGAGCGTCAATTAAAGCCGGCCCCCTGCACCTGCAATCTGCTGGAACATCGACTGCTGCTCAATATTCTGACGTCAATCTTGTGCCACACTGTCAGCAGTGATATCAAAGCGCCATAACTCACACCACAATAAAAAGGTGAGCCCCATGCAAGGCATGATCATCAGCAACCCGAAGCTGGAATTCCTGCGCCCGGTGCTGGAGCGCTGGTTTGACTGTATCGATCGCTACAACGCCATACGCGGCGACAGCGAAACGCCCTACTGGCTGGACGAAAAAGCCAATCTCGGGTTGCTCAGCGCTGCCGCGTGGATGGCCGAGATCATCACCCTGGAACAATCGCCCACCCGCAAACAGATCGAGGAAGGCGAGCGCAATGGTCGCGCCGACATGTTCATCGCCACGCCTGAAGCCCGCGCGTGGCTGCAGGCCACGCAGCGCTGGCCTCGGGTCAATCAACTGAATCTGACCCAGCCGCTGCACGACATCACCAGCAGCGCCAAACGCATCAGCTACGCCAGCGATCTGAAGCTCGGCTGTCTGTTCGTGGCGCCGCAGAAGACCCAGCACAGCGCCACCCCGGAAGAATTGCAGGACATGGTCGACGACCTGCAAAAGGAGCACACCTGCGCCGTGGCCTGGTATTTCCCCTACGCCTATCGCAAGTTGCACAACGAAGCGGGCCACTATCACCCCGGCATCGCCATGCTGCTCAAGGAAGCGCGCGGCTGACCGGTTGAACCATCGCGCGCCTGCGCTTCTCTACTGATCAGGTCACTGCATTTATAGGGAAGATCAGCATGCGCAAGCTCCAGCTCGTTCTCGCCTTGGGTTTCGCCTGCGGGCTCGTCGCCTGCGGTGAAACCTCCAGCCTGCAAGTCTCCGACGGCACCGGCCCGACACCCAGGCTGCCGGAACCGAACAAGACCCTGTTTCCGACGATGAACATCGCCCCGGCCATCGGCTGGCCCCAAGGCGCCAAACCGGTTGCCGCCAGTGGCACCCAGGTCGCCGCCTTCGCCGATGGCCTCGATCACCCGCGCTGGCTCTACGTACTACCCAACGGCGACATCCTGGTCGCCGAAACCAACGCCCCGCCCAAACCCGACGACAACAAGGGCCTCAAGGGCTGGATCACCAAGAAAGTCATGAGCCGCGCCGGCGCCGGCACCCCGAGCCCGAACCGCATCACCTTGCTGCGCGACAGTGACCACGACGGCATCGCCGAAACCCGCACGGTGTTCCTGGAGAACCTCAATTCGCCCTTCGGCATGACACTGGTCGGCAATGACCTGTACGTCGCCGATACCGATCGCCTGTTGCGTTTTCACTATGAAAACGGCGACACCGTCATCAAGTCACCGCCGATCAAGGTGATCGATCTGCCGGGAGGCACGCTGAATCACCACTGGACGAAAAATGTCATCGCCAGCAAGGACGGCAGCAAGTTGTACGTGACCGTTGGTTCGAACAGCAATGTCGGCGAAAACGGTCTGGATAAGGAGGAAGGTCGTGCGGCGATCTGGGAAGTGGATCGCGCCACCGGCAAGCACCGGATCTTCGCTTCCGGCATCCGCAACCCCAACGGCCTGGCCTGGGAGCCATCCAGCGGTGCACTGTGGACCGCCGTCAATGAGCGCGATGAAATCGGCAGCGACCTGGTGCCCGACTACATCACCTCGGTGAAGGACGGCGGTTTTTATGGCTGGCCGTACAGCTACTACGGCCAGCACGTCGACGTACGGGTCGAACCGCAAAATCCGCAATTGGTGGCCAAGGCCATTGCGCCGGACTATGCGGTCGGCCCGCACACGGCATCGCTGGGCCTGAGTTTTGCCGAGGGCAACCGCTTGCCGGCGCAATTCAAGGAAGGCGCTTTCGTCGGCCAGCACGGCTCATGGAACCGCAAGCCGCACAGTGGCTACAAAGTGATCTTCGTGCCCTTCAGCGCCGGCAAGCCAGTCGGGCCGCCGGTGGATGTGCTGAGCGGTTTCCTCAATGACAAGGAAGAAGCCATGGGCCGCCCCGTGGGTGTGGTGATTGATCAACAAGGGGACCTGCTGGTGGCGGACGACGTGGGGAACAAGGTGTGGCGGGTGTCGGCGACGAAATAACGACACCTGACACTGTAGGAGCGAGCCTGCTCGCGAAGAGGCCGGCACATTCAACATCAATTCTGCCTGACACACTGCTATCGCGAGCAGGCTCGCTCCTACAGGAGGTCAGCGTTTACGGCAGAGTGTGAGCCCGTCACCCAACAGCAACAACGACAAGTCCACCCGCTCATCATCCTTTAACGCACGATTGAGCGTCTGGATCGCGCGGGTGTCCTCACTCTCCGGATTATCCTCAAGCACCCGCCCGCTCCACAGGGTGTTGTCGAACACCACCAACCCGCCGGTGCGCAGCAGACGCAGCGCATGCTCGAGATAGGCCGGATAGTTGGCCTTGTCGGCATCGATGAACACCAGATCGAACTGACCCGGCTGATCCAGCTTTCCCAGGGTTTCCAGCGCCGGCGCCAGGCGCAGGTCGATGCGATCGGCCAAGCCTGCTTCCTGCCAGTAACGCCGCGCCGTGGCGTTGTAATCGCCAGCGATGTCACAACAGATCAACGAACCGCCAGCCGGCAATGCCGCCGCCATGCACAGTGCGCTGTAACCGGTGAACGTGCCGACTTCGAGTACGCGTCTTGCGCCAGTGAGCTTGACCAGCAACGCGAGAAACTGCCCCTGTTCCGGCGCCACCTGCCAGCGCGCGTTGGGCAAGGCCTGGGTTTCGTCGCGCAAGCGTTTGAGCAACGGCGTTTCGCGCAGGGAGACGTCCAGCAGGTACTGATAGAGCGAATCGTCGAGATTGAGTGTGCGAGCGGTCATGACCACACCCTCCGGCTATCAGGGATTACGCGCCAGGTGCTCCGGTTGCAGGACGCGCTTGGCGCTCAGGTAGGCTTTCTGCCAATACGCCTTGGACAGGCTGTCCAGCTTGACCGTACCGCCCGTGGCGGGCGCGTGGACGAAGCGGCCTTCGCCGACGTAGATGCCGGCGTGGCTGACCTGCGAACCGCCATTGGTGGCGAAGAACACCAGATCACCGGTCTGCAGGCCTTCCTTGCCGACATCGGCCGCTTGCATGCTGATCATTTCCCGGGTGGTACGCGGCAGGGAAATACCGGTGACATCACGGTAGACATAGCCGATCAGGCCGCTGCAATCGAACCCGGAATCCGGCGTATTGCCGCCCCAGCGATAGGGCGTGCCGACAAGACCGAGCGCACGGAACAGCACGTCTTCCGCTTCAGGGGAAAACGCTTGCGAGGGGCCGAATACGACGGGAGGGCGTACCACCGGCGCAGGGGGCGGTGTACGACTGGCGCACGCACTGAGCAGCGCGGCGAAGAACATGATTGCGAGGCGGGCCGACGTCGACATAAGCAGAGCATCCTGATCTGGCTGCGGCTTTTTCTGCAACGACGCAGAAAAGAAAACCGCCTGCGCGTCACGCAGGCGGTTTGCCATCATTCATGGATCAGAATTCTAGCGCTTATGCGGCAAACTTCAAGTAAGACTTTAAGTTCGCCTTACAGATTGTCCGCTTACTTGCGCGCGGTGACGATTTCCGGCGTCGCAGCAGGCGCCATCGCGAGTGCGCGCTTGGCTTCGATGAAGGATTTGCTCCAGTAGCTGTCGCCCAGGCTATCAATCCGCACACCACCGCTGCGGCGGCTGCTGGAATGGATGAACTGGTTGTCGCCCAGGTAGATGCCAGCATGGCTGACACGATTGCGACGGCCGGAGGTTGCGAAGAACAGCAGATCACCTGGCTTGAGCTTGTTGCGCGAAACCAGTGGTGCATCCACGTTGATCATTTCGCGGGTGGAGCGCGGCAGGTTCATGCCCGCTTCTTCACGAAACAGATAGCCGATGAAGCCGCTGCAGTCGAAACCGGCTTCTGAGGTACCGCCGAAACGGTAACGGGTACCGATCAGGGACATGCCGCGTTCGAGGATGCTGTCGGCCAGGGCCGGCAACTGGTAGGACTTGCCGTCAGCAAAAGCGGCCAGTTCTTTTTCGGTGGCCACTTCGTCCTGGTAAAGAGAGTCTTGATAACGGACGGAAGACTGGGCGGTAACAGCGTTTTGAACCTGCTGTGGCGCTTGCTGGGACACTGGCGTGTGGGCAGCGCAACCGAACAACAGGGTAACGAGTGCGAGAGGCACGAGGGGTGCGAAGCGATTTAGCATGGGCACGACCGTGGCTGATAGTTGTAAAGAAGCCGAGACTATGCCCGCTATCAAACCTATTTGCAAATTCAATCGAACTTTTTGTGACTTATCGTTTTCCCGCTGACATCTAAGCGCTTAAGCCCATTTTGATTGTTCACGCGGCCTGCACCGTGCAGGAAAGCGTGTTTTCTGGCGCCTGAAATATGCCAAACCGCGCTGCAGCCCGCGACTTACCGGGCCTGACTACCAGCCCAGGGTTTCTTTCAGGAAGGGAATGGTCAACTTGCGTTGCGCTTGAAGGGAGGCCTGATCGAGGCGTTCCAGCAACTCGAACAATGCACTCATGCTGCGGGTGCCGCGGGTCAGGATAAAGTGCCCGACTTCGTCGGTCAGGTGCAGGCCGCGCCGGGATGCGCGCAATTGCAGGGCGCGCAATTTGTCTTCATCGGAAAGCGGGCGCATCTGGAAGATCAAGGCCAGGGTCAGGCGGGACTTGAGGTCCGCCAGCTTCACTGGCAACTCACGCGGCGAGTGCGATGCGGCGATCAGCAAGCGCCGGCCGCTGTCACGCAGACGATTGAACAGATGGAACAGCGCCTCTTCCCAGTCAGCCTTCCCGGCCACCGCCTGCAGATCATCCAGGCAAACCAGTTCGTACTGTTCCAGGTGATCGAGAATTTCCACGCCGCGATCCATCAACTCCGCCAGCGGCAGATAAACCGCCGGCTCCCCCATCTGCTCGAAACGCAGGCAAGCAGCCTGCAACAGATGCGTACGGCCTACGCCGTGTTTGCCCCAGAGGTAAATCAGGCTTTCGGTCCAGCCGGCGTCGGCTTCGCACAGTCGCTCGACATAGCCGAGTGCAGCGGCATTGGCGCCTGGGTAGTAGTTGATGAAGGTGGCGTCGTCACGCAGACGCACACCTAGGGGCAGCTGAATTGGTTCCATGCTGACTGTACAGTTCCCAAGGAACCGTTAGTGGCCTCTGTGTAAAGTTTGCGAAGTTTATACCCGTGACGCCGACCGCACAATGCGACGCACCACAAGCAAAATCAAAGGTTTGCGTTGATGTCCCGGTTTTATGACGGTTTCTCTGGCGGTACAGGCATCGACCCGGCATCCCACCGGGTCGCGCATGAGCAAGCCTAAAGCTCCGGCTCGTCGACACCACTGTAGATTTCGGAATCCTTGTACAGGTCGTGAACATGACGCACCAGCACCATGATCACCGCCGCCACCGGCAACGCCAGGAGGATGCCGGTAAAGCCGAACAGCTCACCACCGGCCAAGATCGCGAAAATCACCGCCACTGGATGCAGACCGATGCGATCCCCCACCAGCAACGGCGTCAACACCATGCCTTCCAGTGCCTGCCCGACCATGAACACCGCAACGATGCCAACCATCGGATACAGATCGCCACCAAACTGAAACAGGCCGGCGATCAAGGCCGAGCCAATACCGATGACAAACCCCATGTACGGCACAATCGCTGCCAGACCGGCGATCAGACCGATCAACAAGCCCAACTCCAGCCCCACCAGCATCAGGCCCGCGGCATAGATCACGCCCAAGGCGAGCATCACCAGCAACTGCCCGCGCACGAAGGCCCCGAGCACTTCATGACATTCGCCAGCCAGTGACACCACGCGCTCCTCGCGATCGCGAGGCAGCAAGCTGCGCAACTTGGCCATCATCACATCCCAATCCCGCAGCAAGTAGAAACTCACCACAGGGATCAGCACCAGATTCGCCAACCAGGCCATCAAGGCCAGTCCGGAAGCCGTGGCCTGGCTCAGCACCACGCCGACGATATCGGTGGTCTGCCCCATGTGCTCGCTGATGGCGGCCTTGAGCTTGTCGAACTTCCAGAACCCTTCGGACAAGCCGAATTTCGATTGCGCCCATGGCAACGCCGTGTGCTGCAGCCAGTCGAGCATCTGCGGTGCCAACTCATATAAGCGAAAGAGTTGCTTGGCCAGCATCGGCACCAGGACCAGCAGCAGCGCGGTGAAGATCAGGGTGAACAGCGCGAACACCGTGACGACGCCCAGTGTGCGAGACAGCCCGGCCCTCTCCAGCCGATCCACCAGGGGATCGAACAGATAAGCCAGCAAGAGCGCCACCAGGAACGGCGACAGGATCGGATGCAACAGCCAGATGAACCCGCAGAGCAGAACCACCCCACCCAACCAGAACCAACGCCGTGTATCAGCCATGAACCACTCCCTTGCTTCTATATATAGAAAGAAAAACTACCAGCGAAAATGCAGCGCAGGCGTAGCTGCCGGGGCCGGTGCTGGCGCTGCGGCAGGGGCTTGGCCGTCGGCCGTCGGTGCAGCAGGCGGCAGGTTGGCCGGAGCCGGTGCCGACACCTCCTGCAACTTCGCCAGCGACAACTGCGCCCGCAACTGCTCGGTACTGCCATTGACCCGATACAGGATCTTGTCGCCATCCACACTTTGCGGCCGTCCGTTGAAGGGCTCCAGCAAGCGCCCAAGGGTCGCATAGCGCTCAAGGTTCATGCCTTGAACTTCCAGTAGTTGCGCAGTGGATGCCCCAGCCTTGGCGACGAAACGCGGCGCCAGTCGCTGGTTGACCGCCAGCATCACCGCGTCCGCGACGGCCGCTTGATCGCCCCCCGTGACGGTGCCCGCTTCCTTTTGATCCCCCAGCCACAAACGCCAGTTGGCTTGCCATTGCCCTCCCTCTTCGTGAGCATGCACTGCCAGCAGGGCGTCAGCGTTGTAGCGCTCCGAAGCGTTGCGCAAAGGTGCCGGGTCGGTACCTTCCAGGTTGGGCGCGGTGGCAACAAGCTGTTCATTCAGATCCGCCAACGGCAAGCGCAGCGGTAAACCGCGATGTTGCGCGGCACGTCGCAATGGGGCTGCGCTGGCCTGCCCATCACCCACAAGGCTTGCTCCTTCGGTTGTGTCGTTCAACCACCAACCGAGAATCGACGGACGATTGGCGCCCCACGTGGCCAGTCCGGCGCGGCGCAATGCTTGTTCAGTGGTGCCTGGATCGAAATCGACTTTCAATACTTCCGGCGGCCCGGCGTCGTAACCGAACTGGCTGATGATTTGCTGCGGATCCTTGCGGATCGCCGCCAGCCCCGGGCTTTGCGCGGCCTTGGGGTCGCCGGTCAGGCGCAGCACCAGCGTATCGAGGGCGCGCTGGGTCGCTTGATCGCGCTCTTCCGGTGACTGGCCGTTGACCGGCTCGCGCACCTGATAAAGACCTTTGACGGTTTCGGCCTGGCTGACCAGGCTGATCAATGACAGACAACCCACAAACAAGAATTTACAAAAACGCATGGAGGATTCCTGACGACAAGAGCGGCTGGAACAGGCCGCATGAAGACGTTCGAGCAAGGCTGTGACCATGACCGGACGCAAAACATTCACACGGGCTGGGTAAGTTTTCGCACTGTCATAACGATAGACGCTTAACGGCGATACTTTACGCAGGCCGCAAGGATGCCACCATCGAGCGCGCATGACGGTTTTTTTAAGCCGATATGCCCCTGCCGTCGGCGTGAGGATGGCCGCTGCCCTTCAAGCCTGATAAAATCGCGCGCCTTCGCAGACCGGCAACAGCCGGGCACTTTCGAAATTCGCGTGAGGCAATCGCCCGCTTCGATTTCGGCAGCCCCGCTGAACTCGGTCGTTACCCAGAAATTCCCCCTAAAGGCCTGGATCATGAGCAAGCAACCCTCCCTGAGCTACAAGGACGCCGGTGTAGACATCGACGCCGGTGAAGCATTGGTCGAACGCATCAAGAGCGTCGCCAAGCGCACTGCGCGCCCGGAAGTCATGGGCGGCCTGGGCGGTTTTGGCGCCCTCTGCGAAATCCCGGCCGGCTACAAGCAACCAGTCCTGGTTTCCGGCACTGACGGCGTCGGCACCAAGCTGCGCCTGGCACTGAACCTGAACAAGCACGACAGCATCGGTATCGACCTGGTCGCCATGTGCGTCAACGACCTGGTGGTGTGCGGCGCCGAGCCGCTGTTCTTCCTCGACTACTACGCCACCGGCAAACTGAACGTCGACACCGCCGCTCAGGTCGTGACCGGCATCGGCGCGGGCTGCGAGCTGTCCGGCTGCTCCCTGGTCGGTGGCGAAACCGCTGAAATGCCTGGCATGTACGAAGGCGAAGACTACGACCTGGCCGGCTTCTGCGTCGGCGTCGTGGAAAAATCCGAAATCATCGACGGTTCCAAGGTTGCTGCCGGCGATGCCCTGCTCGCCCTGCCATCTTCCGGCCCGCACTCCAACGGTTACTCGCTGATCCGCAAGATCATCGAAGTGTCCGGTGCCGACATCGAAAACACCCAGCTCGACGGCAAACCGCTGACCGACCTGCTGATGGCCCCGACCCGTATCTACGTCAAGCCGCTGCTCAAGCTGATCAAGGAAACCGGCGCTGTCAAAGCCATGGCCCACATCACCGGTGGCGGCCTGCTGGACAACATCCCGCGCGTCTTGCCAAAAGGCGCCCAGGCGGTGGTCGACGTGGCGAGCTGGACCCGCCCGGCGGTGTTCGACTGGCTGCAAGAGAAAGGCAACGTCGACGAAAACGAAATGCACCGCGTCTTGAACTGCGGCGTCGGCATGGTCATCTGCGTGGCTCAGGAGCACGTTGAAGCCTCCCTCAAAGTGCTGCGCGACGCTGGCGAGCAGCCATGGGTCATCGGCCAGATCTCCACCGCTGCCGAAGGCGCGGCCCAGGTCGAACTGAAGAACCTCAAGGCTCATTGATGAGCCAGACCTGTGATGTGGTGGTGCTGTTGTCCGGCACCGGCAGTAACTTGCAGGCCCTGATCGACAGCACGCGGACCGGCGACAGCCCGGTCCGCATCGCTGCGGTGATTTCCAACCGCGCCGACGCCTACGGCCTGCAACGCGCCAGGGATGCGGGTATCGACACCCGCGCCCTGGATCACAAGGCTTTCGATGGCCGCGAAGCCTTCGATGCCGCGCTGATCGAACTGATCGACGCGTTCAACCCCAAACTCGTGGTACTGGCTGGCTTCATGCGCATTCTCAGCGCGGATTTCGTGCGCCACTATCAGGGTCGCCTGCTCAATATCCATCCCTCGCTGCTGCCCAAATACAAAGGGCTGCACACGCATCAGCGCGCGCTGGAAGCTGGCGATGTGGAACATGGCTGTTCCGTGCACTTCGTCACCGAGGAACTCGATGGCGGACCACTGGTCGTACAGGCAGTAATACCGGTAGAGTTGCACGACTCGCCGCAAAGCCTGGCGCAGCGAGTCCATGTTCAGGAACACTTGATCTACCCGATGGCCGTCCGCTGGTTTGCCGAAGGCCGGTTATCACTTGGCGACCAAGGTGCTTTACTGGATGGACAGTTACTCGCGGCCAGCGGCCACTTGATACGAACCTAGGAGATTTTATGCGTCGTGCCCTGCTCTTCGCTTGCGCGCTGCTCGCCCTGCCCTTCGCACAGGCGGCAGACCTTCAACCCTTCTCCGCCAGCTACACCGCCGACTGGAAGCAGCTGCCCATGAGCGGCACTGCCGAACGCAGCCTGACCAAGGACGCCAACGGCACCTGGAAGCTCAGCTTCAAGGCGTCGATGATGATCGCCAGCCTGACCGAAGAAAGCACCCTGACGGTCGACAAGGACACCCTGCTGCCGCAGTCCTACCATTTCGAGCGGGGTGGCCTGGGCAAAGCCAAGAAAGCCGACCTGGACTTCGACTGGGCCGCCAAGAAGGTGACCGGCACCGACCGTGGCGACGCGGTGAACATTCCACTCAACCGCGGCATGGTCGACAAATCCACCTACCAGCTCGCGCTTCAGCATGACGTGGCCGCCGGCAAGAAAAGCATGAGCTACCAGGTGGTCGATGGTGGTGAAGTCGATACCTATGACTTCCGCGTGCTGGGCTCCGAGAAAGTCGACACCAAGGCCGGCCAGATCGATGCAGTCAAGGTCGAGCGCGTGCGCGATCCGACACAAAGCAAGCGCACCACCGTGCTGTGGTTCGCCAAGGACTGGGACTACCTGCTGGTCCGCCTGCAACAGGTCGAAACCGACGGCAAGGAGTACAACATCATGCTCCTGGACGGCAAGGTGAACGGCAAGACGGTCAAAGGCAGTTGATCCAGCGACACGACAAAGCCCCGCAATTGCGGGGCTTTTTTTTTGCGCGCTGATGTGGGAGCGAGCCTGCTCGCGATGGACGTGAACGATAACGCGCACCGCCTGCGTGAACACGCCCACAAAATTGGAACGACAGATCAGCGTGATGGCTCTATACCTTCAGCGTTCTTTTTGATCGAATGACTTTTCCTGATGCCAGCGAGGTTTCCCATGACCGTTACCGTCAACACCGTCTCCGCCGAAGGTTTTCGTCACAGCGTGCAAATCGATGACCACGAACTCTTTGCCGACGTACCCGCCACGGCTGGCGGTGAAGGTTCTGCACCGGAACCACACGATTACTTCGATGCTGCGCTGGGCGCCTGCAAAGCCCTGACCTTGAAGCTGTATGCCAAGAAGAAAGACATTCCCCTGACCGGCGTTGGCGTCGAGGTCAAACGCGACAACAGCCAGGAGCAAAAGGGCAAATACGCCCTGCACGTCAAACTGACTCTCAAAGGCGTGCTCACCGACGCCCAGCGTGACGAACTGCACCGCGTAGCCGACCGCTGCCCGATCCACAAGCTGATGACCACCAGCGAAGTCAGCATCGAAACCCATCTTTCCGAAGGCGCGTTCAGCCAATAGCGGCAACGATGGCGCAAGCGGGTTATGCTCGATCGCATCACCCGCTCAGCCTGGAACGCACCATGAACACTCCGCTCGTGATCCGCCCCCGCGCCGAAGACGTCGAGGGCCAGCCGATTCTTCGCCCGCTACCCTCAGCCAAATGCCGCAATGTCGGGCCCTTCGTGTTTTTCGATCACATGCTGCAAACCCGCTACGCCGCGGGAGACGGCATGAACATCCGCCAGCATCCGCATATCGGTCTGTCCACGCTGACCTACCTCTTCGAGGGACAGCTCCAACACAAGGACAGCTTGGGCTCGGATCAGGTGGTCAGCCCCGGGGATGTCAGCTGGATGACCGCCGGCAGCGCCATCGCCCACGTCGAGCGCACCCCCGAAGCCCTCAAAGGCCGCGAATTCACGATGCACGGCCTGCAAATCTGGCTGGCCTCACCCAAGGACCAGGAACAAGGTCCCGGCTACTACAGCCATCATCCTGCCTCCACATTGCCGGTCAGCGAGAACCTTGGGGTGAAGATCCGGATGATCGCCGGGTCAGGCTTTTGCCTGGAATCGCCGGTACCGGTGCTTTCTCCTACGCTGTACGCCGAATTGCACCTGCAAACGGCAACGACCCTGCTGATTCCCACCGAACATGAAGAACGTGCGCTGTATGTGCTCAGTGGCGAGGTACTGCTCAATGGCGAGCCGGTCGAACCTCACGATCTGGTGGTATTGCCGACCGGGGAAGAGATGACATTGTCCGCTGACAGCGACAGTCATGCGGTGCTGTTTGGTGGCGCACCGCTGGACGGCCCAAGGCGGATCAACTGGAATTTTGTCTCGAGCGATCCGGCGAAGATCGACGAAGCGCGCAGGCGCTGGGCGGCCGGGGATTGGCCGAAGGTGCCGGGGGAAGTTGAGCGGATCGAGCTGCCTTAACTTTGCCGTCGTCAGTTACACCGTCTTCGCGAGCAGGCTCGCTCCTACAGGGAAACGCATTCCATTGTAGGAGCGAGCCTGCTCGCGATGAGGCCGGCACTAGCGAAGACAAATGCACGGCATAAGCTGCAATCAGCCCTTGAACACTTCATCCAGCAGGTTGTGCATCGACGTAAACGCCCGTGCGGCAACCTTGGCGTCATACATCATCATCCCCGGCACCTTGGCGTGCGGGTCAGTGAACGAGTGAAACGCACCGCCGTAGCTGAGCAACTGCCAATCCACACCGGCGGCATTCATTTCATCCTCGAATGCCGGCAACTGCTCCTTCGGCACCAATGGATCGGATGCGCCGTGCAGGACCAGCACCTTGCCCTTGATGTTGTTCGCATCGGCCGGATTCGGGGTATCGAGGGTGCCGTGGAACGAGACCGCCGCCTTCACCGGAGCACCGGTACGCGCAAGTTCCAGCGCACAGCAACCACCAAAACAGAAACCGAAGGTCGCCAGCTTCGAGGTATCGACGGCAGCCTCACCCTGTTTCTGCAATTGCTCGAAAGCCGCCTGCATGCGCTTGCGCAGCAACGCGCGGTCATTCTTCAGCGGCATCATTGCCGCGCCCGCCTCGTCGTTGTTCTGCGGACGCACCGACTGCCCATAAATGTCGGCGATCAACACCACGTAGCCCTTGGCAGCAACCGACTTGGCGATCTCTTCAGCACCCGCGCCGACACCCATCCAGTTTGGTGCCATCAGCAAGCCCGGACGCGCGCCCTTGTGCTCGGCGTCGAACGCCAGGCGACTTTCATAGGGCTGGCCGTCAATCTGGTAGGCCACGGAACGTACAGTGATTTGGCTCATTTCTGACTCCTGATTTTTTGAACACCAGAATGAAAAAACCCGCCGAAGCGGGTTTTTCTGCAACACAGTTAAGCCGACAACTCGACCAACAGCTTGTTCAGGCGACGAACATAGGCCGCCGGGTCCTTCAGGCTGTCGCCGGCCGCCAGGGCCGCCTGATCGAACAGGATGTGCGACAGGTCGCCGAAGCGCTCGTCACTCTGCTCGTTGTCGAGCTTCTCGATCAGCGGGTGAGCCGGGTTGAATTCGAAAATCGGCTTCGAATCCGGCACCTTCTGCCCGCTGGCTTCCAGGATCTGACGCATTTGCAGGCCCAGGTCCTGCTCACCAATGGCCAGGATCGCCGGCGAATCGGTCAGGCGATGGGAAACCCGTACTTCGGCAACGGATTCGCCCAGTGCGGTCTTGAGACGCTCCACCAGACCTTCCTTGGACTTGGCGACTTCTTCAGCGGCCTTCTTGTCCTCTTCCGAATCCAGGTTGCCCAAGTCCAGGTCACCGCGCGCCACGTCGACAAAGCTCTTGCCGTCGAATTCACTGAGGTAGCTCATCAGCCACTCGTCGATGCGGTCGGTCAGCAGCAGCACTTCGATGCCTTTCTTGCGGAAGACTTCCAGGTGCGGGCTGTTCTTGACCTGGGCGTAGGTTTCACCGGTCAGGTAGTAGATCTTGTCCTGGCCTTCCTTGGCGCGGGCCAGGTACTCGGCCAGGCCAACCACTTGCTCGCCGTCATCACCGTGGGTGGATGCGAACCGCAGCAGGCCGGCAATTTTTTCCTTGTTGGCGAAGTCTTCCGCCGGGCCTTCTTTCATGACTTGGCCGAAGTTCTTCCAGAAGCCCTTGTATTGCTCAGGCTCGTTCTTCGCCAGCTTCTCCAGCATGTCCAGCACGCGCTTGGTCAGTGCCGACTTCATGGAGTCGATGATCGGGTCTTTCTGCAGGATTTCCCGCGACACGTTCAGCGACAGGTCGTTGGAATCGACCACACCCTTGATGAAGCGCAGGTACAGCGGCAGGAACGACTCGGCCTGATCCATGACGAATACGCGCTGCACGTAGAGCTTCAGGCCTTTCGGCGCTTCGCGCTGGTACAGGTCGAACGGTGCACGGGCCGGTACGTACAGCAGCGAGCTGTATTCCAGCTTGCCTTCGACCTTGTTGTGGCTCCAGCTCAGCGGGTTCTCGAAGTCGTGGGCGATGTGCTTGTAGAACTCCTGGTATTCCTCGTCCTTCACTTCAGTGCGCGGACGGGTCCACAGGGCGCTGGCGCGGTTGACGGTTTCCCATTCAACGGCTGGCTTCTCTTCGCCCTCGGCGGCTGCCGCTTCTTTCGGCAACTCGATCGGCAAGGCGATGTGGTCGGAATACTTTTTGATGATGTTGCGCAGGCGCCAGCCGTCGGCGAACTCGTCTTCACCGGACTTCAGGTGCAGCACGATACGAGTGCCGCGGTCGGCCTTGTCGATAGTGGCAACTTCGAACTCGCCCTCGCCCTTGGACGACCAGTGCACGCCTTCGCTGGCCGGGCTACCGGCACGGCGGCTGAACACGTCGACCTTGTCGGCAACGATGAACGCGGAGTAGAAGCCCACGCCGAACTGACCGATCAGGTGCGAATCCTTCTTCTGGTCGCCCGACAGGTTTTTCATGAAGTCGGCGGTGCCGGACTTGGCGATGGTCCCCAGGTGGGTGATCACATCTTCACGGCTCATGCCGATGCCGTTGTCTTCGAGGGTGACGGTCTTGGCGTCCTTGTCGAAGCTCACACGGATTTTCAGTTCCGCGCCACCTTCCAGCAATTCAGGCTTGGCGAGGGCTTCGAAACGTAATTTGTCTACAGCGTCAGAGGCGTTCGAGATCAGTTCGCGAAGGAAGATTTCCTTGTTGGAATACAGCGAATGGATCATGAGGTGCAGCAGCTGCTTTACCTCGGTCTGGAAGCCCAGGGTTTCCTTTTGAGTTTCCACACTCATGGTCATCAAACTCCAATCAGATGGCATAAGCCGCGACCAAGAGGGTCAGCGGCGGGTTGTCATGAGAGTTGGGGGCTGTGTTCAGGATTTCAAGGGTTCCTCCAGTTTGAAATGCGCCCTGGCCGTCGCGATAGGCTCAGCTTCCGTGGTTTGCCAGGCGGTAATGGCGACGTTGCCCACCCGACGCCCCTGGCGGCACACCTGGCATCGGGCCCAGGTATCGCGAAATTGTCCGGCACGCAGGTAATCGAGGGAGAAATCGATAATTTTCGGTACCCCCGGCGATCCGGTGCTGATCAGCAGATGCAGCGCGGCGGCCAGTTCCATGAAACCGGCAATCACGCCGCCATGGATCGCGGGTAACAGGGGATTGCCGATGTTGTCCTTGTTGGCCGGCAGGCGAAACAGCAATTCATCCCCCACCCGCGAACATTCGACGCCGATCAGCGTGGCGTAGGGGATCAGCTGCAGCAGCGTGCTGTAATCGCCCTGCTCGTGAGCCTGTTGCAATTGTTCCTGAAAGGAATCGCTCATTTCGCACCTCCAGCGATGGCGCCACCAAAGCTTTTGGTGCCCTTGATGCCTTTGCCCATGCGCATGAACGTGCCCACCACATGGGCAATCGGCTGCTCGGGATCGTCCTGATAGGCAAAGCCGCGGGCGAAGATCACATCGGTGGTCACCCGGTAGCACTGGGCGAAACCGTACACGTCCTTATGGGGCTCGGCGGCGTGCATATAGTCGATGCGCAGGTCGAGGGTCGGGCAGACTTCGAATTCCGGCAATACGCAGAGCGTGGACATGCCACAGGCAGTGTCCATCAACGTGGTGATCGCCCCGCCATGAATCACCCCGGTTTGCGGGTTTCCTACGATCTGCTGGCTATAAGGAAGAACGACGGTCAACCCCTCATTACTGGCACTGTGAACACGTAACCCGAGGACCTGACAATGACGCAGGGCTGACATGAATCGTATTGCGCGCTCAAAAACAGGGTTTTCAGCCATTGGTTAAAGCTCTTCTTGAATACCTACAGAATGAAGTAGCGGTTCGCATAAAAGTTCCGCTTTAGAACAAACTTATATATCTCAAGCATTTGTGGAACTTAACCCCTGGGCTTGTGCTCGAAAGGCCAGTAGTTATTTTCATCAGGAGAAACACCCCATGCGTAAGACTTTAGCTATTGCCTTGATGTTGACCGCTTCCCTCGGTCTCGCTGCCTGCGATAAAAAATCCGAGGACAAAGCTCAAGAAGCCAACAAACATGCTGAGCAAGCTCAGCAAGACATGAGCAAAGCTCAGGATAAAGTGAACGACGCGGCGAAAGAAAACGCCGAAGCCGCCAAAGCTCAGGCTGAATCGAACGAAGCAGCGGCAAAAGAAGCCGCGCCGGAAGCACCTAAGAACTAATTCGGTTTTTAGCGTGAAAAAAGAAAACCCGCCAAGTGCGGGTTTTCTTTTGCCTGCGATTTTGTTGGCCATCCAGTCTTAGAGCAAAATCGTGCGAAAAGTCGGACTAATCATCAGCAATAGTGAACAGACAAATCCCACCAGCCATACCATGCTGCGTTGCCAGGTCAGGTCTTTCCAGTAACACAGCAAATAGATAACTCGTGCGATGACAAAGATGATGGCCAACAGATCAATGAGCCATCCCGCCGTCTGCGTGGTATGCGCCATCAATACTCCCACCGCAAACAAAATGAACGCCTCGAAACTATTCTGGTGTGCAGCCAATGCACGGGCACCGAAACCGGTGAGTTGCCCTTGTTGTTGGCGTGGCAAGTGATTGTTGTAACCGCCCTGCTCTTTCATGGCTTTGGTAACGGGCATGCGCGCCACGTAAATCAACAGTGCACTGATAAACACACACCAGAACGGAATACTCATCAAGCGGCCTCTTTATTCACCTCGGGCAATGGCGCCTCTGTAGGGGTATAGACCATCACGTCGAGAACGTCGGAATGAAACTCGCGGCGATACAAGACGAACACCACGCCCGCACTCATCAACATGAACAGCCAGGGGCTGACGAACCAGGCGAGCATGCTCATCCCGAAATAGTAGGACCGCAGACCAAAGTTGAACTGGTTGGCCGCCATCGAGATGACCCGCGCCGCCCGCGAGGCAAAGGCCTTGCGCTCAAGTTCCGATACATGGCGCTCGCCGGCCATCGGCGCCGAGCCCACCAGAATCGCGGCGAAATTGTACTGGCGCATGCACCAGCTGAAAGTAAAGAAGGCGTAGACGAACACCAGCGCCAGGCACAGCAACTTGATTTCAGACATGCCCTGTGTCGCCTGTTGCACCATGGGAATATCCGCCAGCAGCGACACCGCCCGTTCGGAGGAACCCAGCACGGTCAGGATGCCGGCCAGGATAATCAGGGTGCTGGAGGCGAAGAAGGACGCGTTGCGCTCCAGGTTGCCGATCACGCTGGCATCGGCAATGCGGTTGTCGCGCAGCAGCATGCGGCGCATCCAGTCCTCGCGATAAAGATGCAGGACACTGGCCAGGCAGGCGGTATCGCGGCCTTTCCAGGTCGCATAGCGGGTGTAACCGCCCCAGCAGATGACAAACCAGAACGCGGCAAGGATGTGGATCAGGTTGGCTTGGATGAACGACATGCAGGTCCTTTTTTGATGTAGTGACGAAACGCCAAACCTTGTGGGAGCGAGCCTGCTCGCGATAGCGCTGGATCAATCAGCACCTCTATTGAATGTGACGCCGCTTTCGCGAGCAGGCTCGCTCCCACAATAGGTCAGGAGGTCAGGAGGTCAGGCAGTGCTTCGACGTTAGCTTAAGGAAAAAGACACTGCCCCGCGCCCATAAAAAATGCCCCGCATCGATTGATGCGGGGCATTTCTGTTTTGCTCACAAGCCCGCTTGTGACGGGCCGCAGCAGCATTTAAGCCAGTGCTTCTTCGCGCTTGCCCAACAGGCGGTCGCAGACCACGGCGACGACCAAAGTCATCACCGACGGCACCAGCCACGCCAGGCCTTGATCACTGAGCGGCAGGTGAGCCAGCTGCGCCGGCATCCAGTCCGCCAGACCGGCGCCCTTGAGCGCATCGATCAGACCGAAGAGGAACGACACCAGCATCACCGGACCGACGATGCGGCCTTGCTCGTGCCAGAAGTCCTTGCAGAAGCTCAGGGCGACCAGGGCGATGCAAGGCGGGTAGATCGCGGTCAGTACCGGGATCGAGAACGCAATCAGCTTGGTCAGGCCCAGGTTGGACACCAGCAGGGAGAACGCAGCGAGGATGATCACCAGGGTCTTGTAGGACAGTGGCAGCACGCGGCTGAAGTACTCGGCGCAGGCACAGGTCAGGCCTACAGCGGTCACCAGGCACGCCAGGGAAATCAACACCGCGAGGAAACCGCTGCCCAGCGAACCGAAGGTGTGCTGCACGTACGCGTGCAATACCGCCGCGCCATTGGTCGCGCCGACGGCCACTTCGTGACTGCCCGAACCGAGACGAAACAGGCTGATGTACACCAGTGCCAGACCCACGCCGGCGATCAGCCCGGCAATGATTGCGTAACGGGTGATCAGCGCGGGCGATTCAACGCCGCGGGAGCGGATAGCGTTGACGATCACGATGCCGAACACCAGTGCGCCGAGGGTATCCATGGTCAGGTAACCATTGATGAACCCCTGGGAAAACGGTGCAGCCACGTATTCAGGTGTTGCCTGACCGATATCACCCGCTGGCAAGGCGAATGCCGCGATACCCAATACCGCCAGGGCAATGATCTTCAGTGGCGCGAGGAAACGTCCCACAGTGTCCAGCAGGCGGCCCGGGTAGAGCGAGATGAAGAACACCAGCAGGAAATACACCGAGCTGTACAGGAACAGCGCCAACGGGCTTTCGCCGGTCAGCGGAGCCAGGCCCACTTCGAAGGACACGGTCGCGGTGCGCGGCGTGGCAAACAGAGGGCCGACGGCGAGGTAGCAGGCAGCGGCCAGCAGACCGCCCGCCAGCTTGCCGATCGGACTGCTCAGGGCATCCATCGCGCCACCGACTTTGGCCAGCGCTACAACGGTGACCACCGGCAGACCCACCGCCGTGACGAGAAAGCCCAGCGCCGCCATCCAGACATTAGGCCCGGACTGCAAACCGACGATAGGCGGGAAGATGATGTTGCCGGCCCCGACGAACAGGGCAAACGTCATAAAACCAAGTGCCAGGATGTCCTGGCCTTTCAACACTTTCATTAAGGAAATACCACACTACTGAATCGGAATTTAGAGAGGGGTTTCCCTTATGGGTGAGGGAAATGCTGCCGGTCCGTATGGGACTGACCCTTTAGCGCGTAGCCGCCTTGTGGGCAGCGGACGCAAAAATGGCGCGTAGCCTAACGAATTTGTCTGACAAACGCACTGTTAGAGGGCGAACTATCCGATCTACGACATTTTCGTGTCGCGTTTTCGCATGTAAATGGTGGGTGCCTGTAAGTCCGTCATCGCGAGCAAGCTCGCTCCCACAGGATTCGTGAGCGTTGAGATCAATTGAACAAACAACACAAATCCGAAAACGACAAAGGCCACCCGAAGGTGGCCTTTGCTTGGTGAAAAGTCAGCCAAGCACGAAGCTTACTTGACTTCCCAACCAGTCAGCTCGGCCAGGGCCTTGCCGATGTCTGCCAGCGAACGCACGGTTTTTACGCCTGCGTCTTGCAGCGCAGCGAATTTCTCGTCTGCAGTGCCTTTGCCGCCAGAGATGATTGCGCCAGCATGGCCCATGCGCTTGCCCGGAGGAGCAGTCACACCAGCGATGTAGGAAACAACCGGCTTGGTCACGTTTGCCTTGATGTAGGCAGCCGCTTCTTCTTCAGCCGAACCGCCGATCTCACCGATCATCACGATCGCTTCGGTCTTCGGGTCTTCCTGGAACAGCTTCAGGATGTCGATGAAGTTCGAACCCGGGATCGGGTCACCACCGATGCCGACGCAAGTCGACTGACCGAAACCGGCGTCAGTAGTCTGCTTAACAGCTTCGTAGGTCAGGGTGCCGGAACGGGAAACGATACCGACCTTGCCTGGCAAGTGAATGTGACCTGGCATGATGCCGATCTTGCATTCGCCTGGAGTGATCACGCCTGGGCAGTTAGGGCCGATCAGGGTAACACCCAGCTCGTCGCACTTAACTTTAGCGTCCAGCATGTCCAGGGTAGGAATGCCTTCGGTGATGCAGACGATCAGCTTGATGCCGCCGAAAGCAGCTTCCAGGATCGAGTCCTTGCAGAAAGGAGCCGGAACGTAGATCACGCTGGCGGTGGCGCCAGTGGCAGCTACGGCGTCTTTCACGGTGTTGAACACTGGCAGACCCAGGTGCTCGGTACCGCCTTTGCCTGGAGTTACACCACCAACCATCTTGGTGCCATACTCGATGGCTTGCTGGGTGTGGAAACTACCTTGCGAACCGGTAATACCCTGGCAGATAACTTTGGTGTCTTTATTGATCAGGACGCTCATTATTTGCCCTCCGCAGCTTTGACAACTTGTTGAGCAGCGTCGGTCAGGCTGGTAGCAGCGATGATGTTCAAACCGCTTTCTGCCAGTACTTTAGCGCCCAGCTCAGCGTTGTTGCCTTCAAGGCGAACAACAACCGGGATTTTCACGCCGACTTCTTTCACTGCACCGATGATGCCTTCGGCAATCATGTCGCAACGAACGATGCCGCCGAAGATGTTAACCAGTACTGCAGCGACGTTGGTGTCGGACAGAATGATCTTGAATGCTTCGGTAACGCGTTCTTTGGTAGCACCGCCGCCCACGTCGAGGAAGTTGGCTGGCTTGCCGCCGTGCAGGTTGACGATGTCCATGGTACCCATGGCCAGGCCGGCACCGTTGACCATGCAACCGATGTTGCCTTCCAGCGCTACGTAGTTCAGTTCGAACTTGGCAGCGTGCGCTTCGCGCGGATCGTCCTGCGACGGATCGTGGAAAGTCTTCAGCTTAGGCTGACGATACATGGCGTTGGCGTCGATGTTGATCTTCGCGTCCAGGCAGTGCAGGTCGCCGTCAGCCTTGATCACCAGCGGGTTCACTTCCAGCAGGGCCAGATCGTGATCCTGGAACAGTTTGGCCAGACCGGTGAAGATCTTGGCGAACTGGGCAACTTGCTTGCCTTCCAGACCCAGCTGGAATGCCAGCTCGCGACCCTGGAATGGCTGAGCGCCAACCAGTGGATCGATAGTGGCCTTCAGAATTTTTTCTGGAGTGTCGTGAGCGATTTTCTCGATGTCCACGCCACCTTCGGTGGAAGCCATGAACACGATGCGACGGCTCGAACGGTCAACGACAGCGCCCAGGTACAGCTCTTTAGCGATATCAGTGCACGATTCAACCAGGATCTTGGTGACTGGCTGACCATTGGCGTCAGTCTGGTAAGTCACCAGACGCTTGCCCAGCCACTGCTGTGCGAAGGCTTTGGCGTCTTCTTTGTTGCGAACCAGCTTAACGCCGCCCGCTTTACCGCGACCACCGGCGTGGACCTGGGCTTTGACAACCCACTCGGTGCCGCCGATCTTGTCGCAAGCTGCTGCTGCTTCTTCCGGGGTGTCTACCGCGTAGCCTTTGGATACTGGCAGGCCGTACTCAGCGAACAGCTGCTTACCCTGATACTCGTGAAGATTCATGCTTTTTACCGTCTTCGTTAGGTACTGCGCATTCGGTGCTGCACTTGTTCAAGTGCCGCACCACCTGTGACTGCTGCTTGCGTAGCCTTTCCGGATACCCGGTGCAGCTACGCAAGGCTGCGTCCAGCGGACATTCCGCGGTGAGTCTTGCAGGCAAGGCTCACGACGGGCCGATACCGCCGTGGTTTCTTATTGTCTTAACGCTTCTTGCGGTTGGCGATGTGGATGGCGCCGCCATTCACAGCCAAAGCTGCTTCGTGCAAGGCTTCGGACAGGGTCGGATGGGAGAAAACCATCATGCCCAGGTCTTCAGCGCTGGTGCCGAATTCCATCGCGATCGCGCCTTGCTGAACCAGTTCTGCAGCGCTCGGGCCAATGACGTGAACGCCCAATACGCGGTCAGTCTTGGCATCGGCGATGACCTTGACGAAACCACCGGTATCGTTGGCGGCCATTGCACGGCCGGATGCTGCGAACGGGAAGGTGCCGACGTTAACTTCAACGCCTTCAGCTTTCAAGGCCTGTTCGGTTTTACCGACCCACGCGATTTCCGGGTGAGTATAAATAACCGAAGGGATCAGGTCATAGTTCATCTGGGCCTTGTGGCCCTTGATGCGCTCGACAACCATGATGCCTTCTTCCGACGCCTTGTGCGCCAGCATCATGCCGCGAACCACGTCACCAATGGCGTAAACGCCCGGTACGCTGGTGGCGCAGTGGTCGTCGACGAACACGAAACCACGCTCGTCGATGGTCACGCCACTGTCGGCAGCCAGCAGATCAGTGGTCACCGGACGGCGACCAACGGCTACGATCAGCTTGTCGAAAGTGATGGTCTGTTCGCCGTTGGCATCGGTGTAGTTCACAACGACTTCGTCGCCGTTCACTTTGGAGCCGGTCACGCGAGCGCCCAGCTTGATGTCCAGGCCCTGCTTGGTCAGGGTCTTCAGCGCTTCCTTGGAAACAGCGGTGTCCGCTGCCATCAGGAAGGTGTCCAGGGCTTCCAGGACAGTCACTTCTGCACCCAGACGCGACCATACCGAACCCAGTTCCAGGCCGATAACGCCGGCGCCGATCACGCCCAGACGCTTAGGCACGGTCTGGAATTCCAGGGCACCGGTGGAGTCGACGATGACTTTCTGGTCAACAGGAGCAGGCGGGATGTCGATCGGACGGGAACCGGAAGCCAGGATTACGTTCTCGGCTTCGATCACTTCAACCGAACCGTCTGGCTTGGTGACTTCGACTTTCTTGCCAGCCAGCAGCTTGCCGTGGCCCTGGATCGACGTAACGCCGTTGGCCTTGAACAGGGTGGCAACACCGCCGGTCAGGTTCTTGACGATGCCAGCCTTGCGGCCAACCATCGCAGCGACGTCCATTTTGACTTCGCCGGTGGAGATACCGTGGACGTTGAAGCTCTCTTTGGCTTCCTTGTATTTCCAGGAGCTGTCCAGCAGCGCCTTGGAAGGAATGCAGCCCACGTTCAGGCAGGTGCCGCCCAGGGCCAGCTTGCCTTCGCCATCGGTGTACTTCTCGATGCAGGCGGTGGAAAGACCCAGCTGTGCGGCCTTGATGGCAGCTACGTAACCGCCAGGGCCCGCGCCGATCACTACAACGTCAAATTTCTGCGACATTCAAAAAATCCTCTTTAGCGAAAAGCTTCAAGCCGCGCGCTGCAAGCCAAACTGCCGTTTCTTGCAGTTTGAAGCCTGCAGCTCGCGGCTGCTTCTATCAGATATCCAGCAACAGACGAGCCGGATCTTCCAGCAGGTTCTTGATGGTCACCAGGAAGGTTACAGCTTCTTTGCCATCGATCAGACGGTGATCGTAGGACAGTGCCAGGTACATCATCGGACGGATAACGACCTGGCCGTTGATTGCCATAGGACGCTGGATGATGTTGTGCATGCCCAGAATAGCGGCCTGCGGCGGGTTGACGATCGGGGTCGACATCATCGAACCGAAAGTACCACCGTTGGTGATGGTGAAGGTGCCGCCGGTCATTTCTTCCATCGACAGTTTGCCGTCACGGGCTTTCTTGCCGAAAGTCGCGATGCCGCCTTCGATTTCAGCCAGGCTCATCAGTTCGGCGTTACGCAGAACCGGTACAACCAGACCGCGGTCGCTGGACACGGCAACACCGATGTCGGCGTAGCCGTGGTAAACGATGTCGGCACCGTCGATCGACGCGTTGACAGCCGGGAAACGCTTCAGCGCTTCGGTGGCCGCTTTCACGAAGAACGACATGAAGCCCAGGCGCACGCCATTGTGGGACTTCTCGAACAGATCCTTGTACTTCGAACGCAGGGCCATGACTTCGGTCATGTCGACTTCGTTGAAAGTGGTCAGCATCGCCATGTTCGATTGAGCTTCAACCAGACGCTCGGCAACCTTGGCACGCAGGCGGGTCATTGGAACGCGCTTCTCAACGCGATCACCGGCAGCGAATACCGGAGCGGCAGCGGCAGGTGCAGCAGCCTTGGCAGGCGCGGCAGCCGGAGCGGCTTTCTTGGCGGCAACGGCTGCAACCACGTCTTCCTTGGTCACACGACCGCCTTTGCCGGTACCGGCAACGGAAGCGATGTTGATGCCGTTTTCTTCAGCCAGCTTGCGAGCAGCCGGAGCAGCAACAGGATCGTCTTCGCCATCGGCAGCAGGAGCAGCAGCCTGAGCGGCAGCTGGTGCAGCAGCAGGCGCTGCGGCGGCAGCGCCACCTTCAACGATCGAGCCCAGCACTTCGTCGGACAGAACGGTGTCGCCTTCGTTCTTGACGATAGCGCCCAGAACGCCGTCGGCAGTCGCCAACACTTCCAGTACGACCTTGTCGGTTTCGATGTCGACGATCAGATCGTCACGCTTGACGGCTTCGCCCGGCTTTTTGTGCCAGGTGGCAACGGTGCCGTCGGCAACCGATTCCGGGAAAGTGGGGGCTTTGATCTCGATAGCCATTGTCTGTGGTTCCTTAAATTCGGTTTCAGGTGCGCGAAGGCGTTAAACAGTAAAGGCGGCTTGCAGCAGTTGTTCCTGCTGCTCGGCGTGCATCGATGCGTAACCACATGCAGGTGCGGCGGAAGCCTCACGGCCCGCGTACTCGAGTACGAGAGACTTGTTGAGGTTCGCGACGCTACGACGCAAGTGGTGTTGGCTGCAGTACCACGCACCCTGGTTCATCGGCTCTTCCTGGCACCAGACGGCATGCTTGACGTTGGTATAAGGAGCCAGGACTTCTTTCAAGTCGTCCTCAGGGAATGGGTACAGCTGCTCGATACGCACGATGGCGATATCTTCGCGGCCTTCGGCACGGCGTTTTTCCAGCAGGTCGTAGTAGACCTTGCCGCTACACAGAACAATGCGCTCGACCTTTTTCGGGTCCAGGGCATCGATTTCCGGGATAACGGTCTGGAACGAACCTTCGGCCAGATCTTCCAGCGTCGAGATAGCCAGTTTGTGACGCAACAGCGACTTCGGAGTCAGCACGACCAATGGCTTGCGCAGCGGGCGAATCACCTGACGGCGCAGCAAGTGGTAGATCTGAGCCGGGGTCGTCGGCATGCACACCTGAATGTTGTGCTCGGCGCACAGCTGCAGGTAACGCTCAAGGCGAGCCGAGGAGTGCTCAGGGCCCTGACCTTCGTAACCGTGTGGCAGCAGCATGGTCAGACCACACAGACGGCCCCACTTGTGCTCGCCACTGGTGATGAACTGGTCGATTACGACCTGTGCACCGTTGGCGAAGTCACCGAACTGGGCTTCCCAGATCACCAGCGCGTTTGGCGTGGTGGTCGAGTAACCGTATTCGAATGCCAGAACGGCTTCTTCCGACAGGAACGAGTCGTACAGGTCGAAACGCGGCTGACCGTCGTACAGGTTCTGCAACGGGATGTAGGTGCCCGCGTCCTTCTGGTTGTGCAATACGGCATGACGGTGCGAGAACGTACCGCGACCAATGTCCTGGCCGGTCATGCGGATCGGGTGACCTTCGAACGCCAGGGTCGCGTACGCCATGGTTTCAGCGTAACCCCAGTTGATCGGCAGGCCGCCGGCTTGCATCTTCTGACGGTCTTCGTAGATCTTGGCAACCTGGCGCTGAACCACGAAGCCTTCCGGAACTTCCAGCAGCTTGGCGGACAGTTCCTGCAAGGTCTTGAGGTCGAAGCGAGTGTCGTGACGCGCAGTCCAGGCGTGGCCCAGATACGGACGCCAGTCCACGAACAGCTCTTTGTTCGGTTCCTTGACCAGGCTCTTCACTACGTGCAGACCGTTGTCCAGCGCATTGCGGTACTCGTCGACTTTCGCCTGTACACGCTCTGCGTCCAGCACACCGCTCTGGGTCAGACGATCGGCATACAGCTCACGGGTGGTGCGCTGTTTGGTGATCTGCTGATACATCAGAGGCTGGGTACCGCTTGGCTCGTCGGCCTCGTTGTGGCCACGACGACGGTAGCAGACCAGGTCGATCACCACGTCACGCTTGAACTGCATGCGGTAATCGATGGCCAGCTGAGTCACGAACAATACGGCTTCCGGATCATCACCATTTACATGGAGGATCGGCGCCTGGATCATTTTCGCGACGTCGGTGGCGTACTCGGTGGAACGCGAGTCCAGCGGGTTGCTGATGGTGAAACCGACCTGGTTGTTGACCACGATGTGCACGGTACCGCCGGTCTTGAAACCGCGGGTTTGCGACATCTGGAAGGTTTCCATCACCACGCCTTGACCGGCGAATGCCGCGTCACCGTGGATGGAGATCGGCAGAACCTTCTCACCGGTGGAATCGTTGCGACGATCCTGACGGGCACGGACCGAACCCTCGACCACTGGCGATACGATTTCCAGGTGGGACGGGTTGAAGGCCATGGCCAGGTGAACTTCACCGCCGGTGGTCATGACGTTGGACGAGAAGCCCTGGTGATATTTAACGTCACCGGAACCCAGCTCGACCTTCTTCTTGCCTTCGAACTCGTCGAACAGCTCGCGCGGGTTCTTGCCGAAGGTGTTGACCAGCACGTTCAGACGGCCACGGTGGGCCATGCCGATGACGATTTCCTTGGTGCCGTAGGAGCCGGAACGCTGGATCAGCTCGTCGAGCATCGGAATCAGGCTTTCGCCGCCTTCCAGACCGAAACGCTTGGTGCCCGGGTATTTGGTACCCAGGTATTTTTCCAGGCCTTCCGCTGCAGTCACGCGCTCAAGCAGGTGGCCCTTGATGTCCGCCGAATAGGTCGGACGGCCACGTACGCTTTCCAGACGCTGCTGGAACCACTGGCGCTGCTCGGATTCGGTGATGTGCGTAAATTCAGCGCCGATGGTGCGGCAATATGTCTGCTGCAACGCTTCGTGAATTTCGCGTAGGCTCGCTTCCTCTTTGCCGATGAACAGGTCGCCGGCACGGAAGGTCGTATCAAGATCGGCATTGGTCAAGCCGTAATGATTGATCGACAGGTCTGCAGGTGCAGTACGCTGCCACAGCCCCAGCGGGTCAAGCTGGGCTGCCTGGTGGCCACGCATACGGTAGGCCTGGATTAATCGCAGCACTTCAACTTGCTTCTTCTCGTGCTCAGTGCTCACGCTTCCGGCGGAAACCGGCTGGGCGCGGCGCTGGTTCTTTGCCAGCAACACGAAATGATCGCGAATTGTGGAGTGCGAAACATCGGTGGCAGAGTTGCCGTCAGCTGGCAACTTCTGAAAGTAGGTGCGCCACTCTTCTGGCACAGCGTTAGGGTCGTGCAGGTAGAGCTCATAAAGCTCTTCCACATAGGCAGCGTTACTACCGGAAAGGTAGGCGCTGTTCCACATGCGCTGCATCACGCTTTCTTGCATGCTTGGTCACCCTCGGTTAGGGGAACACCACCGGCGACGACACCGAGCAAACTTGCAGAAGTCCGAATGCAGCGACCAAAACAAGCCACTTAGGATCACGCTGATAGTCCGGGTACCAGCCCGGATGCCCCTGCTTGTCTCATTTCTTCAAAATAAGAGCGGTAGCCTTTTGGGCTGCTGCTCAGGTTAAAACTACGGCGCCGGTTGAAGCCTGCGCCGTAGCATCTACGGGTACAGCGGTACAACATTTACAACAGCTGGGTTACAGCAGCTGAATCACACGCCACTCGATAGCAGCATGTTACGGATGTGACCGATGGCCTTAGTCGGGTTCAGGCCTTTCGGACATACGTTGACGCAGTTCATGATCCCGCGGCAGCGGAATACGCTGAACGGGTCATCCAGCGAAGCCAGACGCTCGGTAGTCTTGGTGTCGCGGCTGTCTGCCAGGAAGCGGTACGCTTGCAGCAGGGCAGCTGGACCCAGGAACTTGTCCGGGTTCCACCAGAAGGATGGGCAAGAGGTCGAGCAGCAGGCGCACAGAATGCACTCGTACAGACCGTCGAGCTTTTCACGCTCTTCAGGGGACTGCAGACGCTCGATGGCCGGAGCCGGCGTGTCGTTCTGCAGGAATGGCTTAACCTTCTCGTATTGCTTGTAGAAGATGCTCATATCGACGACCAGGTCACGGATAACCGGCAAACCTGGCAGTGGACGAACGATCAACTTGTTACCTTTTACAACAGCAGACAGCGGCGTGATGCACGCCAGGCCGTTCTTGCCGTTGATGTTCATGCCGTCGGAGCCGCAAACGCCTTCACGGCAGGAACGACGATAGGAGAAACCCTCGTCCTGCTCTTTGATCAGCGCCAGCACGTCCAGCACCATCAGGTCCTTACCACCGGTATCGACCTGGAAATCCTGCATGAACGGCGCAGCGTCCTGATCAGGGTTGTAACGATAAACACTGACTTGCAACATGGCGGTCACCCTTAATAAGTCCGGACTTTAGGTTCGAAAGTCGGAACAGTCTTCGGCGAGAAGTTCACGGCACGCTTGGCAACGCGTTTCTCACCCGGGAAGTACAGGGTGTGGCACAGCCAGTTTTCGTCGTCACGGTCTTCGAAGTCTTCACGGGCGTGAGCACCGCGGGACTCTTTACGTACTTCGGCAGCGATGGCGGTAGCTTCAGCCACTTCCAGCAGGTTTTGCAGCTCAAGAGCTTCGATACGCGCAGTGTTGAACGCCTGCGACTTGTCGTTGATCTTGACGTTGGCGATGCGCTTGCGCAGATCGGCCAACTGGGCAATACCCTTCTGCATGTATTCGCCGGTACGGAATACACCGAAGTAGTTCTGCATGCAGCTTTGCAGCTCGCGGCGCAGGGTAGCGACGTCTTCGCCGTCGGTACGGTTGTTCAGTGCGTTCAGGCGCGACAGGGCCGCTTCGATATCGGCTTCGGTGGCGTCATCGTATTCGATGCCGTCGGTCAGTGCTTTTTCGAGGTGCAGGCCGGCAGCACGGCCGAATACCACCAGGTCGAGCAGCGAGTTGCCGCCCAGTCGGTTGGCACCGTGAACCGATACGCAAGCCACTTCGCCCACAGCGAACAGACCAGGAATGATCTTGTCCACGCCTTCGGCGTCCTGGGTGATCGCCTGGCCATGAATGTTGGTGGCAACGCCGCCCATCATGTAGTGGCAGGTCGGAACAACCGGAACCGGAGCAACAACCGGGTCAACGTGAGCGAAAGTCTTCGACAGTTCGCAGATGCCTGGCAGACGGCTGTGCAGCACTTCCTCGCCCAGATGGTCGAGTTTGAGCATTACGTGGTCGCCATTCGGACCGCAACCGTTGCCGGCGATGATCTCTTTAACCATCGAACGGGCAACCACGTCACGACCGGCAAGGTCTTTCGCGTTCGGAGCATAACGCTCCATGAAACGCTCGCCGTGCTTGTTGATCAGGTAACCACCTTCACCACGGCAACCTTCGGTCACCAGTACACCGGCGCCGGCGATGCCGGTCGGGTGGAACTGCCACATTTCAATGTCTTGTACCGGTACACCGGCACGCAGCGCCATGCCAACGCCGTCACCGGTGTTGATCAGGGCGTTGGTGGTCGAAGCGTAGATACGACCTGCACCGCCGGTCGCCAGTACGGTGGCTTTCGAACGGATGTAGGTGGTTTCGCCGGTTTCGATGCAGATCGCGATCACACCGACGAACTCGCCTTCCTGGTTCTTCACCAGGTCGACAGCGTAGTACTCGTTCAGGAACGTGGTACCGGCTTTCAGGTTGCCCTGATAAAGGGTGTGCAGCAGTGCGTGACCGGTACGGTCGGATGCCGCGCAGGTACGGGCAGCCTGGCCGCCTTTACCGTAGTCCTTGGACTGACCGCCGAACGGACGCTGGTAGATACGGCCGGTTTCGGTACGGGAGAACGGCAGACCCATGTGGTCCAGTTCGAAAACTGCGGCCGGGCCTTCCTGACACATATATTCGATAGCGTCCTGGTCACCGATGTAGTCGGAACCCTTGACGGTATCGTACATGTGCCAGCGCCAGTCATCGTTCGGATCCGCCGAGGCGATGGCGCAAGTGATGCCGCCCTGTGCCGAAACGGTGTGCGAACGGGTCGGGAACACCTTGGTGATCACGGCAGTTTTGTGACCGCCCTGTGCCAGCTGCAGCGCTGCGCGCATGCCGGCGCCGCCACCACCAATGATGATGGCGTCGAAAGAAATCGTTGGAATGTTAGCCATGACTCAGATACCCCAGAGAATCTGCACACCCCAGACGAAGTAAGCGAACATCGCAACGCCGCATACTGCCTGGAAGAGGAAACGTACAGCGGTCGCGGACTTGCCGAACGCCATTGGCGTCAGGTAGTCGGTCGCGATGGTCCACATGCCGACCCAGGCGTGAGCGCCGAGGGCAACGAGGGCCAGAAGGCTGAAGATACGCATCCAGTTGTTGGCGAACAGTTCATGCCATTGGGCGTACTCGAGGCCCGGGTGGGCGACGATGTATCCGATCAGGAAAATGAAGTAAGCCGCGAGAACGACCGCAGAAACGCGTTGCGCCATCCAGTCATAGAGGCCCGAACGCGACAGGTTCGTGACGTTAGTTACCATATCCAAACTCCTGCCAGAACGATTACCACCACGGAAACGGCGATAACGATTTTCGAGCCCAGCTTGCCGCCTTCCAGCGTCTCGCCGATGCCCATGTCCATGATCAAATGGCGCACGCCGGCTACCAGGTGATACAGCAGAGCGGACAGGATGCCCCAAATCACTAGCTTGGCTAGCGGACTGGTCAGACACGCTTTCACCTGACCGAAGCCTTCCTCGGAGCTCAGCGACTTGTCCAATGCATAAAGCATGATGGCAAGGCAGACAAAGAGGATGACACCGGAGATACGGTGAAGAATGGACGTGTAAGCAGTGACTGGGAGTTTGATGGTCCTTAGGTCTAGGTTTACAGGTCGTTGGCTTTTCACGGCTTTTTTTTCACACTGAAGAGCCCCTAACAATCAGGGCAAAGTTGTTGGGGAGTGCACTGGTCAGGTAACCACCACCCAGGGAGGCGACCCCCAATAAAGCAAGCCCAAAAGCCCTTGGCGGTCGGTGGCCGAGTATAGACAGTTAGGCTACTAATGACAACGGACATACCTACCCAAAACGGCTCATTGCACAACTCGCATAAAAGGCGTAAATGGCAGGCAATTTCGAGAAAAAAGTGCGGTTAAAGCCTTCTGGAGCAAGACTTTAGGCAAATTGACATTCGAATTTATCTCACTATAGTGGTGCGGGCCCTGCGTGGGGGGTCTGTCTGATGATTTCAAGCATGAATAGGAGGCCACATGGCTGACAAAAAAGCGCAGTTGATCATCGAGGGCGCAGCCCCCGTCGAGCTGCCCATTTTAACCGGCACCGTTGGTCCCGATGTTATCGATGTTCGGAGCCTGACGGCCACGGGCCGCTTCACCTTTGACCCTGGTTTCATGTCGACCGCCTCCTGCGAGTCGAAGATTACCTATATTGATGGCGACAACGGCATCCTGCTGCATCGCGGCTACCCGATCGAGCAGCTGGCTGAAAAGTCGGACTACCTGGAAACCTGCTACCTGCTGCTCAACGGCGAACTGCCGACCGCAGAACAGAAAGCCCAGTTCGTCAGCACCGTCAAGAACCACACCATGGTTCACGAGCAACTGAAGACCTTCTTCAACGGCTTCCGCCGCGACGCTCACCCAATGGCCGTGATGTGCGGTGTAGTCGGCGCCCTTTCGGCCTTCTACCACGACTCCCTGGACATCAATAACCCGCAGCATCGCGAAATCTCCGCGATCCGCCTGGTTGCCAAGATGCCGACCCTGGCAGCGATGGTTTACAAGTACTCCATGGGCCAACCCATGATGTACCCGCGCAACGACCTGTCGTACGCGGAAAACTTCCTGCACATGATGTTCAACACCCCGTGCGAGATCAAACCGATCAGCCCGGTACTCGCCAAGGCCATGGACCGGATCTTCATCCTCCACGCCGACCACGAGCAGAACGCATCGACTTCCACCGTGCGCCTGGCAGGCTCCTCGGGTGCCAACCCGTTCGCCTGTATCGCCGCCGGCATCGCTGCACTGTGGGGCCCTGCCCACGGCGGCGCCAACGAAGCCGTTCTGACCATGCTCGATGAAATCGGCGATGTTTCGAACATCGACAAGTTCATCGCCAAGGCCAAGGACAAGAACGATCCGTTCAAACTGATGGGCTTCGGTCACCGTGTTTACAAAAACCGCGACCCACGCGCTACCGTCATGAAGCAGACCTGCGACGAAGTGCTGAAGGAACTGGGCATCCAGAACGATCCGCAACTCGAACTGGCCATGCGCCTGGAAGAGATCGCCCTGACCGACCCGTACTTCATCGAGCGCTCGCTGTACCCGAACGTCGACTTCTACTCGGGGATCATCCTCAAGGCGATCGGCATTCCAACCAGCATGTTCACCGTGATCTTCGCCCTGGCGCGGACCGTCGGCTGGATTTCCCACTGGAAGGAAATGCTCTCCAGCCCGTACAAGATCGGCCGCCCGCGCCAGCTGTACACCGGCTACGAGTCGCGTGACATCACCAAGCTGGAAGACCGCAAGTAAGACCTGTCTTGCGAAAACGTCTTAAGTTGCACCGAGAACGGCCTCTATATAAATAGAGGCCGTTTTTGTTTGTGCGATGGCTTTGGGTATAGGTCACTGGCGGTTCCGCTTTCCTGTAGGAGCGAGCCCTGCTCGCGATGGACGTCAACGATGACGCGTGTCGCCTGAACGTCCGTGTTGTCTGGATGTTTCTCGCGAGCAACGCTCGCCCCTACAGTTTCCGTCCGATAACCGCCCAATAAAAAATGCCCCGATCTCTCGACCGGGGCATCTTTTTGAACGCTGCTATTTATATAAAAGCATCAAGCCTTAGTGCGAAACCGCCCCACTCGCCCCCAGACCGGTCTGCGAACGAACGAATTGCGGGAAGAACAGCGCCCGCTCATTGTCAGCCGCAGTCGACTTGTCGGTGATCGAGAAGAACCAGATACCGATGAAGGCAATGATCATCGAGAACAGCGCCGGGTACTCATACGGGAAGATAGCCTTCTCGTGATGCAGGATCTGCACCCAGATGGTCGGGCCGAGGATCATCAACCCTACCGCACTGACCAGGCCCATCCAGCCACCAATCATCGCACCACGGGTGGTCAGCTTCTTCCAGTACATGGAAAGCAGCAGGACCGGGAAGTTGCAGCTTGCCGCGATGGAGAATGCCAGGCCCACCATGAACGCGATGTTCTGGCTTTCAAACAGAATGCCCAGGGCAATTGCCAGCACCGCCAATGCGATGGTGGTGATTTTCGAGACGCGGATCTCATCCTTCTCGTTGGCCTTGCCCTTCTTAACGACGCTGGCGTACAGGTCGTGGGACACCGCCGAGGCACCGGCCAAGGTCAGACCGGCAACCACTGCCAGAATGGTCGCGAACGCTACCGCGGAAATGAAGCCCAGGAAGATGCTGCCACCCACCGCGTTGGCCAGGTGCACCGCCGCCATGTTGTTACCACCGACCAATGCGCCAGCGGCATCCTTGAACGCCGGGTTGGTGCTGACCAGCAGAATCGCGCCGAAACCGATGATGAAGGTCAGGATATAGAAGTAGCCGATGAAGCCGGTTGCATACAGCACGCTCTTGCGGGCTTCCTTTGCGTCATTCACGGTGAAGAAGCGCATCAGAATGTGCGGAAGGCCAGCAGTACCGAACATCAGTGCCAGACCAAGGGAGAACGCGGAGATCGGGTCTTTCACCAGACCGCCAGGGCTCATGATCGCCTCACCTTTAGGGTGAACCTTGATCGCCTCGGAGAACAGCATATTGAAGTCGAAGTTGACGTGCTTCATCACCATCAGCGCCATGAAGGAAGCACCGGACAGCAACAGGACAGCCTTGATGATCTGCACCCAGGTGGTTGCCAGCATGCCGCCGAACAACACGTAAAGGCACATCAGGATCCCGACCAGGATCACCGCAACGTGATAGTCCAGACCGAACAGCAACTGGATCAGCTTGCCGGCACCGACCATTTGCGCGATCAGGTAGAACGCCACCACCACCAGCGAGCCGCAGGCGGACAGCGAACGGATCTGGGTTTGCCCCAGGCGATAGGACGCCACGTCAGCAAAGGTGTATTTGCCCAGGTTACGCAGGCGCTCGGCGATCAGGAACAGAATGATCGGCCAGCCCACCAGGAAGCCGATCGAATAGATCAGGCCGTCGTAGCCGGAGGTGAACACCAGCGCGGAAATCCCCAGGAAGGACGCCGCGGACATGTAGTCACCGGCGATTGCCAGACCGTTCTGGAAACCGGTGATCTTGCCGCCCGCCGCATAGTAGTCCGCTGCCGACTTGTTGCGCTTGGACGCCCAGTAGGTGATGCACAGGGTCGCGCCGACGAAGGCGACGAACATCAGGATCGCCGCGACGTTCAGAGGTTGTTTCTGCACCGCGCCGGTCAGGGCATCAGCGGCCCAGGCGCCAGGTGCAAAGGCTGCGATGCTCAAAAGAGCCATTAGACGCCGGATCATTGCTGAGCCTCCTTGAGAATCGCAGTGTTCAGGTCGTCGAATTCGCCGTTGGCGCGTCGCACGTAGATGCCGGTGAGGATGAAGGCCGAGACAATCAGCCCGACACCGATCGGGATGCCCCAGGTGATCGAGGATTCAGGGCCGATTTTCGCCCCCAAGACCTGCGGCCCGTAAGCAATCAGAAGGATGAATCCGGAGTAAAGCCCTAGCATGATCGCCGAAAGAATCCAGGCGAATCGCTCCCTCTTGCTGACCAGCTCCTTGAATCGCGGGCTGTTTTGAATCGAGAGGTAAATGCTGTCGTTCATTGTTTTTATCCTCGCAGCACAGATTATTGTTGGAACGGTATCCACTCTATGCGGCTGCGAGCCGGGTTCCAGACGACCTTAGTCTTAGAACGCCATGACGTATTTGCCAATTCCGAGCACACCACAAACAACTGTAGGAGCGAGCCTGCTCGCGATGGCGTCATGTCAGGCAACTTCTCAGTCAACTGACAGACTGCTATCGCGAGCAGGCTCGCTCCTACAGGGTCCAGCGAGGTGTCTGTTACTTGGTCCAGTCAGCCACGCGCTCAGGGTGCTTGGCTACCCAGTCTTTCGCGGCGGCTTCAGGCTTGGCGCCTTCCTGGATCGCCAGCATGACTTCACCGATCTCATCCTTCGACGCCCACTGGAAGTTCTTCAGGAACTTGGCCACTTCCGGCGCCTTGGTCGCCAACTCCTTGCTGCCGATGCTGTTCACGGTTTCAGCCGCGCCGTACACGCCTTTCGGGTCTTCGAGGAAGCGCAGTTTCCACTTGGCGAACATCCAGTGCGGCACCCAACCGGTCACGGCAATGGATTCGTTTTTCTTCTCGGCACGGGTCAGCTCGGCAATCATGCCGGCGCCGGAACTGGCCTTGTTCTGATAGCCGGTCAGGTCATAGTCCTTGATCGCCTGATCGGTCTTGATCATCACACCGGAACCGGCGTCGATGCCGACAATGCGCTTCTTGAAGCTGTCGTCGGTTTTCAGATCTTCGATGGACTTGGCCTTGACGTATTCCGGCACGATCAGGCCGATCTTCGCGTCCTTGAAGTTCGGGCCGTAGTCGACGACCTGGTCCTTGTTCTTGGCCCAGTAATCACCGTGGGTCACCGGCAGCCAGGCGGACAGCATGGCGTCGAGTTTGCCAGTGGCCACGCCCTGCCACATGATCCCGGTCGCAACGGCTTGCAGCTTCACGTCGTAATTGAGTTTCTGCTTGATCACTTCGGCGGCCACATGGGTGGTCGCGACACTGTCGGACCAGCCATCAACGTAACCGATGGTCACTTCCTTGGCCTGGGCGAATGTGGAGCCGATCGCAAGCGCCAGAGCGGCACCTGCGCCTAAAAGTCGTCGCATCTTCATCGTTACTTCCCCGAAAGTGCTGCGCCCGACGGGTGCCGAGCCGCGTCAACGTATTGTTATGGTGCACAGCGCCCCCATCACGCCCACCGCCAACTCTTTCGATCATCAGCGCGATTTATCAACGGGGGCACTGACGCCTTCGATCATCAACCCGACCGTCATTGCGACCTGATCTGCCAGCGACCTCAAGGCATCGAGAAACGACATCAGAACGCCATTAACCCAGCGTCATATAAATGCACCGGGCAATACGCCCGAACTTTGCATGTCAAAATCATGCGAGGGCCCAAGCACGCGGTAAATGCAGGTAACATGCGCCGCTTTGTTCCCCAGACGGCCTGATCATGCCCGTGACTTCCCGCTTTCCTTTTCTCCCCTATCTGTTTGCTTGCCTGCTGGGGCTTTTTGCCCTTTGCGGCTTCTGGTATGGCCTTGGCAAACCGGTGATTCTGCCGGATGCCGCCACCCCGACGCACAAGCTGCAATGCGCCTCCTACACGCCTTTCGACAAGGACCAGTCGCCGTTCGATGTACCGTTCAACTTGCGTCCGGAGCGCATGGACGCCGACCTCGCGCTGCTCGCTAAAAGCTTCCAGTGCATCCGTACCTATTCCATGACCGGCCTCGACGCCCTGCCCGATCTGGCGCGCAAACATGGGTTGAAATTGATGATCGGTGCCTGGGTCAACAGCAACCCGGTGGACACGGAAAAGGAGGTCGACCTGCTGATCGCTTCGGCCAATGCCAATCCGGACGTAGTAACTGCGGTCATCGTCGGCAACGAAACCCTGCTGCGCAAGGAAGTGACCGGGGCGCAATTGGCCAGGCTGATCAACAAGGTCAAAAGCCAGGTCAAGCAGCCTGTCACCTATGCCGATGTCTGGGAGTTCTGGCTCAAGCATCCGGAAATCGCCCCCGCCGTGGATTTCCTGACCATCCACCTGTTGCCGTACTGGGAAGATGATCCATCGAACATCGATGCCGCCCTGCAACATGTGGCGCAGGTACGCCAGGTGTTCGGCAACAAATTCGCCCCCAAGGACGTGATGATCGGCGAAACCGGCTGGCCGAGCGAAGGCCGCCAGCGTGAAACCGCCTTGCCGAGCCGGGTCAACGAAGCCAAATTCATTCGCGGTTTTGTCGCCATGGCCGAGCAGGAAGGTTGGCGCTACAACCTCATCGAGGCCTTCGACCAACCGTGGAAACGCGCCAGTGAAGGTGCGGTAGGCGGTTACTGGGGGCTGTTCGACGCAGACCGACAGGACAAAGGCGTGCTGGCCGGTCCGGTCACCAACGTGCCGTACTGGTCCCAGTGGCTGATGGTCGGTGGCTTGATTTTCCTCGGCACGCTGCTGCTTGGCGGTCGTGTGCGAGACACCCGCGCGGCCTTGGTATTGCCGCTGCTGGGTGCCCTGGCAGCCTGCTCGCTGGGGCATGGGGCGATCTGGCGCGAGTCACCACCAGGTTTACCAGTGAGTGGCTGTGGGTCGCGCTGCTGACGGCGTTGAATCTGCTGGTACTGGCCCACGCGGCGTTGACGTTGAGTCCCCGCACCGGTTGGCGCGGAAGGGCATTCAATGCGCTTGAGCGTCGCTCAGGCTTGCTGGTGGCTGTGGTTGGGTTTGCGGCGGCGATCATGATGCTGGAACTGGTGTTCGACCCACGCTATCGCAGCTTTCCGAGTGTCGCGTTCATCGTGCCGGCGCTGGTCTACCTGTGCCGCCCGGTGAACGTGCCGCGCCGGGAAATCGCCCTGCTGACCTTCATCATCGGTGCCGGCATTGCGCCGCAGCTGTTTCGTGAAGGATTGGAGAACCAGCAAGCCTGGGGTTGGGCACTGGTGAGTGTGTTGATGGTGGCGGCGTTGTGGCGCTGCTTGCGGGTTCGCAAGACTTAAGCCTTCATTGAGCCAAGGATAATCGCGAGCAGGCTCGCTCCTACAGTTGATCTCAGTGTTTACGAAATCCCTGTAGGAGCGAGCCTGCTCGCGATAGCCATCTATCAGGCGCTACGGGAGGCCCGGACCAACCGCAACCCCGCAATCACCACCGCAAACACCGCCAGCGTCGTGTTGTACAACGCCAACGCCGGAAACCCGAGCACCAGCGCAAGCAACGCCAGCCACCACCCTGCCCTCCCCGGCACCACGAAGCCGATCACCGCAGCGGCCAACGCGGCCCACCCCAGTACCGCGAAGTGAATCATCAACCCCAGGTTCGAACGCACCTGGCATTCCCAACGGCTCGCCTCATCGACGCAGATGCCCACCCACTGCGCATCTTCCATGAAGCCATAACGCGCGCCATAACTGGCGGCCAGCCATAACGGCAGCAAAACGAGCAGAAGAACAACGGGCAGGCGGCGGGACATGTAACGCTCCAATCGGAAAAATCGGCGGCCAGCTTAATCGCCGGCCAGCCGTAAGCAAGCACTAACAACAGTTAACTGGTCATTCATTCTCTGCAAAGTGTATCGTCCAGCTACTATTACTCCGAATTAAGCCTGTTTGGTGCCGATGCATGGCACTTTGGCGCAAATCCAGTGGTCATAGCCTGCGAACTTCATTCGGCACCTTTTCTAAGGGATTTAGTCATGCTCCGTTCCTTGCGCTTCGCCGCCCTGCTGGGTGGCCTTTTCCTGAGTGCGTCCGCACTGGCGGCTGATGTCGACGCCGCCGGTTATGGCTACCCCCTGACCAACCCGTTTGAAGCGACCATCGCCACGACGCCACCGGATTTGCGTCCGGACCTGCCGCTGGACGACGACATCGATCAATCCGATCACACCCTCACGTTACGCCCGGAGCGTCAGTTCGAGCTGCCGGACAACTTCTGGGCCGTGAAAAAGCTCACCTATCGCATCGCTACCCAGGACAAGCCCGCCCCACTGATCTTCCTGATCGCCGGCACCGGTGCGCGCTATGACAGCAGCCTGAACGAATACCTGAAAAAGCTTTACTACAAGGCTGGCTACCATGTGGTGCAACTGTCCTCGCCCACCAGCTTCGACTTCATGAGCGCTGCATCGCGCTTTGCCACGCCGGGTATCACCAAGGATGACGCCGAAGACATGTATCGGGTCATGCAGGCCGTGCGGGCGCAAAACCCGAAACTGCCGGTCACCGAGTACTACCTGACGGGTTATAGCCTCGGCGCCCTGGATGCGGCATTCGTCGCGCACCTGGACGAAACCCGCCGCAGTTTCAACTTCAAGAAAGTCCTGCTGCTCAACCCCCCGGTCAACCTCTACACCTCGATCACCAATCTCGACAAGCTGGTGCAGACCGAGGTCAAGGGCATCACCAACAGCACCACCTTCTATGAACTGGTGCTGAACAAGCTGACCCGCTACTTCCAGCAGAAGGGCTACATCGATCTCAACGATGCGCTGCTCTACGACTTCCAGCAGTCCAAGCAACACCTGACCAACGAGCAGATGGCCATGTTGATCGGCACCTCGTTCCGCTTCTCGGCGGCCGACATCGCCTTTACTTCGGACCTGATCAACCGTCGCGGACTGATCACACCACCGAAAACCCCGATCACCGAAGGCACCAGCCTCACGCCGTACCTCAAGCGCGCGCTGCAGTGTGACTTCGACTGCTACATCACCGAGCAGGTCATCCCCATGTGGCGCGCCCGTACCGACGGCGGCAGCCTGCTGCAACTGATCGATCAGGTGAGCCTGTATGCCCTTGAGGATTACCTGCACAAAAGCCCGAAAATCGCGGTCATGCACAACGCCGACGACGTGATCCTCGGCCCCGGTGACCTGGGTTTCCTGCGCAAGACCTTTGGCGATCGCCTGACCGTCTACCCGTTGGGCGGTCACTGCGGCAACCTCAACTACCGCGTCAACAGCGACGCCATGCTGGAGTTCTTCCGTGGCTAAATACCTCCTGCTTATCGCCGCCTTACTCTGCGCAACCGCTGCCAATGCCGACAACAGCAAGGCCAACGCCCCCGTGGTCGTCGACAGCGATGGTTTCAAGGAGCCCTTGAGCAAGCTGAAATTCAACCCCGGGCTGGATCAGCGCGAATTCGAGCGCTCGACCCTCAGTGCGCTGAACGTCTACGACCCGCTGGAGCAGTGGAACCGCCGCGTTTACCACTTCAACTACCGTTTCGACCAATGGGTGTTCCTGCCGGTGGTCAACGGCTATCGCTACGTCACACCAAGCTTCCTGCGCACCGGCGTCAGTAACTTCTTCAACAACCTGGGTGATGTGCCTAACCTGCTGAACAGCCTGTTGCAGTTCAAGGGCCAGCGTTCGATGGAAATCACCGGACGCCTGCTGCTCAACACCACCATCGGCATCGCCGGTTTGTGGGACCCGGCCACCGCCATGGGTCTGCCGCGCCAGAACGAAGACTTTGGCCAGACCCTGGGTTTCTATGGCGTACCGGGCGGCGCCTACTTCGTGTTGCCGATCCTCGGCCCGTCGAACCTGCGTGATACCGGCGGCCTTGTGGTGGATTTCAGCGCCGAGAACGCGATCAACTTCCTGAACGTCGCCGAAGTCAGCTCCAACCATCCGGAAGTGTGGGTGCTGCGCGGCATCGACAAGCGCTATCAGACCAGCTTCCGCTACGGCCAGCTGAACTCGCCGTTCGAGTACGAGAAGGTGCGGTACGTGTACACCGAGTCGCGCAAGTTGCAGATCGCCGAATAGTTACAGCAATCACAAAACACTGTAGGAGCGAGCCTGCTCGCGATAGGGCCGTGCCAGTCACCTTCAAGGTCGACTGATACGCCGCCATCGCGAGCAGGCTCGTTCCTACAGTTTGTATGTGTGGGCAGTTAGCCCTTCAGCGCCTTCCAGATCCTGCCAACAACCATCACCCCCGCCAATACCACCGCCCCCGCCACAATCCCCGCCACTGCATTGAGCAACGTCGGCACGATAAACCCTGCCCCGCCCGCCCCTGCGCTGACACTCTCGATCCAGTGATGCACCACTGGCACACCGTGGGTGAGGATCCCGCCACCCACCAGGAACATCGCCGCCGTGCCAATCACCGACAAGCTTTTCATCATGTACGGCGCCGCACGCAGTATCCCGCTGCCGATGCTCTTGGCCATCTGCCCCGGCTTTTGCGTCAGCCACAAACCCAGGTCGTCCAGTTTGACGATGCCCGCCACCAGGCCATAGACACCAATGGTCATGACAATGGCGATGCCCGACAGCACGACGACTTGCTGGGCCAGCGCCGATTCAGCCACGACACCCAGCGTGATCGCGATGATTTCCGCCGAGAGAATGAAATCGGTACGGATCGCGCCCTTGATCTTGTCCTTCTCGAACGCCACCAGATCCACTGCCGAGTCAGCCACAGCCTCGACCAATTCGGTATGCCCGGCCTGATCTTCAGCCTCGCTGTGCAGGAATTTGTGGGCCAGCTTCTCGACCCCTTCGAAACACAAGTAGGCGCCACCGAGCATCAGCAAGGGCGTGACCAGCCAGGGAACGAACGCGCTGATGGCCAAGGCCGACGGCACCAGGATCAGTTTGTTGATGAACGAACCCTTGGCCACCGCCCAGACCACGGGGATTTCCCGCTCGGCCCGCACGCCGCTGACCTGCTGGGCATTGAGCGCCAGATCATCACCCAATACGCCGGCGGTCTTCTTGGCGGCCATCTTGGTCATCAACGCGACGTCGTCCAGCACCGCCGCGATGTCGTCGATCAGCACCAGCAAACTGCTTCCTGCCATGAATCGGGTTTCCTTCTTTAATGAATGCCGTGCAGCATAGCGCGGCCGCGCACGGCACGGAGCATTCTTGAGCGCCGCCAAAGGCCGGTGCTACCATGCGCCACCGCCAGAACAGGCAAGGAACCACCTGGTTTATGAGCACAATCCGCGAGCGCAACAAACAACTGATCCTGCGTGCCGCCAGTGAAGAATTTGCCGACAAGGGCTTCGCTGCGACCAAAACCAGCGACATCGCAGCCAAGGCGGGATTGCCCAAGCCCAACGTCTACTACTACTTCAAATCCAAGGAAAACCTCTACCGCGAGGTCCTGGAGAGCATCATCGAGCCGATTCTGCAGGCCTCGACGCCGTTCAATCCGGACGGTGTGCCCAGTGAAGTGCTGAGCGGCTACATCCGCTCGAAAATCCGCATCTCCCGCGACCTGCCGTTTGCTTCCAAGGTATTCGCCAGCGAAATCATGCACGGCGCACCGCACCTGAGCACCGACCTGGTCGAACAGCTCAACAGCCAGGCCAAGCACAACATCGACTGCATCCAGACCTGGATCGACCGCGGCCAGATCGCCCCCATCGACCCCAACCACCTGATGTTCAGCATCTGGGCCGCGACCCAGACCTACGCCGACTTCGACTGGCAGATCACGGCCATCACCGGCAAAGAGAAGCTGGATGAGGCGGATTATGAAGCGGCGGCGCAGACCATTACTCGGTTGGTGCTCAAGGGGTGTGAGCCGGACTGATCGTCCGCGGCGTCCCCTTCGCGAGCAGGCTCGCTCCTACATATGATCGCTTTCCATTGTAGGAGCGAGCCTGCTCGCGATCGGGGCAACACGGTTCCGGCTCAAACCCAAATGGCATCCCACAGCGGATAGTCACCAAGCTTCTCCACCAATCCAGCCCTCAGTGGGTTGGCTACAACATATCGAGCCAGCTTTACCAGATCCTCCTCCCGCCGCAGTGCCCGGTCATGAAAGCCTCGTTGCCAGAGACTGGTATTTCGACCAGTGGATTGCCTCACTGCTTTGGTACTCATCGACTTGGTCCTTTGCATCAGGTCACTCAAAGATCCCTGCTGCAGCTCTATCAACCAATGAAAATGATCCGGCATGACCACCCAGGCCAATGAGGTCGCCAAGCCAGAGTTCTGCGCATTTCGAAATTCATTGACGACCAGTCTCCCCAAGGCGAAATCCTTGAAAAACGGTGTCCTGTGATGGGTATTGCTGGTTAACAGATAAATTCGATTGGCTTCGGTATGGCGCCCGATTCGCAATCGGTGTGCAGCAGGTAAATCCAGCATTCCTTTGCCTCTCAGATCAAGTCATGAGAAGGCTAGTTCTGTGGAATCAAGGGGACGGGACAAACTTCTGGCCGGATGTGTCTGGTAGATGGCTATCGCGAGCAGGCTCACTCCTACAGGGGTTTGGAGTGATCAGACATTTTGTGTCAGACCACGGATCCTGTAGGAGTGAGCCTGCTCGCGACAGCGGTGGATCAGGCAGCGAGAATCAAGCCACAACCCCAGCATCCGCCCTCAACCCCAACGCCTCGATCGCATTGATCGCACACTGCTCATCCACATCCGACAGATCCCCGCTGATCCCCACCGCCCCCAGCACAATCCCCGCCTGATCACGAATCAGCACACCGCCCGGTGCCGGCACGACGCTGCCCTGCCCCATGCTATTCAAGGCAGCGATGAACGCTGGTCGTTGCTGGGCGTCCAGCGCCAACAGGCGCGAACCCTTGCCCAAGGCGATGGCGCCCCACGCCTTACCGATGGCCACTTGCGGGCGCAGCAGGCTGGCGCCGTCTTCGCGTTGCAGGGTGACCAGATGCCCGCCGGCATCCAGTACCGCGATGGTCAGGGGTGCGGCCGAAATGGCCCGCCCTGCGTTGATGGCCTCATCGACCAGTTTGACTGCGACTTTCAAGGTTAAAGCGCTCATGGTGCCGTCCTCATTTTGTTTTTCGGAAAGCCGTCGGGCTGCTTCTTTGTGTCGCAGCCACATGCAACAAATAGAACACAATGAATTATTTTTTTGTATACAATAATTCTCGAAAAGCGCCACATGCGACGAAAAGCCACAGTGAATAGGGCTTCCGACGAATGAAACGGTCGCTTGAGAAAATGGATTGACCTGCGCCGTCCACCGTGAATACACTCAGCGCAAAGCCACTTGTATACAATTACAAAACGTAAAGAGGCACAAAACCATGAGCAAAATGAGAGCAATCGAAGCCGCCGTTCTGGTGATGCGCCGTGAAGGGGTCGATACCGCTTTTGGCATCCCCGGTGCCGCCATCAACCCGCTGTACTCTGCCTTGCAAAAAGTCGGCGGCATCGATCACGTCCTCGCTCGCCACGTTGAAGGCGCGTCGCACATGGCCGAGGGCTACACCCGCACCAAGGCCGGCAACATCGGCGTGTGCATCGGCACTTCCGGCCCTGCCGGCACCGACATGGTCACCGGGCTCTACAGCGCCTCGGCCGACTCGATTCCAATCCTCTGCATTACCGGCCAGGCACCCCGCGCCCGTATGCACAAGGAAGACTTCCAGGCTGTCGACATCACCAGCATCGTCAAGCCAGTGACTAAGTGGGCGACCACTGTTCTGGAACCGGGCCAGGTGCCTTACGCGTTCCAGAAAGCCTTCTATGAAATGCGCTCCGGCCGTCCGGGCCCGGTGCTGATCGACCTGCCGTTCGACGTGCAAATGGCGGAAATCGAATTCGATATCGACGCTTACCAGCCGCTGCCACTGGCCAAGCCGAGCGCGACCCGCGTTCAGGTGGAAAAGGCCCTGGCAATGCTCGATCAGGCCGAACGTCCATTGCTGGTGGCCGGTGGCGGCATCATCAATGCCGACGCCAGCGAGCTGCTGGTGGAGTTCGCCGAGCTGACCGGTTTCCCGGTCATCCCGACCCTGATGGGCTGGGGCACCATTCCTGACGATCACCCGCAGATGGTCGGCATGGTTGGCTTGCAGACGTCGCACCGCTACGGCAACGCCACCATGCTCAAATCCGACGTGGTCCTGGGCATCGGTAACCGTTGGGCCAACCGTCACACCGGTTCGGTCGACGTCTACACCGAAGGCCGCAAGTTCATTCACGTGGACATCGAGCCGACCCAGATCGGCCGCGTGTTCACCCCGGACCTGGGCATCGTTTCCGACGCCGCCTCCGCGCTGACCGTGTTCCTGGAAGTCGCTCGTGAATGGCAAGCCGCCGGCAAGCTGAAAAACCGCAGTGCCTGGCTACAAGACTGCCAGCAGCGCAAATCCAGCCTGCAGCGCAAGACTCACTTCGACAACGTGCCGGTCAAGCCGCAGCGCGTTTACGAAGAGATGAACCAGGTGTTCGGCAAGGACACCTGCTACGTCAGCACCATCGGTCTGTCGCAGATTGCCGGCGCGCAGTTCCTGCACGTCTACAAGCCACGCCACTGGATCAACTGCGGTCAGGCGGGCCCACTGGGCTGGACCATTCCGGCAGCGCTGGGCGTGGTCAAGGCTGATCCGAGCCGCAAGGTTGTCGCGCTGTCGGGCGACTACGACTTCCAGTTCATGATCGAAGAACTGGCAGTGGGCGCGCAGTTCAAACTGCCGTACATCCATGTCGTGGTGAACAACTCCTACCTGGGCCTGATCCGTCAGGCGCAGCGCGGTTTCGAGATGGACTACTGCGTGCAGCTGTCCTTCGACAACTTGAACGCGCCGGAACTCAACGGTTATGGCGTCGATCACGTCGCGGTGGCCGAGGGCCTGGGCTGCAAGGCGCTGCGTGTGTTCGAACCGTCTGAAATCGCCCCTGCCCTGCGCAAGGCCGAACAGATGATCGAAGAGTTCAAGGTTCCGGTGATCGTCGAGGTTATTCTGGAGCGCGTGACCAACATTTCCATGGGCACCGAGATCAACGCCGTCAACGAATTCGAAGACCTGGCGCTGGTCGGCAACGACGCACCGACTGCGATTTCGTTGCTCGATTAATCGCTGTCCCTGTAGGAGCGAGCCTGCTCGCGATGAGGCCGGCACATTCAACATCATTGTTGACTGACATGACGCCATCGCGAGCAGGCTCACTCCTACAGGAGACCTACACAAATTTTCAGGAGACCACCATGCCGCGTTTCGCCGCCAACCTGTCCATGCTGTTCACCGAACAGGACTTCCTCGCCCGTTTCGAAGCGGCCGCCAAGGCCGGCTTCAGTGGTGTCGAATACCTGTTCCCATACGACTTCAGCTCTGCCGAGATCAAGGCCAAGCTCGATGCCAACGGTCTGACCCAAGTGCTGTTCAACCTGCCGGCCGGTGACTGGGCAAAGGGCGAGCGCGGTATCGCTTGCCTGCCGGACCGCGTTGAAGAGTTCCGCGCCGGTGTCGATCTGGCCATCGCCTACGCACAAGTGCTGGGCAACACCCAGGTCAACTGCCTGGCCGGCATTCGTCCTCAGAACGTCGACGATGCCACCGTGGAAAAAACCTTCGTCGCCAACCTCAAGTACGCGGCCGACAAGCTGCAGGCGGCGGGCATCAAACTGGTGATGGAAGCGATCAACACCCGCGACATCCCAGGCTTCTACCTGAACAACACGGCGCAAGCCCTGTCGATTCGCGAGCAGGTCGGCAGCGCCAATCTGTTCCTGCAATACGACATCTATCACATGCAAATCATGGAGGGCGACCTGGCCCGCACCATGCAATCGCACCTGGGCGAGATCAACCACATCCAGTTGGCCGACAACCCGGGGCGCAACGAACCAGGCACCGGTGAAATCAACTACCGCTTCCTGTTCGAACACCTGGACCGCATCGGTTATCAGGGTTGGGTCGGCTGCGAATACAAGCCGCTGACCACCACCGAAGCAGGCCTGGGCTGGCTCAAGACCCATAACGCGATCTGAAGCAATTTCCCTTGTGGGAGCGAGCCTGCTCGCGAATGCGGTGGTTCAGTCAACACGGATATTGAATGTTCTACCGCATTCGCGAGCAGGCTCGCTCTCACAAAGAAACACCCCCTATTTGCTTGAAGCAGCAATAAAAACAAGAGGATTTTCTCATGGCTAAAATCGGATTCATCGGCACCGGCATCATGGGCCACCCAATGGCGGCGAACCTGCAGAAAGCCGGTCACAGCCTGTTCCTGTCCGCACACCACGACGCTGCCCCTGCCGATCTGGTCGCCGCTGGCGCCGTCGCCCTGGCCAACCCGAAGGAAGTGGCCCAGGAAGCTGAATTCATCATCGTCATGGTGCCGGATACCCCACAGGTCGATGACGTACTGTTCCGCGCCGACGGCGTTGCAGCCGGCATCGGCAAGGGCAAAGTCGTGATCGACATGAGCTCGATCTCGCCGACTGCCACCAAGGCCTTCGCCGCCAAGATCAACGAAAAAGGCGCGCAATACCTCGACGCGCCGGTGTCCGGCGGTGAAGTCGGCGCCAAGGCCGCGACCCTGAGCATCATGGTCGGTGGTGATGCCGATGCCTTCGAACGCGCCCTGCCGCTGTTCCAGGCCATGGGCAAGAACATCACCCTGGTCGGCGGCAACGGTGACGGTCAGACCGCGAAAGTGGCAAACCAGATCATCGTCGCGCTGAACATCCAGGCCGTGGCCGAAGCCCTGCTGTTCGCCTCGAAAAACGGTGCCGATCCGGCCAAGGTGCGTGAAGCGCTAATGGGCGGCTTCGCGTCCTCGAAGATCCTCGAAGTGCACGGCGAGCGCATGATCAAGGGCACCTTCGATCCGGGCTTCCGCATCAGCCTGCACCAGAAGGACCTGAACCTGGCCCTGCAAGGTGCCAAGGAACTGAACATCAACCTGCCCAACACCGCCAACGCCCAGCAAGTGTTCAGCACCTGTGCGGCCATCGGTGGCAGCAACTGGGACCACTCGGCACTGATCAAGGGTCTGGAGCACATGGCGAACTTCTCGATTCGCGACAAGAAGTAAGCCCTGCGCAACACCGCATCAAACCTGTAGGAGCGAGCCTGCTCGCGATGAGTCCCTGACTATCAACATCCATGTTGACTGACACACCGCTATCGCGAGCAGGCTCGCTCCTACAGGAACCCGAGTTGCCCTTCCAAAAACAAGAATTCCGGGAGCCCGCCATGTCGGTCGATCCGCAACAATTCCTGCGCGAGCTGTTCGCCACAGCCATCGACGCGGCCCATCCGCAGCAAGTCCTCGAAGCCCATCTGCCAGCCGATCGCACCGGCCGGGTCATCGTCATCGGCGCCGGCAAGGCCGCGGCCGCCATGGCCCAGGTGGTCGAGCGCTGCTGGCAGGGTGAAGTGTCCGGTCTGGTGGTGACGCGTTACGGTCACGGCGCGCCCTGCGAAAAAATCGAAGTGGTCGAAGCCGCGCATCCGGTACCGGACGCCGCCGGCCAGGCCGTCGCCAAGCGCGTATTCGAGCTGGTCAGCAACCTGACGGAAAGCGACCGCGTGATATTCCTGCTATCCGGTGGCGGCTCGGCGCTGCTGGCCCTTCCCGCAGCCGGCATCACCCTGGCCGACAAACAGTCGATCAACAAGGCCCTGCTCAAATCCGGCGCCACCATCGGCGAGATGAACTGCGTGCGCAAGCACCTCTCGGCGATCAAGGGCGGACGCCTGGGCAAAGCCTGCTGGCCTGCCACTGTTTATACCTATGCGATTTCCGATGTACCGGGCGACCTCGCCACGGTCATCGCCTCCGGCCCCACCGTGGCCGACCCGAGCACCTCGGCCGAAGCGCTGGCGATCCTCAAGCGCTACAACATCGACGTGCCGGCCTCCGTACGCACCTGGCTGCAAAGCCCGGAATCGGAAACCGTCAAACCCGGCGATCCGAGCCTGGCCCGCAGCCACTTCCAGCTGATCGCCCGTCCGCAGCAGTCACTGGAAGCGGCAGCGGTGAAATGCCGTCAGGCCGGTTTCAGCCCGCTGATCCTCGGCGATCTGGAAGGCGAATCCCGCGAAGTGGCGAAAGTCCACGCCGGTATCGCCCGTCAGGTGGTGCAGCACGGCCAGCCGTTGGCGGCGCCCTGCGTGATTCTTTCCGGCGGCGAAACCACCGTCACCGTGCGCGGCAATGGTCGTGGCGGACGCAACGCCGAATTCCTGCTGAGCCTGACCGACAGCCTCAAGGGTCTGCCCGGCGTCTATGCGCTGGCCGGTGACACCGATGGCATCGACGGCTCCGAAGACAACGCCGGCGCCATCATGACTCCGGACAGCTACGCCCGCGCCGCTGCCTTGGGCCTGAGCGCCAGCGACGAGCTGGATAACAACAACGGCTACGGCTACTTCCAGGCGCTGGACGCCTTGATCGTCACCGAGCCGACCCGCACCAACGTCAACGACTTCCGCGCCATCCTGATCCTCGAGAGCACTCACCATGACGCCTGATAAAAAAGTCAAAATCCTCGCCACCCTCGGCCCGGCCATTGACGGGATCGACGACATTCGTGAGCTGGTACAGGCCGGGGTCAACATCTTTCGCCTGAACTTCAGCCACGGCGATCACGCCGACCACGCCCAGCGCTACCAGTGGATTCGTGAAGTCGAGCGCCAGCTCAATTATCCGCTGGGCATCCTGATGGACCTGCAAGGCCCGAAACTGCGGGTCGGCAAGTTCGCCGAGGGCAAGGTGCAACTGGTGCGCGGCCAGGCTTTGCGCCTGGACCTCGATACCACGCCGGGCGATGAGCGCCGGGTCAACCTGCCGCACCCGGAAATCATCGCCGCGCTCGAGCCGGGCATGGACCTGCTGCTGGACGACGGCAAACTGCGCCTGCGCGTGGTCACCAAATACGCCGATGCCATCGACACCACGGTGCTCAACGGCGGCGAGCTGTCGGACCGCAAAGGCGTGAACGTGCCGCAAGCGGTGCTCGACCTCAGCCCGCTGACCGCCAAGGATCGCCGCGATCTGAGTTTCGGTCTGGAACTGGGTGTGGACTGGGTGGCGTTGTCGTTCGTGCAGCGTCCGGACGACATCCGCGAAGCCCGCGCGCTGATCGGTGACCGGGCCTTCCTGATGGCCAAGATCGAGAAGCCATCGGCGGTGACACAACTGCGGGAAATCGCCGAGTTGAGCGACGCGATCATGGTCGCCCGTGGCGATCTGGGCGTGGAAGTGCCGGCCGAAAGCGTGCCGCAGATTCAGAAAAACATCATCAGCACTTGCCGTCAGCTCGGCAAACCGGTGGTGGTGGCCACGCAGATGCTCGAATCGATGCGCTTCTCCCCGGCACCGACCCGCGCCGAGGTCACGGACGTGGCCAACGCCGTGGCCGAAGGCGCCGATGCGGTGATGCTGTCGGCGGAAACCGCCTCCGGTGAATACCCGCTGGAAGCCGTGCAGATGATGAGCAAGATCATCCGTCAGGTGGAAAACGGCCCGGACTATCAGGCCCAGCTCGACGTCAGCCGACCGAAAGCCGAAGCCACGGTGTCCGACGCGATCAGCTGCGCGATCCGCCGCATCAGCAACGTGCTGCCGGTGGCGGTGCTGGTGAACTACAGCGAATCAGGCGCCTCGAGTTTGCGCGCCGCGCGGGAACGGCCGACGGTGCCGATCCTCAACCTGACGCCGAACCTGCAGACCGCTCGCCGCCTGACCGTGGCCTGGGGCGTGCATTCGGTGGTCAATGATCGCCTGCGTCAGGTGGATGAGGTGTGTTCCACCGCGCTGGAAATCGCCCAGGCCCAGGGCATGGCCGAGCGTGGCGATACGTTATTGATCACCGCGGGTGTGCCCTTTGGGCAGCCGGGATCGACTAACTCTCTGCGTATCGAGACGTTGATCTAGAGCGCCCATACCGGCCTCTTCACGAGCAGGCTCGCTCCCACATTAGATTGTGTCGATCACACATCTAATATTGAACAAAGATTCATTGTGGGAGCGAGCCTGCTCGCGAAGGCGGCGACACGGTTTAACTGACTTTTAGAACTGCCATGCCTGCCAACCACTTCAACACCCACTGCCCCGACTGGGCCGAGGCCTTCCTCAACGGTTTCAGTCAAATATTCCTCCAGCGCCATCCGCTCTGCGGCCTGCTGTGCCTGTCCGCCATTTTGTTCACTGCGCCTGCACTGCTCGGCGGTGCCTTGCTCGGTGGCGTCGCCGGACTGCTCACCGCGCAACGGCGCAACTATGCCAAGGCCGATCGCCAGGCCGGATTGTTCAGCTACAACGGCGTGTTGCTGGGCCTGCTGCTGAGTCTGTATTTCCCCTGGTCGGCGATGATGCCGCCACTGATTCTGGCGGCCGGCGGCCTGAGTGCGATCATCACCCAGCAATGGCTCAAGCGCGCCCGCGTCAATCAGACCGTGCCCGCCTATACCGCGCCGTTCGTGGGCCTGAGCTGGTTGCTGCTGTGCTTTGCCGAACCCTCCACGGCCGCCCCGCTGATTGAATTGAACACCACGAACCTTTTGGCCGCGTTGCTCAAGGGCATCGGCCAGGTGATGTTCCTCGACCATCCGCTGGCCGGGGCGATGATTGCCACCGGTTTGCTGATCGCCGATCGCCGGGCCTTTTGCTGGGTGCTGCTGGCATCCGCCATCGGCCTGGCCTCCAGCCTGCTGCACCACGAGACCGGCTCCGCCCTGCAGGGCCTTGGCGGCTACAACGCGGTGCTGGCTGCCCTCGCCTTCAGCACGCAGCGCCAGCATCCCTGGCTGCCACTGCTCGGCATTGTCCTGGCACTGCTGCTGACGCCGCTGTTCGCCGCCGCCGGCCTGGCCACGTTGACCGCACCGTTCATTCTTGCCTGCTGGCTGATCCGCGCCGGCATCCAGATGCTCGGCACCACCACTGTCGATAACGCGCCTTGCGCTCACGGGGACAATCAACCTAGGCTGCGCTGATCTTCGAGTCAGGCGTTATCCATGGACAGCAGCAAAAACTGGCGTGAACAGCTCTACGTCATGATTTTCCAGACCGACACCAAGGCTGGCAGGCGATTCGACGGCATTTTGCTGTTGATCATCCTCGCCAGCCTGGTGATCGTGATGCTCGACAGCATCGACACCATCCACAAGAACTACGCCGACGTGCTGGCGTACATCGAGTGGGGCTTCACGGTGATCTTCCTTGGCGAATACATCCTGCGCCTGTATTGCTCGCCCAAGCCCTTGCGTTATGCCTTCAGTTTCTACGGGCTGGTGGATGTGCTGGCGATCGTGCCCGGCATCCTCGCGCTCTATTACGCCGATGCCCAGTACCTACTGATCATCCGGATCATCCGGATGCTGCGGATTTTCCGCGTGCTCAAGCTCAGCCCTTACCTCAAGCAAGCCCATTACCTGCTCGACGCCCTGCGCGGCAGCAAGCAGAAAATCCTCGTGTTCCTGCTCAGCGTCTGCACCCTGGTCACGGTGTTCGGCACGCTGATGTACGTGGTCGAAGGCCCGGAGCACGGGTTCACCAGCATTCCCAAGGGTATCTACTGGGCCATTGTGACGCTGACCACCGTCGGCTACGGCGACATCGTGCCCAGAACGGTGCTGGGCCAGGTGATCTCGTCGATGGTCATGATCACCGGTTATTCGATCATTGCCGTACCGACCGGGATCTTCACCGCCGAACTGGCCAACACCATGCGTGGCGAGCAGCTGCAACACGACTGCCCGGTGTGCAAGAAAAACAGCCACGAACATGGCGCCGCGTTCTGCTCCCGTTGCGGCAATGCATTGTTTAAAAAACTGGAATAAGCAAAGAGCTTTTTAGTCTTTAAACGGACTATGGGTGCCCAGTTATAGTCGCTGGCAAATTGGTATCGCCTCACACATAACCCAACTGTAGGAGCGAGCCTGCTCGCGATGGACGTCAACGATGACGCGGGCTGTCTGAACGCCCGCGTTGTATTGACGTTTTTCGCGAGCAGGCTCGCTCCTACAAAAACAGAACAAGGAATTCGCAGTGAAAAAACTCTTTGGCGCCTCACTCCTGGCCGCTGGCCTGGCCCTGACCAGCATGGCCCAGGCTGCACCGACCCTGCTCAACGTTTCCTACGACGTGATGCGCGATTTCTACAAGGACTACAACACTGCGTTCCAGAAACACTGGCAAGCCGAGCACAACGAAAACATCACCCTGCAGATGTCCTTCGGCGGCTCCAGCAAACAGGCGCGTTCGGTCATCGATGGCCTGCCGGCTGACGTGATCACCATGAACATGGCCACCGACATCAATGCCCTGGCGGACAACGGCAAGCTGGTCCCGGACAACTGGGTCACCCGCCTGCCGAACAACAGCGCGCCATTCACCTCGGCCACCGTGTTCATCGTGCGCAAGGGCAACCCCAAGGCCCTCAAGGACTGGCCGGACCTGCTCAAGGACGGCGTGCAAGTGGTCGTGCCCAACCCGAAAACCTCGGGTAACGGTCGCTACACCTACCTGTCCGCCTGGGGCTACGTGCTGAAAAACGGCGGCGACGAGAACAAGGCCAAGGAGTTCGTCGGCAAGCTGTTCAAGCAAGCGCCGGTGCTCGACACCGGTGGCCGCGCCGCCACCACCACCTTCATGACCAACCAGATCGGCGACGTGCTGGTGACCTTCGAGAACGAAGCGGAAATGATTGCCCGCGAGTTCGGTCGCGACCAGTTCGAAGTGATCTACCCAAGCGTCTCCGCCGAAGCCGAGCCGCCGGTGTCGGTGGTCGACAAATCGGTCGACAAGAAAGGCACCCGCGCCGCCGCCGAGGAGTACCTGAAGTACCTGTGGTCACCGGAAGGCCAGGAAATCGCCGCCGCCAACTACCTGCGTCCGCGTGATCCGGCGGTGCTGGCCAAGTACACCGACCGCTTCCCGAAAGTCGACTTCCTGTCGGTGGAGAAGACCTTCGGCGATTGGCGCACCGTGCAGAAAACCCACTTCAATGATGGCGGGGTTTTCGATCAGATCTACACCCAGTAAGCACTGGATGTGAAAAAGGCGACCTGAAGAGGTCGCCTTTTTTGTTGATAAAACGCCGAACTACTGTAGGAGCGAGCCTGCTCGCGATGGTCGTTAACGATAACGTGTGTTTTCTGAAAAAACGCGGCGTCCTCAAGTCCATCGCGAGCAGGCTCGCTCCTACAGCGTTGGTGTGTATTTCAGCTCAGGTTGCCGCAGAAGATTGCCTGGTGCCCATCGGCCGGACTTTCCCGCACCACCAACGCATAGCCGCCCGCTCGAAGCGTCTCGAAGGAGGCCGGTGCGCTCTTCCAGAAGTACTGGTACGACGCCCCGGAATAGAACCGCGCATTCGGGCCGTCGTTCATGTCATAAGCCGGTTTGGCTCCCAGGTTTGCGCAGCTTCCGGGGTAGATGTAGGCCTGCAGACGGCCTGGCAGTGCGCTGCCCATGGATTCGCCACTGACAGCGAACCAGAACACAGTCGCATGACCATCGGCCATCATGATGGGCCGGGCGATTTTCCCGGCATTGATGGGTGTAGCGTCAAGGGGAACGTTGGTGACCTGGCGATCAGGCACTGTAGAGCACCCGAGGATCGTCCCAACCGCTACCACCAACGCCAGCGAAGATACGATTTTCATCGTGATACTCCCGCTTTGTAAGGACGCGTTGAAGTGATCCCCCAGTAGATTTTAGTCGCCAGCAAAATGCTGGCATTTCTTCGGATGGCCGGTAGGTACCCTGTAGGAGCGAGCCTGCTCGCGATTGCGGTATATCAGTGAACATTAATTCCGACTGACACGCCGCAATCGCGAGCAGGCTCGCTCCTACAGGAATCTCGACACGCCATTACATCGGGGGCGTTACCCCGTCCTTGCCGGCGGAAATCGATTGAGCCGTGAGAGTACCGTCAGCACTGCGGGTCACGAACGTGACGATCTTCACCCCCACTTTCAGCAAGCTGCGATCCCCCGACACCAGATTGACGATCGGTACGTCTTCCGGCACCAGGATTTTCTGCTGGCCGCCCTTGTAGTTCACCGTCAGCACCCGGCCATTGCTGACCACCAGATCGCCGACACTGCCATTGGTCATGCTGCTGCCCTTGACCAGATCGAAGGGCCGATGGCCGTCGCCGCTGCCCGCCAGCTCCGGAGGGAACACATGCACCTCAAGCGCCTTGAGGGTGCCATCCTCCTGAGGAATGGCCGCCGAACCGATGTAGCTGCCGGGCTTGATGTCTTCGATATTGGCCAGGGTGACGGCGCGAACCTTGGTGTTCTGGGTCAGGTTGACCACCAGGTTCTCGCCGCTGTTGGCGTGGACTTTCAGCACATCGGGGCTCACCCCGGTAATTTCGCCGCGCACGCCCATACGCGTGCCCGGTGCATCTTCAGCCTGGGCCAGCCCGGCGCTGCACAAACCAACCAGCGTGACCAGCGAAACACCGCGAACAAGGAGACGAAACATCGCATTCATGGAAAATGCCTGCCTGTGATGAAACGGGAAAGAGAACATAAGCACGCTATCGAACAAGATGTAAGTGAATGTATCATCGACCGATGATTTTTCGACGCAACGCTCACCGGCAAACGGCACGCGCGTTCGTCACTCATTCCGCAATGGAATGACTGCTATCACCTCAATCCCTCTTCTGCCGCACCGGTCGGGCCTTTAGCCTGCACGCATTCTCTTCAGCTCAGCGAGACACGTTATGAATCCAGCGACCCAAGTGCCCCACGGCACCGCGACAATGACCCGAAGCATGGTGCTGCTGTTCGCCTTCTGCTGTGGCGCAATCGTGGGCAACCTCTATTACGCGCAGCCGATCATCGGCCTGATCGCGCCGGACGTGGGCCTGAGCAACAGCCTGGCCAGTTTCATCGTCTCCCTGACCCAGATCGGTTATGCCCTGGGCCTGTTCTTCCTGGTGCCGCTGGGCGACCTGCTGGAAAACCGTCGCTTGATGATCATCACCAACCTGGTGGCGATTGCCAGCCTGATGGGCGCGGCCTTCACGGATCAGCCGAATGTGTTTTTGCTGGTTTCGCTGCTGGTGGGTTTCAGCTCGGTGTCGGTGCAGATCCTGATTCCGTTGGCCGCACACCTGGCACCGGAAGAGTCTCGTGGCCGGGTGGTAGGTGGAATCATGGGCGGGCTGCTGTTGGGCATTCTGTTGGCGCGACCGGTGTCCAGCGTGATCGCCGATCACTTTGGCTGGCGGGCGATGTTCATCTTCGCGGCGCTGTTGATGGTGGCGATCAGCATTGTGGTAGCGGTGACCATTCCCAAGCACAAGCCTGATCACAGCGCGACCTATGGGCAGCTGCTCGGCTCGCTGTGGACGCTGCTGCGCAAGCAACCGGTGTTGCGTCAGCGCGCGTTTTACCAGGGTTGCATGTTCGCCACCTTCAGCCTGTTCTGGACCGCAGTGCCGCTGGAACTGGCGCGCAACCATGGCTTGTCGCAATCGCAGATCGCGATTTTCGCGCTGGTCGGGGCGATCGGGGCCATCGCCGCGCCCATCGCCGGTCGCCTGGCCGATGCCGGCCACACTCGCATCGCGTCCCTGCTGGCATTGCTGTTCGCCAGCCTGAGCTTCCTGCCGGCCTTCATTCATCCGGCCTACAGCGTCATCGGCCTGGCCGTGACCGGCGTGGTCCTGGATTTCTGCGTGCAGATGAACATGGTCCTGGGCCAGCGCGCGGTCTACGCCCTCGACGCCAAGAGCCGCAGCCGCCTGAATGCGCTGTACATGACCAGTATCTTCATCGGTGGCGCGTTCGGCTCTTCCGTGGCCAGTGCGGTATACGAGCAGGGCGGCTGGTTGTGGATCGTGGTGGTGGGCAGTGCGTTTCCGCTGGTGGCGCTGGTGCGGTTCTTGAGTGTTTCAGAGAAGCGTTCGCTGGCGACCGCGTAGTCCCCAAAAAGCATCGCGGGCAAGCCTTGCTCCCACAGGTTGTGCGCTAATCCTGTAGGAGCGAGCCTGCTCGCGATAGCGGCGTGTCAGGCACCATAGATGCTGGATGTGCCGGCCACATCGCGAGCAGGCTCGCTCCTACAATGGTTGGTGAAACTTTCAGACTTTAAAAGGCCCTTCGATGGATCGTCTCGCAGCAATGGAAACCTTTGTCTACGTGGTGGAAACCGGCTCGTTTTCCGCTGCTGCCAGACGCCTGAATATCGGCCAGCCCGCCGTGTCGAAAACCATTGCTCAATTGGAGGCGCGCCTGGCGGTTCGGCTGCTGTTGCGCTCGACCCGAGGCCTGACACCCACCGAAGCGGGTCTGGCGTTTTTCGAGCGGGCCAAGCGCGCCATCGAAGAGGCCGATGAGGCCGACAGCGCTGCTCGCGGCTCGGCCAGCGGCCTGAGCGGCAACCTGCGTGTCTGCGCCGCCGTGACATTTGGCCGGCAGCATATCGTCCCGCGCCTGGGACCGTTTCTGGAGCAGCATCCGCAACTCAACATCGACCTGATGCTCGATGATCGCCACGTCAATCTGGTGGAAGAAGGCATCGACGTTGCACTGCGCATGGGCACCTTGAGCGACTCCAGCCTCACCGCCCGCAAGATTGCCGAATGCCGGCGCGTGGTGCTGGGCACACCCACCTATTTCGACAAGCACGGCGAACCCGACTGCCCCAACGATTTGAGTCAACACCAGGCAATCGTTTACGCACTGGGTGGCGGGGCCACCTGGTCATTCAAGAAGACCGGCGAAGAACAATCGGTGAACGTCAGCGGCAGGATCCGCGTCAACGCCGCCGAAGGTTTGCGCGCGGCTGTGCTGGCGCATCAGGGGCTGACCATGGCGTCCGAATGGATGTTTGCGCCGGAACTGGCCAACGGTTCGGTCAGGGAAGTGATGGCCGATTGGACGCTGCCCAATCAAGACCTGTGGGCGGTGTTTCCCACGGGCCGGATGGTCAGCGCCAAGGCCCGGGCGTTTGTCGAGTATGTGCAGGCTTTGATGGCGGCCAATGCCAGCGAATACGCGATGACACTTCTCGCCGAACAGGCAATGGCGTTGAAGATGGGTTATGAATAAAACGCTCTGCGTTCAGATCGCCTGTCCATCAAACCCCACGCTGACATTCCCCGGCAGCTCCCCGCGATGCTCCATCAACCATGCATCCAACGTATGCCCCACATGGGTCAGCACCGCCGACCCGGGCTGCAATTGATCAATACACTGCAACGCCAGATTCAAATCATTGTGATTACGCGGCGCCTGCGGCTGCGGCGGCATTGAACAGTCGAGCACCAGCACATCCAGCGGCTGTCGTTGCAGAAACGCCGTGGTGTCCGCAGGCAGGCCGACAGTGTCAGTCAGGTAAGCGATGCGCCGTCCCTCACCCTCCAACAGATAGCCGAGGGTCGGCTTGGAGTGCAGCAGCGGTAACGCCGTAACGCTCAAACTGCCGAAAAGACGGGTCTCGAAAGCCTCGAACGGCCGGCTGAAATCCAGAATCCCCGGATGCTTGTAGAGGTCTGCCAAACCTTCCGGGTCCACCGGCCCGTGCACCGGAATCACCAGACCCTGGCCCCAGCGCAGATGCAGCAAACCCTGAGCATGGTCAGCGTGGTAGTGGGTCTGGAAGACGCCGTTGAAGCTGCGCGGCGGGAAACGTTCGGTGAGGTCCGGCAGGCCGCTGTCGATCAGCCAGCGCTGCTCGCCGCATTCGATCAGCGCACAGCAAGGCCGGCGCCGCCAGCGTTCGTCGATATGGGCGCGAACACAGGCCTGGCATTCGCACCCATAGACGGGAACCTGCCGGGCATCGCCGGTACCCAGCAGCGTCAGGCGCATAGGGGCGGCTCGTCGATGCAGCCCAGCAGGCGTTCTACGGTTCGCTCCAGCGAGCCTGAGTTATCGAGCAAATGCACGTTCGGGTCCTCCGCCAGCAAACGCTCGCCAAAGCGCTGATTGCGCGCCAGCCGCTGATCGATTTCCGCCACCGACTCACGCCCGCGCGCCAGCAGGCGCTGACGCAACACCGCCTCGTCCACGGTCAGCAGCACCACCAATACGTTCGGATAGCGCTCGCGGGTCTGCGGCAGATGTCCGCGCGAGCCATTGATCAGCACGTCGTCCCCCGCCGCCAGCCAATCGTCGATTTCCTTCGGGATGCCATATGCCAGTCCATTGGCCCGCCAGCTCAGGGCAAAGGCGCCCCGGGCCTGCATCTCGTCGAACTCTTGCATGCTGACACCCAGCGCCGCCTCGCCCACCGCTTCCGCCGAGCGGGTGATGACCCGCCGCACGATGCGGCAGCCACGTTCGGCCAACCGCGCGCGCGCGGCATCCAGCAGGCTGTCCTTGCCCGAACCTGAAGGCCCGATGAGATAGATCAACCTGCCTGACATCAAAACACCCTCTTCGCTTGTCGCCATACTTGCTGGACCACCGGCAAACCGTCCTGACTGCGCGCCTGAATCAAGTCGGCGCGCAAACCCCTGGCGATTTCGCCACGATCGGTCAGGCCTGCGGCCCGGGCCGGGGCCAGGCTGACCATGCGCATCGCTTCGGCCAGATCGATTCGATCACTCTGCGCCGCCAGTGCGAACGCCGCTTGCAGCAGGCTCGCCGGGTAGTAGTCACTGGACAGAATATCCAGCAATCCTTCTGCCGCCAGTTCGGCGGCCGCCACGTTACCCGAGTGCGAACCGCCACGCACGATGTTCGGTGCGCCCATCAACACTTTCATGTTGTGCTCCTTGCAACCGCGCGCCGCCTCGACGGTGGTCGGGAACTCGGCGATGGTCATGCCGTAGCGCGCCGACTCCTCGACGTGGGCCAGGGTCGCGTCATCATGGCTGGCCACCGACAGGCCCCGCGCCAGGCAATGCTCGACGATCGCCGCGCGATAGCGGTCGCTGTACTGGCGGGAGTTGGCCATCTGCAAGGTGATGAATTCATCCATTTGCGTGGTCGTCAGGTGGTACTTGCCCATGTAGTACTCACGGTACTTGGACTCCAGCACGAATTGGCGCTGACCCGGCGAATGGTCCATCACCGACACCAACTGCACCAGCGGGTTCTCCACCAGATCGCGGAACACACTGAGAGTATCCGGGTGGCACAGCTCGCAGCGCAGGTGCAGGCGGTGTTCGGCGCGGGTAAGGCCGGCGTCGGAGGCGCTTGAAATCGCTTCGAGCATCGCCGGCAGTTTCTGCATGCGATTGCCCTTGGGGTTCACGTCGCCGATGGACACCGCGTCGAACACCGTGGTGATGCCCGCCGCGACGATCTGCGCATCGTGGCTGAGCACCGCCGAACGCGACGGCCAGTCCACGCCGGGGCGCGGGGTCATGTGTTTTTCCAGGTTGTCGGTGTGCAGCTCAACCAGACCCGGCAGCAGGAAATCGCCGTTGAGGTCCTGGGCCTGGGGCAAACGGCTGTGGCCTTCGGCAATGTCGGCAATCACGCCGTCGCGCAGCAGCACGGTGCCTTGGAACACGCGGTCGGCGGTGACCAGTTGGGCATTGCTGAGGATCTGTTCAACGGGCATCGGCGTATTCCTTGTCGTTCACGGCGGAGGGAGTCATGTCGAGATGGCGATCGGCGACCGCCTCGCGGGCAACGCGGTCGTGGAAGATGCCGATCAGCGCGGCACCGGCTTGCTTGGCTTCGTTCATCAGTTCCAGCACCACCTGACGGTTGCTGTCGTCCAGCGAAGCCGTCGGTTCGTCGAGCAACATCACCGGCCAGGCCACCATGAACCCACGGGCGATGTTGACCCGCTGCTGCTCGCCACCGGAGAAGGTGTTGGGCGACAGTTGCCACAGGCGTTGCGGGATGTTCAGGCGGCTAAGCAGCAGTTCGGCGCGCGATTGCGCCAGTTGCCTGGACCAGCCACGGGCCAGCGCCGGCTCCATCACCACGTCCAGGCAGGCGACTCGCGGGATCACCCGCAGGAACTGGCTGACATAACCCAGGGTGCGCTGGCGTACTTGCAGAATGTCCCGGGGCTCGGCGCCCACCAGTTCCAGCCACTGGCCATCGTGCTGCACGCGGATGCTGCCGCCCGCCGGCAGGTAGTTGCCGTACAGGGTGCGCAGCAAGGTGCTCTTGCCGGCACCGGACTGGCCGTGCAACACCAGGCATTCGCCGCCCGCCACACTGAAATCCACCCCGCGCAACACATTGAGGACCACGCCGTTCTGCTGGTGCAGGGTGAAGGTTTTCGAGAGGTCACGGACCTCGATCAAAGGATTCATCATGGCTGCAGCACCGAAGACACCAACAGTTGAGAGTAAGGGTGCTGCGGATCGTCGAGGATCTGATCGGTCAGCCCGGTTTCCACCACCCGCGAGCGGCGCATCACCATCAGGCGATCCGCCAGCAGCCGCGCCACTGCCAGGTCGTGGGTGACGATCACCACCGCCAGATCCAGCTCCCGCACCAGCCCACGCAGCAAGTCGAGCAAGCGTGCCTGCACCGACACATCGAGGCCGCCGGTCGGTTCATCCATGAACACCAGGCGCGGACTCGACACCAGGTTGCGGGCGATTTGCAGGCGTTGCTGCATGCCGCCGGAAAAGGTCCGGGGCAAGTCATCGATGCGTTGCGGGTCGATTTCCACCTGGCTCAGCCAGTCCAGACCGGCGCCACGCAGCTGCTGGTAATTACGTACACCCTGAGCCATCAAGCGCTCGCCGATGTTGGCGCCAGCCGACACGCCCATGCGCAAACCGTCCCGGGGGTTCTGCTCGACGAAGCCCCATTCGGTGCGCAGCAAGGTGCGGCGCTCGGCTTCGCTGGCGCTGTACAAGTCCAGCCACTGGCCCTGTTTGTCGCGGTAGCCGATGGAGCCGCTCTGCGGCGGCAAACGTCCGCTGAGCAGCGACAGCAGGGTCGACTTGCCGGAACCGGACTCGCCGACAATCCCCAGCACTTCGCCGGGGTACAGGTCGAAGCTGACGTCCTGGCAGCCCTTTTCCGGGCCGTACAACAGCGACAGGCCCTGCACTTGCAGCAACGGCTCGGTGGACACGGACAGATCGTTTTTCAGCGCCTGATTCATTGGCCCTGCTCCTGCTGGCTGACGCGCTGGGCGCAGTAATAGGTGTCGGAACAGACGAAGCTCTGCGTACCGGCGTCGTCGAGAATCAGCTCATCGAGGAACGAATCGTGGCTGCCACAGATGGCGCAGTTCTGTTCCCATTGCTGCACTTCGAACGGGTGATCCTCGAAGTCCAGGCTGGTGACGCGGGTGTACGGCGGTACCGCGTACAGGCGCTTCTCGCGGCCGGCACCGAACAGCATCAGCGCCGGACTCATGTCGAGTTTCGGGTTATCGAATTTGGGGATGGGTGACGGGTCCATCACGTAGCGCTCGTCGACCATCACCGGGTAGGCGTAAGCCGTGGCAATGTGGCCGAAGGTGGCGATGTCCTCGTACAGCTTGACGTGCATCACCCCGTAATCGTTGAGCGCGTGCATGGTCCGGGTCTCGGTTTCCGACGGTTCGATAAAGCGCAGCGGCTCCGGGATCGGCACCTGATAGACCATGATCTGATCGGCATGCAGCGGGGTTTCCGGGATGCGGTGACGGGTCTGGATCACCGTCGCTTCCGGCGTTACCTCAGTGGTGGCGACGCCTGCGGTGCGGGCGAAGAACCGACGGATCGACACGGCGTTGGTGGTGTCGTCGGCACCCTGATCGATGACCTTGAGCACGTCATCGTCACCGAGAATCGCGGCGGTCAATTGCATGCCACCGGTGCCCCAGCCATACGGCAACGGCATCTCGCGACCACCGAACGGCACTTGATAGCCGGGGATCGCCACGGCCTTGAGCAAGGCGCGACGGATCATGCGCTTGGTCTGTTCATCGAGGTAGGCGAAGTTGTACGCCGCGTCGCGTACCGGCGTTTGAGTCTGGTCATTCATGGTTGCTGCCCTCGGCAGGCTTGCGCAGTTTGCGGATCAGCTCCAGTTCGGCCTGGAAGTCGACGTAGTGAGGCAACTTGAGGTGCGAGACGAAGCCGGACGCCTCGACGTTGTCGCAGTGCATCAGCACGAACTCTTCCTGCTGCGCCGGGGACTGGATTTCTTCGTTGTATTCCTTGGCGCGCAGCGCGCGGTCGACCAGCGCCATACCCATGGCCTTGCGCTCGGCATGCCCGAAGGCCAGGCCGTAACCACGGGTGAACTGCGCCAGCTCCGTGGCCGAACCGACGAACTGGTTGACCATCTCGCACTCGGTCACTTCGATGCTGCCCAGGCAGATCGGGAAACCCAGTTCTTCAGGGTCGATCCAGACCTCGACGTCGCCGATGCGGATTTCCCCGGCGAACGGGTGGTTGCGGCCATAACCGCGTTGGGTCGAATAACCCAGCGCCAGCAGAAAACCTTCATCGCCACGGGCCAGGGCTTGCAGGCGCTCGGCGCGGCTGGCGGGCAACTCCAGCGGGTCGCGGGTGATGTCGGCGACGCTTTCGTTGTTGTCCGATTCGTTCTTGATCAGGCCTTCCTGAGCCAGCAAGCCGAGTACGCGCGGGCAGTCTTCAACGGTGGCGTTGTCGGTGGCTTGCGGGCCCGGATACTCGCCCTCGGCCAGCAGCGCAAAGTCCAGCAGGCGATGGGTGTAATCGAAGGTTGGCCCCAGCAGTTGCCCGCCGGGCAGGTCCTTGAAGGTCGCCGAGATGCGTCGGCTGAGCTGCATTTTCGCGGTGTCGATCGGCAGGCTCGGGCTGAAACGCGGCAACGTGGTGCGGTAGGCACGCAGCAGGAAAATCGCTTCCACCAGATCCCCCGCCGCTTGCTTGATCGCCAGCGCCGCGAGTTCTTCGTCGAACAGCGAGCCTTCGCTCATCACCCGCGCCACCGCCAGCGGCAGCTGCTGACGGATCTGCTCGACGCTCAGTTCAGTGACCGCGGTATCGCCCCGGCGTTTTTTCGCCAGCAGGCGGTGGGCATTGTCGATGGCCTGTTCGCCACCCTTGACGGCTACGTACATCAGGCACGCTCCTGTGTGATGCGAGTGCTGCGCGGCAGGCCGATCAGGTCGTGGCCGGCGGTGAAAAACAGGTCCAGTCCACGGGGGAATTCGTTGCGCCGTTCACGTTCGCCCCAGAAGCCATCGGCCACCGGCAATGCGACGTCGTGTTGGGTTTCGATTCCCGGCCCGCGCCATGCCAGTCCTGCCCCGCCATCGAGGCTCGGCAGTTGAACCAGCAAGGTGCAGGACTGATCGGGGTAGCGGTCGTTGCCAAGGTCGAAGCCGCCGAGGTCGAGCAGATCGTCGGCGGCGAGCAAGGCAAAGCGTGCGTCTTCACGCTTGGCGGTCAGCGGGCAGCCACAGTGGAACGTCAGGTTGGCGCGGATCAGCGGCGTGTCGAACGACGGCGCCAGCCACAGCGGCGTTTCCACATCCAGTAGCGCCAGGCACAGGGCGTAAGTCGCGGGTGCCAGGCCTTCGAGGCTCGGGGTGGCGTACAAAGTCTGGATCACACCCGGACCGGCCAATGCCTTGAGGGCTGCGCGAAAGCCGCGCTGGGCATCCAGCACCGGGTCGGCGAACGCCGGTTGCAACAGCTGTGCGCTCATCAGTTTTCTCCTCGCACGAGGGTGAAGAATTCGACTTTGGTGGCGGCGGTGTCCGCCTCTTTTTGTGCCCGGCGTTCGGCCTGGGCCTCGGCCAGCGGCGTGATGATTTGCTCGAGCCAATGGCGCTGCTGGGTGCCTTGCAGATGGGCGTCGGCCAGCGCGGCCAGTTCGGCGTGGACCTTGTCGCGACCGGCCAGGTAGCTGTAGCCGGTGCGGCCATCGGCCAGGCGCACCACGCAGCGGGTCACGCTCATTTCGCCGACGTTGAACGGCGCACCGTTGCCACCCATGCGGCCACGGACCAGGGTCATGCCGATTTCCGGGGCGCGGATCAGTTGGTATTCGACGTCGCGCAACGCGTCTTCATGGGGCTGCAATTCGCTGCGACGGGCGCGGGCCAGCACGCCGATCCAGTGCTGCCTTTCAGCGTTGGGAACAAGGTTGGACATGGAGTTCTCCATCAGGTGACGACCTGGTACTGGAAGCGATCGGAACGGCTGGTGGACTGCGCAAGCTCCACCGCGCGGCCGTCGCGATCACGGGAAAGGGTGAATACACTCAGCGCCGGCAAATGCCGGGGCATCATCAACAGCGCGGCTTCTTCGCGGTTGGGCAAACGGGCGCCGATCAGGCTTTGAGTGCGGGTCAGCGGCAGGTCGCGCTCACTCAGGTACTGGCGCAGGGAGCCGCCGGTATAGTCCGCCAGCAACGGCGCATGGCTGGCGCAGTAGCGATGGCGGATCAGGCTGACCGGCTGCCCGTCGAGCTTGCGCAGGGTCTGCAGTTCGATCATCGGCGCCATTTCGGCAAGGCCCAGGTGCTCGGCCTCTTCACGGCTGGCGAAGCAGTAGCGACGCTTGAGCAGCACCGCCTCGACGCCCAGGCCCTGGGCCGACAACGACTGGCTGTAGGCGCTATCCGCTGCCATCGGGTAGATCAGCGGGCGTTCCAGCACTTGCGTGCCTTTGCCCTGACGGCGCAGCAGGCTGCCTTCGAACACCAACTCATCGATGGCGCGGCGCAGGGTGTGGCGGTTGACGCCGAAGCGTTCGGCCAGTTGCACCTCGGCCGGCAGGAAATCCCCGGCGCTGTAGTCCGAAAGCTCCCGACGCAGGATGTCGGCGAGTTCGCGGTACACCGGCTCATCTTGTCTAGACAACTGCATGCTTTAAAAAAAGCGCCCGCAGGCACCCCTCCGAATAATCAGATGTACTGCTTGCGCAGGCGTTGCGAAAAGATGTCGATCAGGCTGACGACGACGATGATCACCAGCAGCACGGCGCAGGTCTGGACGAACTGGAAGGCGCGGATGTTTTCCCAGAGGATCACGCCGATACCGCCAGCGCCGACCATCCCCACCACCGTCGCCGAGCGCACGTTCGCCTCGAAGCGGTACAGCGCGTAGGACACCCACAGCGGCATCACTTGCGGGATGACGCCCCAGATCACTTCCTGCAAGGCACTGGCGCCGGTGGCACGAACCCCTTCGACGGGGCCCGGATCAATCGCTTCCACGGCTTCGGCGAACAGCTTGGCCAGCACACCGGTGGTGCTGATCCATAGCGCCAGCACACCGGCGAATGGCCCCAGGCCGACCGCCACCACGAACAACATGGCGAAGACCATTTCGTTGATCGAACGGAAGGCATCCATCACCCGGCGCAGCGGCTGGTGAATCCACCAGGGGGTGATGTTTTCCGAGCAGAGGATGCCCAGCGGCACCGAGCAGACAATCGCCAGCACCGTGCCCCACAGGGCGATTTGCACGGTGACGATCATTTCCTTGAGGTACATGCGCCATTCATGGAAATCCGGCGGGAAAAAGTCGGCGGCGAAGGTCGCCATGTTTCCCGAGTCGCGGTACAGCGCCATCGGATTCATTTCGGCGCCGTGCCAGGCCCAGGCCAGCAGGACCAGGAACAGGCCCCAACCGGCGTACTGCGGCCAGGTGCGCTTGCCGACAGCTTCAGCGTGAAGAGTGGTCATGAGGTTTTCTCTGAATTGCGTCAATCAGAAACTGTAGGAGCGAGCCTGCTCGCGATGGTCGTCAACGATGACGCGGGAAACCGGGAGAAACGTGGTGTCCTTGCGTTCATCGCGAGCAGGCTCGCTCCTACAGGGGTTAGCCGTTGGCTGCGGATTTTTTGTCGGCGGTCTTCTCAAGCAAGCTGATGCGCTCTTGCAGCTTGGCCAGTTCGGCATCGATGTCAGCCAACTTCTTGGCCTTGTCTGCCGCTTCCAGCTTGGTGTCGGCATTGATGGTGGTGCGCTGCTTGAACAGCTCGAGCTGGCGGATCGGCAGCAGCTGGTCGTCGCTGGATTTCAGGAACTTGCCCAACTGCATGCCCGCCAGCACGGCTTTCTCGGAATCGGTGTCGCCGTAGCTGAAGATGAAATCGCGGATCTTCTGCTTCTCGCTGTCGCTCAAGGCCTTGCTCCATACCAGCGGGTCGGCCGGAATCAGCGGCGATTTCCAGATCACCTTGAGCATGGCGGCCTTGTCCGGCTGGGTGACTTCCAGGCGATCCCAGCTCTCAGTGTTGAAGGTCGCCACATCCAGTTGGCCCTTGGCCACGCTCAACGCGTTGACTTCATGGCTGGAGTTGAGGGTGCGCTTGAACGCGGTGGCCGGGTCGACGTTGTTCTTGGCGAACACGTAGTAGCCCGGTACCAGGTAGCCGGAGGTGGAGTTCGGATCACCGTTGCCGAAGGTCAGGGTCTTGGCGTTTTTCAGCATGTCGTCGACGGAGTTGATCGGGCTGTCCTTGCGCGCGATCAACACGCTCCAGTAGCCGGCAGCGCCACTGGCGGCGGCGGTCTGGGCGAAGATTTCACCGTTGGAGCGGTCCACCGCCTCGATGGCGGCCTTGTTGCCCAGCCAGGCGACGTCGACCTTGTTGAAGCGCATGCCCTGGATCAGGCCGGCATAGTCGGAGGCGAAGGTGGCGTTGACCTTCAGCCCGGTTTTCTTCTGCATGTCATCGAGAAACGGCTGCCAGATGCTCTTGAGGTTCTGCGACGACTCGGTGGACATGATGCCGAAGTTGATGGCTTTTTCTTCAGCCTGGGCGGTGCCCAGCACACAGCTGGCAGCGAGGGCTGCAACAGCAAAAACACGACCGATACGGTTCAACATGGAAGGGTTTCCTGAGGGTGAACGGTTGGGAATCGAAGGTTGTTCAGGCGCGTGCCATGACCAGCCGGGGTACGGCTTCGACGGGGCGAAGCTGGTCGGCGCACATCAGGCTGGTGTCGATGTCGGCACCGTACAAATCGTTGAGGAACTGGCTGCTCAGCTCGGCGGCGTGGCCGTCGAAATGAATGCGCCCGCCCTTGAGCGCCACGGCGCGCGGGCAGTAACGGGTGGCGTAGTCGACTTGATGCAGCGTCACTACGACGGTCTTGCCGTCGCGGCGATTGATGTCGGCAAGGATCTCCATGACCTTGCGCGCCGATTCCGGGTCGAGGGAGGCAATCGGTTCATCCGCCAGGATCACTTCGGCCCGCTGAGTCAAAGCACGGGCAATCGCCACGCGCTGCTGCTGGCCGCCGGACAGGGTCGAAGCGCGCTGCGCCGCCAGATCCGCCAGGCCGACGCGGTCAAGCGACTCCAGGGCGAACTGTTTTTCCTCGGCATTGAACAGGCTCAGGTTGCCGCGCCAGCGCGGCATGCGCCCCAGGCAACCGAGCAGCACGTTGTCGAGCACGCTCAGGCGATTGACCAGGTTGAACTGCTGGAAGATGTAGCCGATGTCGGCGCGCAGGCGTCGCACCTTGCCATTGAGCCGTCCGCTGGCCTGCACTTCGCGGCCCAGCACCTTGACGCTGCCGCCATTGTTGCGGTCGCAACAGGCCAGGCCCGCGAGGTGGCGCAACAGGGTGGATTTGCCGGAACCGGACGCGCCGATCAGCGCGACCATCTCACCGGCCGCGATGGTCAGTTCGAGGTCGACCAGTGCGGTCTTGCGCGCAAAGGTCTTGTTCAGATGATCGACATGGATAGCTGCGTTCATGGGCTTCTCTGTCTGGTTGAACGACCGTCCATGGCCGCATTTGATTTCAACCGACTTTAGGCACGGGCTGTGTCAGCCCTATGACTTGCACATGTCGCTGGGTGAACCATTTGATGAAGGTTTTGTGAAAGGTTGAGGCGGTCGCAGCCTACCGACCGGAAAATGCGTTCCCCCTGTAGGAGCGAGCATGCTCGCGATGGAGGTCCAGTCAACGTTGGCATTCAGACAGCCCGCGTTATCGTTAACGACCATCGCGAGCATGCTCGCTCCTACAGGGGAAGGCGGGCCCGTAATCGCGGTGCTACGAAGTCAAGAAAGGCGCGCAGCTTCAGCGGCAGCGGCGCCTGCCCCTTGTGCACGAGGCTGACCGGCAATGGCGACGACTCGAAAGGTTCAAGCACCACCTTCAGGGCGTTTTGACTCAGGGCGTGAGCGACCTGATAGGACAGCACCCGGATCACCCCGACCCCAAGTATCGCCGCGTCGATGGCCGCTTCCGCCGTGTTGACGGCAAAGCGTGAGTGAACCGGCACAGATACCCCGGACTTGCCCGTCTCGAATACCCATGCGCCGGTGGATTCAAGGGCTTCGAAGGTAATGCAGGCATGCCCGCTGAGGTCCTGCGGCGTGGCGGGTTCACCATGGGTCGCCAGATAATCGGGACTGGCACACACGACCCGGCGCACGGCTCCCACCTGCATGGCCTTGAGCGAGCTGTCGGGCAAATCGCCAATGCGCAGAGCGACGTCGATGTGCTCTTCCATCAGGTGCACCACGCGGTCGGTGAGCATCAGGCTGATCTCGATGTCGGGATAGTGCGCGAGAAACTCAGCCACCACCGGCACCAGGTGCAGGCGCCCGAACACCACTGGCGCCGTGACCACAAGCTGCCCCTTGGGCGATGCGTATTCGCCGGTCGCCGCACGCTCGGCCTCGCCAATCTCTTCAAGAATTTTCCTGCACGCCGCCACGTAAGAAGCCCCGGCTTCGGTCAGCGACAGTTGCCGGGTGGTGCGATGCAACAGGCGAGTCTTGAGGTGCGATTCCAGCTCCGCCACTTTGCGGCTGACGGTGGCCAGCGGCATCCCCAGGTAACGTGCGGCGGCGGACAGACTGCCGGCATCGACCACCGCGATCAGCACCGACATGGATTCAAGACGGTTCATGGCGCCCTATCAAATTTTGGAAGGATGATTCCCGATCCTAGGTGATTATCCAGATTCACGCGAGTGCGTAAGGTTGGACCCTCATCTCCCGCGCGCGATATCCCATCGCAACTGCCGGAAGCCAACCTTCAAGGAGAGTGCCGTGAGCGCCCTGCCCCTAACCTCAGAGACTGCGTCCACGCCAGCGGTAGCGTCACGCGGCAAGATCATCATGATGGCGGTCATTGCCGGCGCGGTGATCACCAACATCTACTGCACCCAGCCGATCCTGCCGTTGATTGCGACGGACCTGGGTCTCGACCTGACCACCGTGGATCTGGTGGCCGGTGCGGCGCTGCTGGGTTTCGCCACCGGGCTGGCGCTGCTGTTGCCCATGGGCGACCGTTTCGACCGGCGCAAACTGGTGCTCGGTCAGATCGCCCTGGCCTTCTGCTTCGCCATTGCCGCCGCCGTCTCGCCCAGCGTCGGTACCTTGATCGCCGCGTCCTTCGGCCTCGGCATCGTCAGTTGCGTGCCGCAGCAACTGGTGCCGTTCGCGGCAGTGATGTCCAGGCCCAGCGAACGGGGGCGCAATGTCGGCACGGTGGTCAGCGGGATCATGGTCGGCATCCTGCTGGGCCGTACCATCGCCGGGGTGGTAGGTGACACATGGGGCTGGCGTGCGGTGTATGGCGTGGAAGCGGCGTTCATGATTCCGGTGTGGATCGCGGCGGCTGCACTGCTGCCGCAAGGCGTGCCGAGCACTCAACTGTCCTACCCGCGCCTGCTCGCTTCGCTGTGGCCGCTGATGCGCGACAACGCGCCGATTCGCCAGTCAATGATGGTCCAGGCGCTGTTGTGGGCCTGCTTCAATGCCTTCTGGGTGAACCTGGCGGCGCTGCTGGCCCAGGGTCCTTTCCAGTTGGGCAGCGCCTGGGCTGGCGGCTTTGGCATCATCGGCGCGGCGGGTGCGCTGGCGGCGTCCCTCGGTGGTCGGGCCACTGACCGCCTGGGCTCACGCAGTGTGATTGGCGCCAGCATCGGCATCGTTACGCTGGCCTATCTGCTGCTGGCGGGTGCACAAAACTCATTGGCGCTGTTGGTGCTAGGGGTGATCGTGCTGGATATCGGCGTGCAATCGGGGTTGGTGTCCAACCAGACACGGGCGTTTGCGGTCGACCCCAAGGCGCAGGGGCGGATCAACAGCCTTTACATGACGGCGACGTTTTTTGGTGGGGCGGTGGGGGCGGTGGTCAGTGGGTGGTTGATGACGCGTTATGGCTGGTCCGGGATTGTGGTGTTTGGTGTGGTCCTGGGGCTCATTGCACTGGCCATCCACTGGATCGGCGCGCCACGCAAGACCACCTGACCCATACCCCTGTAGGAGCGAGCCTGCTCGCGATGGACGTCAACGATGACGCGCCCAGCCTGAATGACCGCGTTGCCTGAACGTTTTTCGCGAGCAGGCTCGCTCCTACAGGGATTCCATCGTTTTTACGCGATCACAAAAAAGGCGACCTCGATGGTCGCCTTTTGCCTTACTCCCCGAACTGCCGCCCCAGACCGCCCGGCACGCCGTGGATATCGGTGTCTTCCCACGGCCCTTTCGGACTGATCGAACGGCTCCAGCCGTTGTTCCAGCGGTAGTAGGTGCGCTGGCGGTAGAAGGTGTTGGGCTGGTCCTCAAGCACATAGACACCCAGCTTCGGGTCCCAATGGCTGTTGCCGCCCGGCGGTGGCGCGAAGCTCGCCGAGGTGCGCGGCAGCGGCTTGGCGGGCTTGGCCGGAGTGCTCGGCTTGCTCGGGCTCGGCGAGGTCGACGGCGTGGGCTTGGGCTGGGTCGGCGGGATCGGCGGCAGGTGCGTCGTTTCCGGTTGCTGGACCGCACAGGCGCTCAGCCCTAAAACGACACTGAGCAAGGCGATACGAGCGATGGCGGTCATGGTGCTGCTTCCTGTTAATTGTCCGGGCTGTCATTTGTCCGGACTGTCGATGGTGAGTGTCTGCGGCGCGGTGGTGCTGCTGGCCAGGGGCTGGCTGCGTCCGATCCACTCGCCTGCCGTCGGTTGGCCGGCGCGGGAGATGCGCGCAACCAGTTGGACTTCAGGAAAGTTCGACAGTTTCAACTGCGGCATCATTGCGTCGGCATCGCCCAGCTCGACGGTCGCCGGCAGGTCGGCCACGGTCAGGCGCTTGGCCGCCAGCGGCGCGGGGGGACCTGAGGTGGCGCGAGCGAAAATGAACACACTGTCACCTGGCTGGACCTTGGCCTTCAGATCCGCCGCCAGATTCACCTGAACCTTGAGCAACGCACCGGCCTTGGCCACCGCTGCCGGAGCCGCAGCCGGGGTTGCAGCAGGAACCACCTTGCCGCCACTGGCCTCCAGCTTCTCGGTGGCGCGGGTAATGCCGCCCTGCAAGGCAATGCGCGACTTGTCTTCCGGCGGCAGTTGCTCCATCAAGCGATTCCAGTAATCGATGGCGTCCTGATAACGCTGGGCTTCGAACGCGGCGATGCCCAGCAGGCCCAGGCTGGTCACTTCTTTCGGATCGGCCTTGAGCGCTTCATCGGTCAGCGCCTGGATCTGCTCCGACCATTTCTTGCCTTCGGCGAAATACAGGGCCTGGGCCCATTGCCCCAGCAACTCAGGCTGACGCCCGGCCAGGTTCACCGTGCGCTCGAAGATTTTCGCCGCGTCCGCCGGACGTTCCTCGGTCATGTAGGTACGCCCAAGGAAGTACAGCGCTTCGGCGGATTCCGGCTGTGCCGCGACCGCACGCTCGAGGCGCTGGGTCATTTCTTCCATGGATTTTGGCGCGTGGGAGAATTCCCGGGTCAGCTCGACCCTGTCGCTCGCACCGAAGTGCAAATACAAGCCAAGGCCCAGCACCGGCACCAAAATCGCGGCGATCAACGGCGCCGGCTTGCCCAGGCGCGAAACTCGTTGCACGGGAGCGCCTTCGGTGTCGGCGAGCAGTTCACGGGCGGCTTCGGCGCGACCGGCTTCCATCTGCGCGGCATCGAGCACGCCCTCTTCCTGCTGAGTCTGCAACTCAGCCACGCGCTCCTGATAGAGCGCCACGTTCAGAGCGGTACGATCCTCTTCGAGCTGGGCGCGACGATGACGCAGGACGGGGATCAACAGAAAACTCAGGGCCACCAGAAGCAGCAGACCTGCAGCGAGCCAGAAATCAATCATTCTTGGTTTTTATCCAACAGTTGGTCGAGGCGCTGGCGCTCCTCGGCGGAAAGCGAGCCCGGGATTTCGGCGCGTTGAGCGCGACGGCGGCGGACGATCACGGCGATGACCACCAGGCCACCCAGCAGCAGGCCGGCGGGGCCGAACCAGAGCAAGGCGGTCTTGGCGTTCAGCGCAGGCTTGTAGCGGACGAAATCACCGTAGCGATCGACCATGAAGTCGATAATCTGCTGGTTGTCCTTGCCTTCGCCGAGCATGCGGTAGATCTCTTTGCGCAGGTCGGCAGCGATCGGTGCGTTGGAGTCGGCGATGTCCTGGTTCTGGCACTTGGGGCAGCGCAGTTCCTTGGTCAGCTCGCGAAAACGTTCGCGATCCCCTTCCTTGGCGAACTCGTAGGTGTCGATGGCGGCGTGGGCCACGCCGGTCATGCTCAAGCCCAGGACGACAGCGGCGAGCCAGCGCTTCATGGCTTGGCCTCATCGACCAGCGCCTGATACTTGGCCGCCAGTTTTTCACGCCAGACTTGCTCGTCGATCACCCCGACGAACTTGTCGCGGATGGTGCCCTTGGCGTCGATGAAGAAGGTCTCCGGCGCACCGTACACACCGAGGTTCAGGCCCAGGGTGCCGGCGTCGTCGCGGATGTCCAGTTGATAGGGGTTGTGGAACTCGTTCAGCCACTTCAGGGCGTCGGCGTTGACGTCCTTGTAGTTGATGCCGTAGATCACCACGCCCTTCTCGGCCAGTTTGTTCAGCACCGGATGCTCGACCCGGCAGGAAATGCACCAGGTACCCCAGACGTTGACCAGTGCCGGTTTGCCGAGGATGTCGGCGCGGGTCAGGGTCTTGTCGCCCTGCACCGCCGGCAGGGAGAACTCGGGGAAAGGCTTGCCGATCATCGCCGAAGGCAACTCGGCCGGGTCCAGGTACAGACCACGATACAGGAAAACAGCGACCACCAGAAAAATCGCCAGTGGCAACAGCATCAACCAACGTTTCATGCAGTGGCTCCACTCATGCCCAGTGCTTCACGCACGCGGCTTTTTACCTTGACCCGATAACGTCGATCCAGCGCCGCCAACAGGCCGCCAAGGCCGGTGAGCAAACCGCCGAACCAGATCCAGCGCACGAACGGCTTGACGTGCACCCGCACCGCCCAGGCACCGTCGCCCAGTGGCTCACCCAGCGCGACATAGAGGTCACGGGTGAAACCGGCGTCGATCCCGGCTTCGGTCATCATCGAGTTCTGCACGGTGTAGAGGCGTTTCTCCGGATGCAGCACGGTGACTTCCTTGCCATCGCGGATCACCCGGATGGTGCCCTTGTCGGAGGTGAAGTTCGGGCCTTCGAAGTGCTTGGCGCCTTCGAACACGAAGTGATAACCGGCCAGGTCCATGGACTCGCCCGGCGCCAGGCGCAGGTCGCGCTCGGCACTGTTCTGGCTCGACAGCACCACGCCCAGGGCGCAGACCGCGATACCCAGGTGGGCCAGTTGCATGCCCCAGTAGCTGCGGGTCAGGGTCGGCAGGCCTTTGATCAGGCCTTTGTGGCGGGTCTTGTCGAAGATGTCGCGCACACCGGCCAGCAACACCCAGGCCGCGAGCAGGAAGGTGGCGAGCACCGCCCAGTTGAAATCGCCGTAGGCGACGCCGGCCACCACGGCCATGGCGACGCTGCCAAGCAATACCGGGGTCAGCATGCTCACCAGCCACTTCACCGGGGTGTCTTTCCAGCGCACGATCACGCCGACCGCCATCACCACCATCAACAAGGCCATCAACGGGATGAACAGCGCGTTGAAGTAAGGTGGGCCCACCGACAGCTTGGCGCCGGTCATCGCATCGAGAATCAGCGGATACAGGGTGCCCAGCAGAATCATCGAAGCCGCCACCACCAGCACCAGGTTGTTGCCCAGCAACAGGGTTTCCCGGGACCAGAGGTTGAAGCCGACCTGGCTCTTGACCACCGGCGCGCGCAGGGCGAAAAGGGTCAGCGAACCACCGACCACGAACAGCAGGAAAATCAGGATGAACACGCCGCGCTCAGGGTCGGAGGCGAAGGCGTGAACCGAGGTCAGCACGCCGGAACGCACAAGGAAGGTGCCCAGCAGGCTCAGCGAGAACGCGGCGATGGCCAGCAACACGGTCCAGCTCTTGAACACCCCGCGTTTTTCCGTGACCGCCAGCGAGTGGATCAGCGCGGTGCCCACCAGCCATGGCATGAAGGAGGCGTTTTCCACCGGGTCCCAGAACCACCAGCCGCCCCAGCCGAGTTCGTAGTAGGCCCACCAGGAGCCGAGGGTGATACCGATACCGAGGAAGGCCCAAGCGACGATGGTCCACGGACGCGACCAGCGCGCCCACGCCGCGTCCAGGCGACCACCCATCAAGGCGGCGATGGCAAAGGCGAAGGCCACGGAGAAACCGACATAGCCCATGTACAGCATCGGCGGATGGACGATCAGGCCGATGTCTTGCAGCAGCGGATTGAGGTCGGCGCCATCACTGGGCGATTGCGGCAGGATGCGCTTGAACGGGTTGGAGGTGAGGATCAGGAACAGCAGGAAGCCGGTGCTGATCATGCCCATGACCGCCAGCACCCGCGCCAGCATGACCTGTGGCAACTGCCGGGAGAACACCGACACGGCGAAGGTCCAGCCACCGAGGATCAACGCCCACAGCAGCAAGGAACCTTCGTGGGCGCCCCACACGGCGCTGAACTTGTAGTACCACGGCAAGGCGCTGTTGGAGTTGCTGGCCACATACGCGACTGAGAAATCGTCGGTCATGAACGCATACGTCAGCACACCGAACGCGAACAGCAGAAAGGCGAACTGGCCCCACGCCGCAGGCTGGGCCAGGCTCATCCACAAGCGGTCACCACGCCAGGCACCGAGCAGCGGCACCACGGCCTGAACCAGGGCGAAACACAGCGCCAGAATCATGGCCAGGTGGCCAAGCTCCGGAATGAAAATGCCGGAAGTCATGGATCAACCCTCCTTAGCGGGTGTTGGGGCGGATTGACCACTGTCTTTCAACGCCTTGGTCACTTCCGGGGGCATGTACTTCTCGTCGTGCTTGGCCAGCACTTCGTCGGCCACCACCACGCCATCGGCATTGAGCTTGCCCAGGGCGACGATGCCCTGCCCTTCGCGGAACAGGTCCGGGAGGATGCCGCGATAGGTGATGGTCACGGATTTGTTAAAGTCGGTGACGACGAATTTCACGTCCAGCGAATCGCTGGAGCGTTGCAGCGAACCCTTCTCGACCATGCCACCGGCGCGAATGCGCGTGTCATGGGGCGCTTCGCCGTTGGCGATCTGGGTCGGTGTGTAAAACAGGTTGATGTTTTGCTGCAGGGCGCTCAGGGCCAGGCCGACGGCAGCGCCGACCCCGACCAGGATCGCCAGAATGATGGTAAGACGCTTTTTACGCAGCGGATTCACTTGCCGTTCTCCCGGCGCAGACGACGCGCCTCTTGTTGCAGATACCGCTTGCGGGCCAGGATCGGCGCCGCCACGTTGAGGGCCAGTACCACCAGGCAAATGCCATAGGCCGACCAGACATACAGGCCATGATGGCCCATGGCGAGGAAGTCGCCGAATGACGCAAAACTCATCGAACGGCCTCCAGGCTGTTTTCCACTTCGGCCTTGACCCAACTGGCCCGCGCCTCGCGCTTGAGCACTTCAAGGCGCATGCGCAGCAACAGCACTGCGCCGAAGAAACAATAGAACCCCAGCGCCGTCAGCAGCAGTGGCAGCCACATCTCGGCGGGCATCGCCGGTTTTTCGGTGAGGGTGAAGGTCGCGCCCTGGTGCAGGGTGTTCCACCACTCCACCGAGTATTTGATGATCGGGATGTTGATCACCCCGACAATGGCCAGCACCGAGCAAGCCTTGGCCGCGCTGTCACGATTGCTGATGGCGTTGCCCAGCGCAATGACACCGAAGTACAGAAACAGCAGGATCAGCATGGACGTTAGTCGTGCATCCCAGACCCACCACGAGCCCCAGGTCGGCTTGCCCCAGATCGCGCCGGTGACCAGCGCCACGGCGGTCATCCAGGCACCGATGGGCGCCGCACATTGCAGGGCGACGTCGGCCAGTTTCATTTTCCACACCAGCCCGACGACGCCGCACACGGCCAGCATCACGTAGATGGACTGCGCCAGCATGGCGGCCGGAACGTGGATATAGATGATGCGAAAGCTGTTGCCCTGCTGATAGTCGGGCGGCGCAAAGGCCAGGCCCCAAACCACGCCAACGCCGATCAGCAGCAACGCTGCAATGCTCAGCCAAGGCAGCAGTTTGCCGCTGATGCCGTAGAACCACTTGGGAGAGCCGAGCTTGTGAAACCACGTCCAGTTCATACTGTTTCCATCACGGTTGCTCTTTACTGTGAAGAGCCAGGGTCTTTACTGATTAAAAATTAACCAGACCTCATTATTCGCCGACGCTGATCTTCAGGCCAGCGGCTATTGCAAAGGGTGTCAGGGTTATCGCCAGGGCCGTCAGGCTGCCAAGCCACAACAGATAACCGGTCGCCGGCATGCCCTGCAACGCCGCCTGCAAGGCGCCACTGCCAAGGATCAACACCGGGATGTACAACGGCAGAATCAGCAACGCCAGCAACAGGCCACCGCGCTTCAAACCGACGGTCAACGCCGCGCCCACCGCACCGAGCAGGCTCAGCACCGGTGTACCCAGCAATAGAGAAAGCAGCAACACCGGCAGACAGGCGGCAGGCAAACCGAGCATCAACGCCAGCAAGGGAGCGAGCAAAACCAGTGCCAGGCCGGAAAAAGCCCAGTGTGCCAGCACCTTGGCCAGTACCAACAGAGGCAGGGGGTGCGGCGAAAGGACCCACTGTTCCAGCGATCCGTCCTCGAAATCACTGCGGAAAAGCCCGTCCAGCGAGAGCAGGACCGATAAAAGCGCCGCTACCCAGACCAGCCCCGGGGACAAGGTTTGCAACAATTGAGACTCTGGACCTACCGCCAACGGGAACAGCGAAACGACGATGGCAAAGAACACCAGCGGATTGGCCAGCTCCGCCGGACGACGGAACAGCAAACGGGCCTCACGGGCGACCAACAGGCCGAACACACTCATACGGCCCATTTCCCCAAATCAATGTCGCGATAACCGGCCGGCATCCGGCTCAACGTGTGGTGAGTGGTCAAGACCACCATGCCGCCGCGCTCGCAATGGACGGCCAGGTGGTCTTCGAGCTGCGCCACGCCCTGCTTGTCGAGGGCCGTGAACGGCTCGTCGAGAATCCACAGCGGCGGGTTGTCCAGATACAGGCGCGCCAGCGCGACGCGACGCTGCTGACCCGCGGACAGGGTATGGCAGGGAACATCTTCGAAACCGCGCAATCCGACTGCCGCCAGGGCTTGCCAGATCGCCTCATGGGAGGCCGGTTGATGCAAGGCGCACAGCCAGCTGAGGTTCTCTTCCGGGGTCAGCAAATCCTTGATCCCGGCGGCGTGGCCGATCCACAACAGGTTGCGTGCCAGCTCCGTGCGTTGCTCGTGGAGTGGCTGGCCATTGAGCAGCACTTCACCGGCGGTCGGCTGCATCAGCCCCGACAGCAGGCGCAGCAGACTGGTCTTGCCACTGCCATTGGGGCCGCTGATTTGAATCATTTCGCCACTGGCCAGTCTCAAATCGAGATTTTCAAAAAGCAGCCGAAGGTCTCGCTCACAGGCAAGGGCAACGGTTTGCAGGACAGGACTGGTCAAGGGTTCACGGGCCTTATACGGTTCAAGTCGGCTCTGGCGCGGCCGTTAAAGAGATGCAGAATAGATGTATTGGCCACCCGAGCGAGAGACTTGCGTCAAATAATTGCAATGTATCGGGCAGCCTGTATACAACCGCGCGGCATTATACATGCCATTTCCTACTCCAAAGAGCGCATTTTCCCAAGGTTGTGACCGCGTATGACAGGCGAAATGAACATCCTCCCGCTGCCGCAAACGCCCACAGCGACCACCCGTCCGCTGGCAGTCAGTGGTGAGCTGCTCAAGCTGCTGACGCCGATCGAGGGCCTGATCAGCGCCGGTCAAACCGCGAAAGCCGAAGTGCTGTCACTCAAGCAGGCGGACCAGACTTTTCAGTTGCTGCTCAAGGTCACCCTGGACAGCGGACGCCAGACCACCGTGCAAGCCACCAGCATTCAGCCACTGGCCCAGGGCACCAGCGTCGCGGTCACCCAGCCTTCGGCGGGCAACCTGGCCATCACCGTGCAACAGGCCATCGCGTCCAGCGTCGCCACCCTCACCCGCCTCGACACCGCGCAACTGCCGGTCGGCACCCTGTTGCAGGGCAAAGTGCTGACTTCCCAGGTGCTGCCGCAAGTGCCGGGGCAACCGACGGTGTTTCGTTCGATGGTCAGCCTGCTCAATACCGCCTTGAGCGGCAGCACCTTGAGCATCGACAGCCCGCAGCCATTGCGCATTGGCACTTTGCTCAGCGCCCAGGTGCAGGACACCCAGACCCTGAAATTCGTGCCCTTGAGCAGCCGTCAGGAGCAACTGGCGGTGACCCAGCAACTGGTCAGCCAGACCAGCCGCCAGGGCTCGCTGGACGGTTTGCTCAAGCTCTTGCAAGACCTGCCGCCGTTGAACCAGACTTCCAGCGACCTGCGCGCCGCCGTGGATAAATTGCTGGCCGGCTTGCCGGACGTTCAGCAATTGAGCACCCCCAAGGGCCTGCTTCAGGCCCTGGCCGGCAGTGGCGCGTTCCTCGAAACCAAGCTGCTGGCCGGGCAGAACCCGACACTCGCCCCGGACATGAAGGCCGATCTGCTCAAGCTGATTGCGCAACTGACGCCGAACCTGCCAGCCAGCACCAATCTCAGCGCGATCATCGCCGCCAACACCCTGGCCCAGGCCATGCCGAGCTTCGTGCGTAATGCCTTGGGCATGCTCGGCCAAGTCAGCGCCAAACCCTCGCCCACCAGCTTCCCGCTGCCGGAGCGTCTGTTGCAGAGCGCCGAAGGCGAAGACGACCTCGAACACCTGCTGCGCCTGGCCGCCGCCGCCGTGTCGCGCCTGCAAAGCCATCAGTTGTCGAGCCTGGAGCAGACCGGCGTGACCAGCGACGGCCGCCTGGTGAGCACCTGGCAACTGGAGATCCCGATGCGCAACCTGCAGGACATCGTGCCCTTGCAGATCAAGTTCCAGCGCGAAGAAGTCCCCGACAGGGAACAACCCCAGGAACGGCGCGAAGAGCGCGAGCCCAAGCAGCAACTGTGGCGGGTTGACCTGGCCTTCGACATCGAGCCCTTGGGCCCGCTGCAGGTTCAGGCGCAATTGATCCGCGGCACGCTGTCCAGCCAGCTGTGGGCGGAACGGCCGTACACCGCCAGCCTGATCGAAAACAACCTGGCCGCCCTGCGCCAGCGCCTGCTGGCCTCGGGCCTGAACGTCAGCGACCTCGACTGCCATCAGGGCAAACCGCCCCAGGGCCCGCAAACCCGTCTCGAACAACGCTGGGTCGACGAAACCGCATGAACAACTCCAACGCCCCACGCCAGGCCATCGCCCTTAAATACGACGGCACCCACGCCCCGACCCTCACCGCCAAGGGCGACGAGGAATTGGCGGAAGAAATCCTGCGCATCGCACGCGACTACGAAGTGCCGATCTACGAAAACCCCGAGCTGGTGAGGCTGCTGGCGCGCATGGAGCTGGGGGACAGTATTCCGGAGGAGCTGTACCGCACGATCGCGGAGATCATTGCGTTTGCGTGGAATTTGAAGGGCAAGTACCCGGCGGGGCAGGATCCGGATGCGCCGGTGCTTGAGAAGGATGTGACGGATCGGGGGGATGATTACTGAGGTTTCAAGGACGCCATCGCGAGCAAGCTTTGCTCCTACGGGAAAGAGGTGTTCACGGATTGGGTGAACGCCGTCAATCCGTAGGAGCAAAGCTTGCTCGCGATGAAGCCAGTACATTCAACATCAACGGCGCCTGAAATACCGCTTTCGCGAGCAGGCTCGCTCCTACAGGGGATTGGTGGTGATCACAGAATTTGTGTCCACCTCGATCCTTTGTGGGAGCGAGCCTGCTCGCGAAGGCGATTGCAGCCAAACAACAATCAGTTCTTGTGCAACTTGCTCATCAACTCCGCCTCAGCCTGGGTCAAGCCGCAGGACTGGGTGAGTTCGTCGACGCTGGCGCCCATTCCGACCAGTCGTGCCGCCTGGGCGAACGACAGGCTGGTGGGGTCGCGTTGTTCCAGTTGGGCGAGTTTGTCCGGCAGGGGCGCGACGATGGCACGCAGTTCGTGCAGGTCTTCGCCCATGCGGACATTGCCGTTCTGGTAATCATCAACGCGCTTGCCCAGGTCCTTGATGCGCTGGTCACGCAGCGCATCGCCCTGGGCCTGTTGCGCGGCGATCTGCTTCTGGCTGCGGATATACGCCAGAAACATCGCCAGTGTGCCTGCCCAGAAAAGGAACAGGACAATGACCGCGACCTCAAGGATCAATCAGATACTCTCCAGTTCCGACCATTCTTCTTCGCTCATCATCTTGTCCAGTTCGACAAGGATCAGCAGTTCGTTGTTCTTGTTGCACACGCCCTGGATGAACTTGGCGGATTCTTCGTTACCGACGTTCGGCGCGGTCTCGATTTCCGACTGACGCAGGTAAACCACTTCGGCCACGCTGTCGACCATGATCCCGACGACCTGTTTGTCGGCTTCGATGATGACGATACGGGTGTTGTCGCTGATTTCGGCATTCATCAGGCCGAAGCGCTGGCGGGTGTCGATCACGGTGACCACGTTGCCACGCAGGTTGATGATGCCCAGCACGTAGCTTGGCGCACCCGGAACCGGAGCGATTTCGGTGTAGCGCAGGACTTCCTGAACGCGCATCACGTTGATGCCGTAGGTTTCATTGTCCAGCTTGAAGGTCACCCATTGCAGGATCGGATCTTCGGAACCCTTTGCCGCCGTCGCCTTGTCATTCATAGCCTGTCCCCTCGAAAAACCGCCCTGGCGGTGTGTGTTCGGTGCTGCGGCATTTGGATGCCGTCGCTTGTTTGTCGTGCAGATTTCACTTCAGTTTGTGGACCGGCTTGCCGCCGCCCATGTGCTTGGCTCCCCCGCTGGCGATCAACTCGGCCAACGCGGAGACATCCAGCAGCGCACACATGTGTTCGATCACTGTGCCCGCCAGCCACGGTCGTTGACCGCGGTGGCTGCGCCATTTGATTTCGTTCGGGTCCAGGCGCAAGGAGCGGCTGACCTGATGCACCGCCAGCCCCCATTCGTAACCCTGGACCGAAATGACGTATTGCAGGCCCTGCTTGAAGTCGTCGCGATATCGATCGGGCATGACCCAGCGCGCGGTGTCGAGGACCTTCAGGTTGCCGGCCTGGCTCGGCAGGATGCCCAGGAACCATTCCGGCTGGCCGAACAAAGGCGTCAACTCGTGACCGGCCAGCGGGTAAATCGAGCCCAGGCACACCAGCGGGACCGCCAGGGTCAGCCCGGCGACATCGAACAGCAGGCATTCAAACGGTTCGGCGGCCCAGCTCGGGCGCCCGTCGGATTCCACCGGCGGTGGTGTGTTGCTGGGCGGCAGGTGGACTTCGACCACCGGCGGCACTAGGGTTTGTTCCACTTCGACGACCGCAGGTTGCACCGGAGCGGCGGGTTCCTGCGGTGTCGGGACCTCGACGGGAGGTGGCACCAAGGCCTTGAGCAACGGGGCGATCGTGGACACAGGAGCCATGACGGGCGGTGCCGCTTCAATGACAGCGACGGGGCTCGTCTTCACCGGGGGTGTGAGTGCTGGCGCGGCTGTAACAGCCGCCGTGCGGGCATCGCGGGCCTGCTCTTCGAGCACCGCTGCCTGGAATTCATCCAGCACCGCTTCCTCGGCCACGGCCTCCAAGGGCAGCGTCAATTCCTCGGTCACTTCCTGCAGCAAGCTGTCCAGATAGGACTGCAGCGCCAGTTGCGGGCGGGATGTGGTCTTCAGCGTTCTGCTCATGAACGCGCCCCCGCTTCTGTAGGAGCGAGCATGCTCGCGATGAACCCGAGAGCGCCAAGGGGTGTCAGGTTTCCCGCGTCATCGCTGACGACCATCGCGAGCAGGCTCGCTCCTACAGGGATCGGGGTCATGTCAGGCCACCTGCGGAACGAGTTGTGCCGCCAGCAGGTGCTTGAGCAGCGCACGGTAGGCCAGCACCCCACGGCTCTTGCCGTCGAATTGCGAAGGCGTCACCCCGGCGCGGCTGGCATCGCGCAAGCGCGTGTCCACCGGGATGTAGCCTTGCCAGATTTCCTCGGGGAACTTGTCGCGCAGCACTCGCAACGTGCCCAGGGACGCTTGCGTGCGACGGTCGAACAGGGTCGGCACGATGGTGAACGGCAAGGACTGTTTGCGCGAACGATTGATCATCGTCAGCGTATTGACCATGCGTTCCAGGCCTTTGACGGCCAGGTGTTCGGTCTGCACCGGAATCACCAGTTGCTGGCTTGCCGCCAGGGCATTGACCATCAGCACGCCGAGCAACGGCGGGCTGTCGATGATCGCGTAATCGAAGTCCTGCCACAGCTGCGCTAGGCTCTTGGCGATCACCAGGCCCAGGCCGCTCTGGCCCGGTGACTGGCGCTCGAGGGTCGCCAACGCTGTACTCGATGGCAGCAGGGAAATGCGCTCGTCGCTGGTGGACAGCAGCAATTGCCCGGGCAAGCCCTGGGGCACACTGCCCTTGTGCAGGAACAGGTCGTAGTTGCTGTGTTCCAGGCTGTCGGGATCGTAACCGAAGTAACTGGTCATGGAGCCGTGGGGATCGAGGTCGACCACGACCACGCGCTTGCCCGCCTCGGCCAGCAAACCGGCTAAAGCGATGGAGGAAGTGGTTTTACCGACACCACCCTTTTGATTGGCAACTGCCCAGACTCTCATTCGGATTGTTCCTCCCGGCCTGATCGACCGGGAAATAGCTCAACGTGTTAATGCGGGTGACGGAGAATTGACGGAGCTCTCGCGTACCGGCGACTTGACCGGAGTCGGTGCAGTTTGTGTGCCAGCCCGCTTCAACGCCGCGTCCGGTGTGGCATGAGCGGTACCGGTGCCGGTCAGACTGCGTCGCACATCAAGATTGCGCGACACCACCAGCACCACGCGCCGGTTGCGCGCCCGTCCCTCGGCCGTGGCGTTATTGGCCACCGGCTGGAATTCGCCGTAACCCACCGACGCCAGGCGACCGGGGTTCACGCCCTGCATCGCCAACATGCGCACAATGCTTGCCGAACGGGCCGACGACAGCTCCCAGTTCGTCGGGTACTGCGAGGTGCGAATCGGCTGGTCGTCGGTAAAACCTTCGACGTGAATCGGGTTGTCGAACGGCTTCAGGATCGCCGCGACCTTGTCGATGATGTTGAAGGCGATGTCGCTGGGCATGGCATCGCCACTGCCGAACAACAGGCTGGAATTGAGTTCGATCTCGACCCACAACTCGTTGCCGCGCACGGTCATCTGGTTGGAGCTGATCAAATCGCCGAACGCCGCGCTGATGTCATCGGCGATGCTTTTCAGCGGATCGCTGGCACCGGCCACCCCGGCATCGACCTGATCGCTGTCCTTGACCAGCGGCTTGGCCGGGGTCACGGTCTTGGGCCGTTCATCGCCGATGGGGATGGGTTTGAGGGCGCGATCGGTATCGGTGAAGACGCCGATGAGCGCCTCGGAAATGATCTTGTACTTGCCTTCGTTGACCGAAGAAATCGAGTACATCACCACGAAAAACGCGAACAGCAAGGTGATGAAGTCCGCGTAGGACACCAGCCAGCGTTCGTGATTGACGTGTTCTTCATGCTGGCGACGGCGAGCCATGAGGTTATTCCCTTAATCCATGAAGCCCTGAAGCTTCAACTCAATGGAGCGAGGGTTTTCACCTTCGGCGATCGACAGAATGCCTTCCAGCAACATTTCGCGATAACGCGACTGACGCAATGCGATGGACTTGAGCTTGGCGGCAATCGGCAGCAGCACCAGGTTGGCGCTGGCCACACCGTAGATGGTGGCCACGAAGGCCACGGCAATGCCGTTACCCAGTTGCGATGGATCGCCGAGGTTGCCCATCACGTGAATCAGGCCCATCACCGCACCGATGATGCCGATGGTCGGCGCGTAGCCACCCATGCTTTCAAAGACTTTGGCCGCCTCGATATCCCGGCTTTCCTGGGTGTAGAAATCCACTTCCAGGATGCTGCGGATCGCTTCGGGTTCGGCGCCGTCCACCAGCAGTTGCAGGCCTTTGCGCGAGTAGCTGTCCGGTTCGGTGTCGGCGACGCCTTCCAGGCCGAGCAAGCCTTCCTTGCGCGCGGTCAGGCTCCAGTTGACGACACGGTCGATACCGCCGGCCAGGTCGACGCGTGGCGGAAACAGAATCCACGCCAGGATCTGCATGGCGCGCTTGAAGGCGCTCATCGGCGATTGCAGCAACGCCGCGCCAATGGTCCCGCCCAGTACGATCAGGGCTGCCGGGCCGTTGGCCAGGGCACCGAGGTGGCCGCCTTCGAGGTAGTTGCCGCCGATAATGGCGACAAAGGCCATGATGATGCCAATCAGGCTGAGAACGTCCATCAGATACAGGCCTCGACCAGGTGCTTGCCAATGTCGTCCAGGCTGTACACCGCGTCCGCGAGTTCGGCTTTGACGATGGCCATCGGCATGCCGTAGATCACGCAGCTGGCCTCATCCTGGGCCCAGATCGAACTGCCGCCCTGCTTGAGCAGGCGCGCGCCTTCGCGACCGTCGGCGCCCATGCCGGTCAACACGACAGCCAGAACTTTGTCGCCGTAGGATTTGGCCGCCGAACCGAAGGTGATGTCCACGCACGGCTTGTAGTTCAGACGCTCGTCGCCCGGCAGGATTTTCACCGCGCCACGGCCGTCGATCATCATTTGCTTGCCACCGGGTGCCAGCAACGCCAGGCCCGGACGCAGGATGTCGCCATCCTCGGCTTCCTTGACCGAAATGCGGCACAGCTTGTCCAGGCGTTCGGCGAAGGCCTTGGTGAAGGCTGCCGGCATGTGCTGGATCAGTACGATCGGTGCCGGGAAATTGGCCGGCAGCTGGGTCAGCACCCGTTGCAGGGCCACCGGACCGCCGGTGGAAGTACCGATGGCGACCAGTTTGTAGGCTTTGCGTTTCGGTGCGGGCGATGCGGCCGCGTGGGAATGTGCCGCTACAGGTGCCCGCGTCGGGACAGGCGACGGTCGCGCGGGTGCACTGCCACCGTAGCTGCCGATGCTCGAAGGCGCGGGCGACGGTGCCGGAGCAGCCACGGGTGCCGGTGCGCTGTAGGCACCGAGACGACGATTACTGCGCGAGATGCTGTGAATCTTCTCGCACAGCAGTTGCTTGACCTTCTCGGGGTTGCGCGAGATGTCTTCGAAATTCTTCGGCAGGAAGTCCACCGCGCCGGCGTCCAGCGCATCGAGGGTCACCCGGGCGCCTTCATGGGTCAGCGAGGAAAACATCAGGACCGGGGTCGGGCAGCGCTGCATGATGTGCCGCACGGCCGTGATGCCGTCCATCATCGGCATCTCGTAGTCCATGGTGATCACGTCGGGCTTGAGGGCCAGCGCCTGATCGATCGCCTCCTTTCCGTTGGTCGCCGTGCCGACGACCTGGATATTGGAATCCGCTGAAAGAATTTCCGAGACGCGGCGGCGGAAAAACCCCGAATCATCCACCACCAGGACTTTAACTGCCATAAACACTCCGTTAGACGCAGCGGGGCCAGAGGCGCCCCGCCGCGCCAGAATCAAATACGCCGCGTGGCGTAACGCTTGAGCATGCTCGGTACATCGAGAATCAGCGCAATGCGACCGTCACCGGTGATGGTGGCGCCCGACATGCCCGGGGTTCCCTGGAGCATTTTGCCCAATGGCTTGATGACCACTTCTTCCTGGCCCACCAGTTGATCGACGACGAAGCCGATCCGCTGGGTACCCACCGAAAGGATCACCACATGGCCTTCGCGCTGCTCTTCGTGAGCGGCGGAGCTGACCAGCCAGCGCTTGAGGTAGAACAATGGCAGTGCCTTGTCCCGCACGATCACCACTTCCTGGCCATCCACCACGTTGGTGGTCGACAGGTCGAGGTGGAAGATTTCGTTGACGTTCACCAGCGGGAACGCGAACGCCTGGTTGCCGAGCATGACCATCAGGGTCGGCATGATTGCCAGGGTCAACGGCACCTTGATGACGATCTTCGAGCCCTGGCCCTTGGCCGAGTAGATGTTGATCGAGCCGTTGAGCTGGGAAATCTTGGTTTTCACCACGTCCATGCCCACGCCACGGCCGGACACGTCGGAGATCTCGGTCTTGGTCGAGAAGCCCGGGGCGAAGATCAGGTTGTAGCACTCGGTATCGCTCAGGCGATCGGCCGCATCCTTGTCCATCACACCGCGTTTCACCGCGATGGAACGCAGGACGTTCGGGTCCATGCCCTTGCCGTCATCGGAGATCGACAACAGGATGTGGTCGCCTTCCTGTTCGGCCGCCAGGATTACCTTGCCGCCACGGGCTTTGCCCGAGGCTTCGCGCTCTTCCGGCGATTCGATGCCGTGGTCGACCGCGTTGCGCACCAAGTGCACCAGCGGGTCGGCCAGGGCCTCGACGAGGTTCTTATCGAGGTCGGTTTCTTCGCCGACCAGCTCCAGGTTGATCTCTTTCTTGAGCTGGCGGGCCAGGTCGCGAACCAGACGCGGGAAGCGCCCGAAGACCTTCTTGATCGGTTGCATCCGGGTCTTCATGACCGCGGTCTGCAGGTCGGCGGTGACCACGTCGAGGTTCGACACGGCCTTGGACATGGCTTCGTCGCCGCTGTTGAGGCCCAGGCGGACCAGGCGGTTACGCACCAGTACCAGTTCGCCGACCATGTTCATGATCTCGTCCAGACGCGCGGTATCGACCCGCACGGTGGTCTCGGCTTCGCTGGCCGGTTTTTCCGCCGGTGGCGCGGCCGGGGCACGGGCTGGAGCCGGTGCAGCAGCGGCGGCTGGTGCTGGCGCTGGCGTTTCGGTCTTTGGCTCGGATGCCTTGGCCGCCGGTGCAGGAGCAGGAGCAGCGGCTTTGGCTACCGGTGTTGCTGCAGGAGCACTGGTACCCGTAGCGGTACCGGCTTTCGCGGCGACGTCGGTGAACTTGCCCTTGCCGTGCAATTCGTCGAGCAGCGATTCGAATTCGTGGTCGGTGATCAGGTCGCTACCAGCCGCCGCGGCAGTTGGCGCAGCAGGTACCGGCACCGAAGCAATGGCCGACTCCAGCGCTTCGACGGCGAAGTTGCCCTTGCCGTGCAACTGGTCGAGCAGTGCTTCGAATTCGTCGTCGGTAATGTCGGAGCTATCAGCCTCAGGCTTGGTCTCCTGCGGTGCGGTCGGTGCCGGGGACAAAGAGTCGACAGCGAACTGGCCCTTGCCGTGCAGTTGATCGAGCAGGGACTCGAACTCGGCATCGGTGATTTCGTCGCTGGCCGCAGCATCACTGCCAGACTCAGCGCTATCAGCAACAGGAGCAGCAGCCGGCGCCTCGGCCTGAGCCTTGACGGCGTTGAGCGAGTCCAGCAGTTGTTCGAATTCACTGTCGGTGATGTCAGCCGATTCGCTTTCGGCGACAGGCTCCGGGGCCGCTTCGACCACGGGCGCCGCAGCAACCTCGTCAGCCGATTGCGGTTCAGCCAGGCGCGACAGGGCGGCGAGCAGTTCGGGCGTGGCAGCCGTGATCGGGCTGCGGTCACGGACTTCGCCGAACATGCTGTTCACCGCGTCCAGTGCTTCGAGAACCACGTCCATCAGTTCCGAGTCAACGCGACGCTCACCCTTGCGCAGAATGTCGAACACGTTCTCGGCGATGTGACAGCACTCCACCAGCTCGTTGAGCTGAAGGAAGCCGGCGCCCCCTTTTACAGTGTGAAAACCGCGAAAAATTGCATTGAGCAAGTCCGCATCGTCCGGACGGCTTTCCAGCTCGACCAGTTGCTCGGACAGTTGCTCTAGAATCTCGCCGGCCTCAACCAGGAAATCCTGAAGGATCTCTTCATCGGCGCCGAAGCTCATTAATGGTGTGCTCCTAAGAACAGGTCTAAAAACCTAAAAAGCCCAAAACTCTAAAATGCTGAAATTTTAGAAACCCAGGCTGGATAACAAGTCGTCCACATCATCCTGACCGGATACAACGTCTTCTCTTTTATCGGCATGAATCTGCGGACCTTCACCCTGAGAGAGATGTTTTTGTGGATCTTTTTCGGCAAGCATCGCCGCACGGTCATGCTCGATACCCGCAAAGCGGTCTACCTGGCTGGCCATGAGCACGAGCTTGAGCAGGTTGCTTTCAACTTCGGTGACCAGTTGGGTCACACGCTTGATTACCTGGCCGGTGAGGTCCTGGTAATCCTGGGCCAGCAGGATGTCGTTGAGGTTGCTCGACACCGCTCGACCGTCCTCGCTGCTGCGCGTCAGGAAAGCGTCGACGCGCCGGGCCAGCTCGCGGAACTCTTCAGCGCCGACTTCGCGACGCATGAACCGTCCCCAATCCGTGCTCAGCGCCTGGGCGTCTTCGCTCAGGCGGTTGACCACGGGCGTGGCGCTTTCCACCAGGTCCATGGTGCGGTTCGCCGCGGCCTCGGTCAGCTTGACAACATACCCCAGACGCTCGGTGGCATCGGTGATCTGTGACACTTCCTCGGCTTGCGGCATGTTCGGGTCAATCTGGAAATTGACGATCGCGCTATGCAGCTCGCGGGTGAGCTTGCCCACTTCCTGATACAGGCCGCGGTCACGGGTCTGATTGAGCTCATGGATCAATTGCACAGCATCGCCGAACTTGCCCTTTTCAAGGCTCGCGACCAGTTCGACGGCGTGTTTTTTCAGGGTCGATTCAAAATCGCCCTGCGAAGATTCGTTAAGTCCCATAGCTTCCCCGTGGCGCAGATCAACCAATGCGTTCGAAAATCTTCTCGATTTTTTCTTTCAACGCCTGGGCCGTGAAGGGTTTGACGACATAGCCGTTAACACCGGCCTGAGCCGCTTCGATGATCTGCTCGCGCTTGGCTTCGGCAGTCACCATCAGCACCGGCAGGTGCTTGAGTTTTTCATCGGCGCGCACGTGGCGCAGCAGATCGATACCGGTCATGCCAGGCATGTTCCAGTCCGTTACCAGAAAGTCGATACTCCCGCTGTTGAGGACCGGAATGGCGGTAGTGCCATCGTCGGCCTCGACCGTGTTGGTGAACCCAAGGTCACGCAACAGGTTTTTTATGATCCGCCGCATCGTTGAGAAGTCATCAACGATGAGGATTTTCATGTTCTTGTCCAATTCGACCTCCAAGCAGACTAAAACGCGCCCAGCACCTGGACGCGCCATTTCAATCAATCTGGCAAACACTCGATGACTGTCCGGGATACAACGGATCGAGACCGGCGCGGTTCATCACCCCGCCAGCCACGTCGCAGTGCCCCCACACTGCCTTCAGCGCGCTCGCCACTCTCCCAAACGCCCCCGCAAACGGGCCGCGCACTGGCTGTGTAACTGGCTGACCCGAGATTCGCTGACCCCCAGGACCTCACCGATTTCCTTGAGATTCAACTCTTCGTCGTAGTACAGCGCCAACACCAGTCGCTCACGCTCCGGCAAATTGGCAATCGCATCCGCCAGCGCCGCCTGGAAGCGTTCATCTTCCAGATCGCGTGACGGCTCGAGATGAGCACTGGCGCCATCCTCGTGCAGCCCTTCGTGTTCGCCGTCCTGCAACAGGTCGTCGAAACTGAATAAACGGCTACCCAGGGTGTCGTTCAAAATTGCGTAGTAATCGTCGAGGCTCAATTGGAGTTCGGCCGCAACCTCGTGATCTTTAGCGTCACGGCCGGTTTTAGCTTCAATCGCCCGAATCGCGTCACTGACCATGCGGGTATTGCGGTGGACCGAACGTGGCGCCCAGTCTCCCTTGCGCACCTCATCGAGCATGGCGCCGCGGATGCGGATGCCCGCGTAGGTCTCGAAACTCGCGCCCTTGCTGGCATCGTATTTGGTCGAGACTTCCAGCAGGCCGATCATCCCGGCCTGGATCAGGTCTTCGACCTGGACACTGGCCGGCAGACGCGCCAGCAAGTGATAGGCAATGCGTTTGACCAGCGGCGCGTAACGCTCGATCAGCTCGTACTGCGCGTCACGCGCCGACTTCTTGTAGAGGTTGTAACCGCTGGCTGTCATAGCACGGGTCCTGCCGTTTGTTGCACAAGGCGCTCGACGAAAAACTCCAGGTGCCCGCGCGGGTTGGCAGGCAACGGCCAGGTATCGACCTTCTGTGCGATGGCCTTGAACGCCAGCGAGCACTTGGAACGCGGGAAGGCTTCGTAAACGGCACGCTGCTTCTGCACGGCCTTGCGCACGCTTTCGTCATACGGCACGGCGCCGACGTATTGCAGGGCGACGTCGAGGACACGGTCGGTGACCTTGGTCAGCTTGGCGAACAGGTTGCGACCTTCCTGCGGGCTCTGGGCCATGTTGGCCAGGACGCGGAAGCGGTTCATGCCGTAATCGCGGTTCAGCAGCTTGATCAAGGCGTAGGCGTCGGTGATCGAGGTCGGCTCGTCGCAGACCACCAGCAACACTTCCTGCGCGGCGCGTACGAAACTGACTACCGAGTCACCAATACCCGCAGCGGTGTCGATCACCAGCACATCGAGGTTGTCGCCGATGTCGCTGAACGCCTGGATCAGGCCGGCGTGCTGCGCCGGGCTCAAATGAACCATGCTTTGGGTGCCGGACGCGGCCGGAACGATGCGGATGCCGCCCGGGCCCTGCAACAGCACGTCGCGCAGCTCGCAGCGGCCTTCGATCACGTCGGCCAGGGTCCGTTTGGGGGTCAGGCCCAGCAGAACGTCGACGTTCGCCAGTCCCAGGTCGGCGTCCAGCAGCATGACGCGACGGCCAAGCTCGGCTAAAGCCAGGGACAAGTTCACTGACACGTTAGTTTTCCCGACGCCACCTTTGCCGCCGGTCACCGCGATCACCTGTACGGGATGCATGCTGCCCATGTTATTTCTTTACCTTGTCTTGCATAGACGGAGGCCACATTACTGGCTGCGCGTTCACAACCGGAACAATGCGTGGCAGACCATCGATGTAGGTACAAAAACTATTCATTTTTACCTCAGCCTACCTGCTTGGTGGGGCTGTGGTAGATATCAGCGAACATGTCGGCCATGGCTTCTTCGCTGGGCTCTTCCTGCATTTGCACGCTGACGGCGCGACTGACCAGTTGATGACGGCGCGGCAGATGCAAATCATCCGGAATCCGCGGGCCATCGGTCAGGTAGGCCACCGGTAACTCATGACTGATGGCCAGGCTCAATACCTCGCCCAGGCTGGCAGTTTCATCCAGTTTAGTCAGGATGCAGCCCGCGAGCCCGCAGCGCTTGTAGCTATGGTAGGCAGCCGTTAGAACCTGCTTCTGGCTGGTGGTTGCCAGGACCAGATAATTTTTCGACCGAATGCCTCGTCCGGCCAGGCTTTCGAGCTGCATGCGCAGCGCTGGATCGCTGGCCTGAAGGCCTGCGGTGTCGATCAGCACCACGCGTTTGCGCAGCAGTGGATCCAGTGCCTGGACTAGCGATTGCCCCGGATCGACGTGCGTGACCGACACGTTGAGAATCCGACCGAGGGTCTTGAGTTGTTCCTGGGCACCGATGCGATAGCTGTCCATGCTCACCAGCGCGATGTTCTGCGCGCCGTACTTGAGCACGTAGCGGGCAGCCAGCTTGGCCAGGGTGGTGGTCTTGCCCATGCCGGCAGGACCGACCATGGCAATCACCCCGCCCTCTTCCAGCGGTTCGATCTCAGGCGTAACAATCATGCGTGCCAGGTGCGCCAGCAGCATGCGCCAGGCCTGACGAGGCTCTTCGATATCGGTAATCATCGCCAGCAGGTCCCGCGACAGCGGACCGGACAGGCCGATGCGTTGCAGGCGACGCCACAGGTTGGCCTGATCGGGACGACGGCCTTGCAATTGATTCCACGCCAAAGAACCCAGCTGAACTTCGAGCAATTCGCGCAGGCCGTTGAGTTCGGAGCGCATCGAGTCGAATACGCGCTGGTCGATCGCCGGTGCAGCGGCGGGCGCGGGCACAGGGCGACGCGGCTCGGCGTAGGTCGGCTCGATCAGTGGCTCGGCAGCGGTCAGCGGCAGGCCGGCAAACAATTGGCGATTGACCGCGTTGTCGCTCTCACCTTCGCTGCGCAGGCTCAATTCGGCCTGGGCGGTGACGATCCGCGACTGGGTCTTGCGCAGCTCGTCTTCGAGTTCCATGTTCGGAACCCGCGGCGCCAGCGCCGACAGCTTGTAATCCAGGGCAGCCGTCAGCTCGACACCACCGGCGATCCGGCGGTTGCCAATGATGGCGGCCTCAGCGCCCAGCTCATCACGAACCAGCTTCATGGCCTGACGCATATCGGCGGCGAAAAAACGCTTAACTTGCATAAACCACTACCTCAGCCGTTGGGCCCTACTGTCGCAACGATGGTCACTTGCTTGTTGTCCGGAATTTCCTGGTAAGCCAACACATGGATTCCGGGAACCGCCAGTCGGCCAAAACGCGAAAGCATCGCGCGAACCGGACCGGCCACCAGCAGAATCACCGGTTGACCTTGCATCTCCTGACGCTGCGCCGCTTCGATCAACGAGCGTTGCAGCTTCTCGGCCATGCTTGGCTCCAGCAGAACGCCCTCTTCCGAGCCTTGTCCTGCCTTCTGCAGACTATTGAGCAATATTTGTTCCAACCTTGGCTCCAGCGTGATCACTGGCAGCTCGGAGTCAGTCCCTACAATGCTTTGCACGATGGCGCGGGATACGCCGACGCGCACCGCGGCCACCAAGGCGGCGGTATCTTGACTCTTGGAAGCGTTGTTCGCGATGGCCTCGGCAATGCTACGAATGTCCCGCACCGGCACCTGTTCGGCCAGCAGCGCCTGCAGCACCTTGAGCAGTTGCGACAGCGACAGCACGCCCGGCACCAGCTCTTCGGCCAGCTTCGGCGAGTTCTTCGCCAGCAATTGCATCAACTGCTGGACTTCTTCGTGGCCGATCAGCTCGCTGGAGTGCTTGTACAGAATCTGGTTCAAGTGGGTCGCAACCACGGTGCTGGCATCGACCACGGTGTAGCCGAGCGATTGCGCCTGGGCACGCTGGCTGATTTCGATCCACACCGCTTCCAGCCCGAAAGCCGGATCTTTGGCGGTAATGCCATTGAGCGTGCCGTAGACCTGGCCCGGGTTGATCGCCAGCTCACGGTCCGGATAAATCTCCGCCTCGGCCAGGATCACCCCCATCAGGGTCAGGCGATAGGCACTCGGCGCCAGATCGAGGTTGTCGCGGATGTGCACGGTCGGCATCAGAAAGCCCAGGTCCTGAGACAGCTTCTTGCGCACGCCCTTGATCCGCGCCAGCAGCTGACCACCCTGATTGCGGTCCACCAGCGGAATCAGGCGATAGCCCACTTCCAGGCCGATCATGTCGATCGGCGTCACGTCATCCCAGCCCAGCTCCTTGGTTTCCTGGGCGCGGGCCGGCGATGGCAGCAGTTCCTGCTGGCGCTTGACCTCTTCCAGCGCCTGCACCTTGACCATGTTCTGCTTGCGCCAGAACAGATAGGCGCCACCAGCCGCCAGGGCCGCCATGCTCAGGAAGGAAATGTGCGGCATGCCCGGCACCAGCCCCATCACCGCCATCAGGCCAGCGGAGACGGCCAAAGCCTTGGGCGAGGCGAACATCTGGCGATTGATCTGCTTGCCCATGTCTTCCGAACCGGAAGCACGGGTCACCATGATCGCTGCAGCTGTCGATAACAACAGTGATGGCAATTGCGCCACCAAACCGTCACCGATGGTCAACAGCGCGTACACCTTGCCGGCGTCGGCGAAGGTCATGTTGTGTTGGAAGATACCGACCGCCATGCCGCCGATCAGGTTGATGAACAGAATCAGCAGGCCGGCGATGGCGTCACCACGGACGAACTTGCTGGCACCGTCCATGGAACCGTAGAACTCGGCTTCCTGGGCCACTTCCGAACGACGGGCCTTGGCCTGGTTCTGATCGATCAGGCCGGCATTGAGGTCGGCGTCGATCGCCATCTGCTTGCCGGGCATCGCATCGAGGGTGAAACGCGCGCTCACCTCGGAAATACGCCCGGCGCCCTTGGTCACCACGACGAAGTTGATGATCATCAGGATCGCGAACACCACGATACCGACCACGTAGTTACCGCCGATCACCACCTCACCGAAAGCCTGGATCACCTTGCCGGCGGCGGCGTGACCGTCCTGGCCGTGGAGCATCACCACCCGCGTGGAGGCCACGTTCAGCGCCAGTCGCAACAGGGTCGCCACCAGCAGGATGGTCGGGAACACTGCGAAGTCCAGCGGCCGCAAGGCGTACACGCAGACCAGCAGCACCACGATCGACAGTGCGATGTTGAAGGTGAAGAACACGTCCAGCAGGAACGGCGGGACCGGCAACATCATCATCGCCAGCATGACCAGCAGCAACAGCGGCACGCCCAGATTGCCTCGGCTGAGGTCCGCCATGTGCGTGCGTGTCGTGTTGAGTAACTGAGAGCGATCCACCGGTAATCCCCGTGCCTTTAAAGCAAACTTTTGACGCCAGAAGCGGGCGCACGGGGGCTACTGCAAAAAGCTTTCCAACTTTTGTGGAAGATTGAAATAGAGGGGGTTGCAGATGGATCTGTACTGTCCGGGCCGGCCTCATCGCGGGCAAGCCCGGCTCCCACAATGATCGGGGCTGCCCGCTGAAATTGTGATCGACACAAAACCTGTGGGAGCCGGGCTTGCCCGCGATGAGGCCGGATCTGCCAACCCAAAAATCAGGAGCATCGGCACATGGAAGGCACGGTGTTATCGCTCCGCGCGCGGCAGTAAAACCCAGCGGCGCGCGTGATCCCTCCTCTGCTTCCTCAGTCGGGCAGCCAGACCTTACGCCACGACAATACCGCGTCGTCGTCCAGCATCCAGTCGCGACGCACCGCCTCACGCAAGGCATCACCCGCACGGGCCGTTGCATCCAGGTCAGCAAGATGCATACGAATGGCCTTGACCCAGTCCTTGAAGCGGTTTCTCACTCGAGTGACCGGCAGGTCGCCCTGGTAGCAAACCAGATCACTGCACACCACCGGATAACCACACGCCCCGTACTCCAACAAGCGCAGATTGCTTTTGCATTCGTTGAACAGATTCTGCTCCACCGGTGCCACCGCCAAATCCAGATTCAGGCTGGCCAGTGCGGCCGGGTAGAGGCTGATCTCGACTCCGCTATGGAACTCCTTCACATAGGGCCGCAGATTGTCCGGGCACATGCCAAAGAAGACCCAGTCCACTTCATTCGCCAAAGCCTTGACCACATCGCCAATCAGTTCCAGATCGCCTGTGTGGCTATTTCCTCCCGCCCAGCCCACTCGCGGTTTGGCACTGACTCGACGCTGACTGACCGGCAACGCCCCCCACCAGCGTGGATCGAGCCGGTTTTCCATCACCCTGATATCCGGATGGAAATCGCCTAATGCCTCGGCCAGTGTCCCGGTCGATACGACAAAGCGATCCACATACGACAAGGCGCGACGCAAGGTGCGCACGATGTCCTTGGGCATTTGCCCTTGATGAATGCTTTTTAGCGGCAGGTTGGGCAGATAATCATCCAGTTCAAGAACCTTGAAGGCTTTGGAGAAGGTCTGCACGCGGCGCATGTTGTTGAGCTGCGCTTCGCTGATTTGCCGTTGAAAGATGATTGCATCAGTCGCAAGTCGCTCCAGCTCAGTCAGCGGCAAAAACACATCCGACTGAACGCCGTCGATCAAACCGGCGTTCTTCTGCGCATTGAACGGTTGGATCACCCGATATTGACCACAGCCACCCCGATCGGCCGGGTGTACCAACACTGTCGGCACGGGCCGCCAGACCAGCGGACGCCAGCACAGCTGAGGGTCGGCCAACTGGAAGCCATCACTGCCCTGCATCAATGAAAAATTGAGATTGTAAGCCGGGTCGCGGGCCAACACGGGGATCCAACGCTCATACAAGGCCTCTTCAACCGCTTCTCCTCTCGGCTCGGCCGGCACGCTGTGCATGACTAGCGCGCGAGGCGTCCAGACGGTCAGATAGCCTTGCTCAGCGACTCGAAGACACAAATCGATGTCCGCTCCCGACTCTGGGAAATGCTCCGCATCCAGGCCGCCGACACCTTCGAACAGCGCCTTGCGCACCATCAGGCAGGCATCGGAAACCGCACTGCACCCTTGATCGACCAGCAAACGGTTCATGTATCCGGCTGCATCGATGTGCTCACCCGCAAACGCCGAAGCGGCTGCGCCCTGCAGGCCAAGGATCAACCCGGCATGGGTAATCCGGCTGTCGCTGGAGAGGGTTTTCGCCCCGACAATCCCTACTTCCGGACGCTGCGAATGGTTGAGCAACTCACCCAGCCACTGCCCCTGGAGAATGGCGGCATAGGAACGCAAGAACAGCAGGTACTCGCCTTCGGCATGTTGCGCACCGATGTTGTTCGCCGTTGATCGATCCACGGCGTGCGTCAGACCCAGTACACGGATGCGATTGCCGGAGATCTCTTCGATCGCTTGCAGCCACTGCCGAGCCTCGTCTGACTGGCTGGCATTGTCGACGATCAGTACTTCGTAATAGGGGTGAAGCGTATGTTCCAGAATGCTGAAAATACAGCGCTGCACCGCTGCCAATTCATCGTTCATCACCAGGACAATCGAGACCAACGGCTGCAACTCATGACCGTAATCAATCTGGTATTGGCCTGGCCGGGAGCTATTGATCCGTGACCGCTCGTAGCCTCGCAACTTGAGATGCTCGGCAATCGCACGCCGCTCATCCTCGTTTTCGCGAAACACTTGAGGCTGACTGATCAACAGCGGTTCGGACACATGCCCAAAACCCGCGATCCCACCCTGATTGATCAAGCGTAAAATCAGCTCGAACTCCAGCGCCTGCGGGAAAGTCGCGTCGAAACCACCGGCCTCCAGAACCACCCCACGCCTGAATATCCAGTTGTGAGCCATGGCCGCCGGGAAACTGAGCAAATAATCCAGATTGAAATCAGGTCGCAAAGTGACGCCAAAGTCGCCATCGTTGTGACGCAGGACGCCATCACAAAACACCGCGCGGCAATCGGAATCGGGTAACAGTTCCAACCCGGCAATCAGCAAACCGCTGCGAGTGAATTCATCTCCCGCCTTGGCCAACAGGCACCACTCGAACGCCTCTTGCCGCAACAATTGATTGATTTGTGCGACGTAGTCCGACTGCAAGGGGATGAAATGCAGTTTCTCGTCCGTGGACGCCTGCGCAGACGCATCAGGCGTCAACACCAGCACCTTCAGCGCGCCGTAAAAATTGTGCTCCGCTGTCAGGCTCTGCAAGGTGCGCATCAACGCCTGAGTTTCACCCAGCAGATCCAGGACGATGACTCCAATCAACGGGCCGCCACCGCTCGCTTGCAGGTAGCGTTCGATCATCTGGTGTTGAACTGGGCTTGGCACCCGTGCAGCAATCCAGTGCCGCTGCTGTTGTGCCGAAAGCTCCCGGGCATAGCTGACCTGCAGCTGCTGCAGGATGTCGACTTGTTCGATGACCCCTTCGCCATTCAACAGAGAAACCGATACCAGGCGATTGTCCGGACCTGCCCGGCTCCAGCCGAGCTCTCGAAGCGTGCGCTTGAAGTCGGCATGCCCCTGATTACCAATACCGGGCTGGTCGCGACCCAGTTGACTACCTTGCTCGGGAGAGACGCGAAAATCCGTCAAAGGCTGCTTGAGCAAGGCCAGGTTGCCCTTTTGCAAGAGCTTCACATACATCGCCAAATCGCCGACCCAGTAGATCAAACAACCATTGAGCGACATCAAGTCGTCACCTAAGGCCAATAGATCTTCGCGTCGACAAAGTACGCAACTCGGTTCACCGATGAAGTTGAGTGTATGTTCACCAAGGAAAGAGGTCAGCTGCGGGCCATTGATCACGACGTCGGTCGTAAAGGGGAACGCCGTAGCAATGTTATCCGGCAGCTGTGCCCCATCAGGGCCCACTATCCGGCGGCGCGACGAAGCGAGAGAAATAGAGGGATCGCCATCCATGGCAGCTGCAAGCTCAGCCACGCAGTCTGGATGCAGAACATCATCGTCATGGAGAAATTTTACGTACTTGCCGCTGGCAACTTTTATGCACTCAATCGCATTGAAAAGCTCGCCACGCTGGTGTTCGTTAAACACATAACGAATAGAAACATCCGTAGTCTCTTGGTAATGGCGCACCAATGCACCGATTACATCGGTGCGTGAGTCATCACAGACGACAATTTCCAAAGGCCTATAGGTCTGCCGACAAGCACTGGCCAGCGCCGCGTCGAAATACTGCGTTTTGTAGGCAGGAATAACCACACTAACCAGTGGCTTGTCGTTCATAAAACCCTTCTTGTTTGCTAACGCTAACGCGCACTCAATAACAGCCGCCGACCTACCCAAGTAGCTCAATAAAAATAGAGGCAGGTATCCCAGCGTTCTTCCGTATGGTGACGAATGCCTATTTTGTAATCGCCGCGCAGACCTTCGATGAATTTGGAAATATCCAACAAGTCAGAAGCCCTGTGATAGGCCGAGATCGCCATTTTTGGGCGTCCATGAAGAATATGTCCCTGCGCGCCTTTCAAGGTATCGAGCTCTGCGCCCTCAATATCCATCTTGATCAGCGTCGGGGAATCATCAAGCAGACTGTCCAGGCGTCGAACCGCAACATTCCTGCAAATGGCCTGATCCGTAGGGGCTGTCAAAAGATGACCACCATGCCCCCCCTCATGCAGGAATGGCATTTCTCCATCCAGACTGCCCAACGCGCAGCCCAACAACTCAATCACACCCTTTTCGCCCCTGTCAGAGCGGCCTGGATAATCCTTGATAAAAGAGGCGATTGTCTCCCGATTGACCTCATCGGGTTCGATCATCCATATCTTCTTGAAGACACCATCCGTCGCATCGATAAAGGCTTTGGTGGATTCTGCAATCGAGGCACCGCAATCAGCAAAGCGCTCACTTTGATTGGGCAGCCACAGGCCCGATCGGAAATAGAGTGTCAGATACGGTTTGGCCGCATTCAGAATCCACTCGGGATTACAGGTCAGGTGGCTGAGCAAAACGCTAAACAACGTAAAACGAGAGTAGTCGTCACCCAAACGATGGCTGAGCGCGATAAATTCGGCCGCATGCGAGGCGATATAACCGCCCCAGTCATCAATGCGATGATCGGTACAAGGGCTTATTGAAAGCAGACGCAGAGCCTGCTCGAAGTTCAACATCGGAATGACGTGCTGCAACGTCAGATTCTTGAAATAACGGCGTGCGTAGTCATAGCGGCAGCCATTGACAGTAATGACTCGCTGGCCGCTCGACAACTTCAATAAAGCTTGCGAAGTGATAATGGGAACGCCATGAAAAGCAGCGCCGTCTTTTGCCTTGAAATCGTCGACCACCCCAACGATCTTTACTCGCCCAGCGGCCTCATTAATAAAGAGCTGGGAGAATTGGGTTGTACCGAGCAACACAACTTGCGTCGATGCCCCTTCGGACTCGTAAACATGGCAGGCCTCAGCTGGTAGGCAGAACCAGGGGCTCACTTGATATGAAGACACCGCTTGCAGGAAGGTGGCCATGAGATTTTCATAACTACCAGACACTTCCAGACTCACCGATCCGTTAGAACCGCTCTGCATGTTGCCTCCCGAAAAATAGAATGTGACGCCGATGCACCAGAGTTAAAAAGAAAATTATATTTTTAAGATCCTGGCGCCATCGGGCATTAAGCGATCATAAAAAGATTGATCCGGAATTAACGCTGGCAGTTGCCCGCCCAACAACCATTCGCAATGGTGGCCGACTTTTGTTCCCTCAAGCGCCAAACTTCCGGTGGAAAGCGTAGAGCCTTTGCCAATTACCACTTCCCGCCCCAAAGTCACCCCGGGAAACAGCGTCACGCATGAACCCAAACGCACCGAGCGGTCCATTGTGACCTGGCGATCCAACCAGCAACCCAGCCCCACGACGCTTTTATCGGCAAGGTTGCATCCTGCTCCAATGAAGACATTCCCCATGAGCTGGACACCCTCATCGACAATCGCCTTGGGTGAGACCAGATTGAATAGTCGATAGCCTGCCAAACGAACTTGCGCAATCAACTTGTGCCTTGAGTAATTGACTGCACGTTCATCCAGCGCTACAAAAACCTCGGTATCGCTCGACACGTAACTTGCAAAAAAATCATCGAGCTTAAAGCTATAACGATCTGCCGAAGACAGCGCCCACCCTACAAAGGTCATTCCCAGATCGTTCGCTACACGGCAGGCGGACTCAAGTGCATCGCCCTCGCCCAAAACAACGTAGTTCGTCATACGGTTTCCCCCAGTACATGGTTTTTATACCAGAGGTGCTGCTGAACGATATGGGCCTCGTATTCTCCGTGCATAAACCGACGCGAATGAGCTCCCAGGCCATCCTGCAAGCGCTCAAGGACAACAGTATCCTCCGCGATAACCGTCCGTTCCCCACGAATGAGCGTCGATAGCAACGCTGTGAAGTCTGTACGTTCATCCTTTCGCGTTGCCGTCATCATCCACAGGTGGTAATCGGTGACGCCTGGCGATACCGGGTCGTATTGCTGCAGTAGAAAGTGCTCACCCTTCACACTACAAAAGTTCACATTAGGGTATATAAACCAGTTGTAGTAGGCATGGTCATTACCGTACTTATCACACAACGAGGCAAACCAGTTCTCATAAGGCTTGATCGAAGCTTTCGTATTATAACTTAGAGACTCGAGCCCAGGAGCCACGCCTGCGTCTATTAGCTGTAGCACCTTGGAAGGTTCTAGAGACTCCACAACAGGAAGCTCTTTCACCATCTGGCTCATTGCAGGCATAAAAGTTTTAGAGTGAACGAAAGGCACATGGTTATAGTCTTTGACGTTCTCCATATTCAACTTCCAGTTATATCTGACTCGATGACAACTGTAAATTATCTGGGAGTCCAAAAAAGACGACACTTCTTGCAATTGCTCGAGAAAATTCTCGGAAAACTGTTCCGTCAACGCGATCGGATTTTCCGAAAAATTAATAAAAAGCAACTGCCCTACTTCTTCCACTTGCAGCTTCTTCAGGCAAATTTTCTCTCGCTCTGCCGCACTGAACTGATAAAGCCCATCATTTGGCATACCACGAAGCTCGCCCTCAGCCCCGAAAGACCACGCGTGATAAGGGCAGACCAATGGGCGCTTGCCAGCGTTGCTGGTCTGAATGGGCGATAGCCGATGCGGGCATTCATTGACGAAGGCACGAATACCGGCCTCGGTCCGCTGAACAAGAATCGGTGTACCTGCAACCTTTCGAGTAAAGAACTGGTTACGCTCGCGCACCATCGAGCTGAAACCGACAAAGCTCCACAACTTGCCAAAAAGCTTCGCGCGTTCCAGCGTGAGCGTTTCTTCACTGATGTAGTGCTTTCCATCCAAAGCATGACGCGGCATAAAACTTACCCGTAAAGATTCTTGACCAGCCACCGCGGACCCGAGGCTTTTATCACTTCTTGTTGAATATCACTCGTGCCGGGTTACCGACCACCGTCGCTCCCGCCGGGACATCATTGAAAACCACTGCCCCCATACCAATCACGGCGTCTTCACCTACGCTGACGCCACGGGCGATCATGGCCCCGGAGTTGATGACTACCCTGTTTCCGACCTTTACATAGCCTGCCAACAGACACCTGGGCGCGATATGAACGTAATCGCCAATAACGACGTCATGACCGATCATGGTTTCCTGATCGATAAACCCGTAATCGCCCATCTTGCTGTCAACGCCGCAAGTAACGTCATAACCAAAAAAAGTCGGCCCCCAACTGCTACGGGCACCTAATTGGCAGCGCGTTCGGATATCAACAAACTTTGCACCTTTGTCGAGCAGGAGCTTCACCTGCTTTTGACGGCTCGATGGATCGCCAATGGCGACAACGAACAAGTGAGCTGGCTCGGGCTCAAAGTGCTCGGGATAGCCTAACCAGGGGTAATACAGAGACTCAGAAACTACTTCGGGGCCTCTTTCGTCAACAAAACCGCCAATCACCCAATCGATACCGTGGGAGTAGTCAACCTGTAGTTGGGCCAATACCTGACGCCCAAGCCCGCCGGCGCCCAAAATAATTAACTTCTTCATGCCCAAGCTCCTTCGGCCCCTAACTGATCGTTAGTCCACCGTCCATCACCAGTGTTGTACCTGTTACCCAACGGCTGGCACTTGAGAGCATGAAGATCGCGGCGTTGGCGATATCCTCAGGTTTGCCAAAGCCCAAAGGATGATCTTCAAGTTTCTGCTCCATGGAGACCATTTTGGCTGCAGCGTCAAATAGCGGTGTTTCGACCAATGAAGGCGACAAGCAGTTGACGCGAATGCGCCGCTTGACGACCTCCATTGCCAGACACCGTGACATGGCAATCAAGGCCGCTTTTGTTCCGGAGTAAGCGCCGACTCCGGGCACGCCGATGTGGGCAGCGATAGAGGCAATAAACAAAATTGATCCATCAACAGCCATCAGGTTGCGCTTCAATATGCCCTGACTAAGCAACATGGGAGCCTCGACGTTGATAGCTTGAACCTCTCTTAAATGGGTCTCGCTCATCATACGGGTCGGACAAAGCCGGGAAATGCCTGCGCTATGGACCAGACCATGGATCTCTGAATCAAGTGCCTTCACTACCGCTTCGCGCTCGGCAGCAACAACCAAGTCAGCCTCAATCATTCGATGAGGCAAATCCGAAATGCTCAGCAGCCCTTCAAACGTTTTTGCCAAACGATCCTGGTCACGGCCCGTGATGATTAGTTCTGCGCCCATGCGGGCGCAACTCAACGCAATGGCTTGCCCCAAACCGGAACTTGCGCCGGTTACCAACACGCGCTTGCCCGCCAAGCTAAACGGATTAAAACCGGTATCGGCACTCACCACCGCATTCTCCAACTAGTGTTAACAGGTACTTTTAAGGAAACTTCAGGATTCGATCAGATCAGGAAACTTCGCCCCGTCGATATCGATCAAGCAGGTGCCCCATGACAAGCCGATACCGAACCCCGACATCAAGACGCGCTTGGGCCCATCTTCAAGCTGCTTGTTGATTCGAGCGGTCATGGTTACGGGCAAAGAAGCGCCACTTGTATTACCGAAATCACGCAAGGTGGAGGGAACTTTTTCTGCCGGAAGTGCCAGTTTCTTGCGGATGGTTTCATTAATCATCCGATTGGCCTGGTGGAAAATGAAATAGTCCACTTCTTCTTTCGAAGCATTTGCGTATTCGAGCAGTTTCTCTACCGCAGGAGGAACTCGCTGAGTCGAGAAACTCAAGACGGCTGTGCCATCGAGCTGAAGATCGACACTGCGCCGCCAGTGATCGTTTTCGTTCTCGCGGTATGGCATCAGGTGTTGAATACCAACGGGTTCGCGATGGCCGCCTACGGGCAATATGATTGCCTTGTGGCCGCTGCCGTCGCTGTTCAAATCAAAGTACATCGGCGGCGCGTCAGCACAGAACTCCATAGCCGTCGCGGTGCCTGCATCGGAGAAAATCGGGTCGTTCATACTGGCACCGCGATCTCCGACCAGAACGAGCCCTTTCTTCACCCCGCCAGCCGCAATCATTGACCCGAGCAGATGCAAGGCGAATGGGTAACCCGAGCACCCCAGGTTGACATCAAAGGCCAGGGTCGTATGCGCCAGGCCCAAACGATCCTGAAGAATGATTGCAGTGGCAGGCGCGAGGTAGTCCGGCGACTGGGTCACAACAATCAGCGCATCAACTTCCTCGCGCTTCCATTCCAGACTTTCCAACAATTTTTCCGCGGCATCAAAAGCCAAATCGGAAAAACACTGCCACTCCTGTGCTAGCCGCCGAAATTCGATACCGATATTACGGACCAGCCTCTCGCGCTCTGGGCGAAGTTGTGGTTTGCAATCAGTCAGGTTGGAAATAACGCGTGTGGGGACGCAGGTTGCCATTCCAGCGAAACGCACGGATTTCAACGTAGCAAGTGGCATATCGACTAACCTAGCAAGTTATAAAGATCACCGACAGTGACAGCCTTTTCCAGGTCATCCCCAGTGATTACTTTCTGGTATTCCATGTCAAACATGACGATAACACCCAATGCCGCCAGAGAGTCCCACTCAGGCAGATTGCGCAGTTCGGATTCCATCGTCACTTCAACCGGTGTTTGAAAATCGGTGGCAGACAGGAAGTTTTCAATAAATTGTTCTTGGCTCATCTTACAGCTCCATCAAATAATAAACTGCAGCAAAACATTCTTTTATCTCCCAGGAAACAGCACGTTCAAATGCCTAACCCACTCGAACAAAATGAACAATCAGCCACCACCCGTGCGAATGATTGACACGATCTTCTTGACATCCGCCAACTCAAGACCAGGATAAATCGGCAGACAAATAATTTTCCCTGCCACTTCCTCAGCATTGCTTAACGGATGTCGACGCAACTCCGCCATTTCTTTATACACTGACAACTCGGTAATCAGCGGATAGAAATAGCGACGCGCAAATATATTGTGTTTTTGTAGCAAGTGATAAAGCTGATCACGTGTAAGCCCGTACTCTTCCCCTACCAAAATGGGGAAATAGGCGTAGTTCGAAACTTGCGATGGCACAGGCGATTTCAATTCGATCCCGGGTATTGACCCCAGTTGCTCGCGATAGGAGTGATCGATTTCCTTGCGCTGCTGCAGGGCGTGATCAATATGCTGTAACTGCAAGAGCCCAAACGCGGAGTTAAGCTCACTCATTTTCCCGTTGATACCGCAGGTCACTACCGTGACCTCATCAACGAAACCGAAATTTCTCAACTGATCCACGTACAACTTGGTTTCTGCATCAGGACTGATAATGGCCCCGCCCTCAAACGTATTAAATACCTTGGTGGCATGCAGGCTTAAAACACTGAGGTCGCCATGGCGCAGAATACTGCCGCCCTTATCCTGCACGCCAAAGGCATGCGCTGCATCGTAAATAACCCGCAAGCCATGCTTATCGGCAATACGCTGGATCGCCTCGACATCACAGGCGTTACCATAACAATGCACCGGCATAATGGCGGTCGTGTGCTCAGTGATGGCGCGTTCTATTTGATCTGGATCAATATTAAAGGTTTGCGGATTGATATCGACAAACACTGGAGTCAGTCGATTCCAGACTAATGCATGGGCCGTGGCGGCAAAGGAATAAGGGGTGGTGATAACCTCCCCGGTCACCTGCAAGGCTTGCAGCGCCGTAATCAACGCCAGCGTACCGTTGGTGAATAACGACAGATGCCCTACACCCAAGTAACGAGCCAATGCCTGCTCTAATTCCTGGTGAAAGGGGCCGTTATTGGTCAGCCGCTTGCTATGCCATATCTGCTCGAGATAGGGAATAAACTCTTCCAATGGCGGCAAGAGCGGACTGGTAACCGAGATTATTTTTTCCATGCAGTATTATTTCTTGTCGGACCACGCATCCCACAGAGGAATTGAATTCCCCACCGCAACTCCAGGCCATATCTGGCAGAGGCTGCGAAGTCAAAAAAATAGCTATTTCCCGGACCCCACTCACTAGCAAAGCAATAATCCGGCCAAAATCTGAAGATATTGGGTAGCCACCCCAAAAGGTTTCCACCTCAAGCATCACGCCTAAGGTCTGGCGGAATCGGCAGATCATCCTTGAGCGGCTCCGGCCGCTTGCCCTTGCCCGCCTTGTACTGACGAATCTGATAGACATACGCCAGCACCTGAGCAACGGCGAGGTACAGGCCGCCCGGAATTTCCTGCTCCAGCTCGGTGGAGTAATAAATCGACCGCGCCAGCGCCGGGGACTCCAGCAGCAGGATCTCGTTGGCTGCCGCAATCTCACGAATCTTCAACGCCAAAAAGTCGCTGCCCTTGGCGATCAGCATCGGCGCGCCGCCCTTGTCCGGGTCGTACTTGAGCGCCACGGCATAGTGGGTCGGGTTGGTGATGACCACGTCGGCCTCGGGTACCGCCGCCATCATCCGGCGCTGGGAGATCTCGCGCTGTACCTGACGAATCCGTTGCTTGACCTCAGGCCGACCTTCCTGGTCCTTGTGCTCGTCTTTGATTTCCTGCTTGGTCATCTTCAGCTTCTTGATGCTTTCCCACAGCTGGATCGGTACGTCCACGGCGGCGATGATGATCAGACCGCAGGCCATCCACAGCGTGCTCCAGCCAACCACCTGCAGACTGTGAGTGATCGCCCGGTCCAGCGGCTCGTGGGCGATGCGCAGCAGGTCGTCAATGTCCGACGACAGCACCACAAGAGCCACGAACAGGACGATGAAAAATTTCGCCAGGGCCTTCAACAACTCAGCCACGGACTTGGTCGAGAACATGCGCTTGAGACCGGCGCCGGGGTTCATCCGGCTGAACTTGGGCGCCATGGTGCCGGCGGAGAACAGCCAGCCACCCAGGGAAATCGGGCCGATCAGCGCGGCCAGCAGCAAGGTGATCATCACCGGCTGAATCGCCAGCAAGGCGATTTTCCCGGAATGCAGCAGGAAGATGCCCATCGAGCGCTGGTCCAGCACCACGTCCCGGGACAGGGAGAAGTTCAGGCGCATCAGGTCCATCATTTCCTGCGCAAGGGCACCGCCGAAAATCAGCAGCGCACTGGCACCGGCGAGCATGATCGCCAGGGTATTGAGTTCCTTGGAACGGGCGATCTCACCCTTCTCACGGGCGTCCTTTTTCTTTTTCTCCGTGGGGTCTTCTGTTTTGTCTTCGCTATCACTCTCAGACATGGCTCAGCTCGCCCTCGCCAGTTCGCGTAAAAACTGCAGGGCCTCGGTGGCCAGCGGTTGATACTGATTGAGAATGTCCGCCAGACCGACCCACATGATGAACATGCCGAGCACCAGGGTCAGCGGGAAGCCGATGGAGAAAATGTTCAATTGCGGCGCCGCCCGGGTCATCACGCCAAACGCGATGTTGACCACCAGCAGCGCGGTGATCGCCGGCAGCACCAGTACCAGCGCCGCACCCAGCACCCAACCCAGCTTGCCGGCCAGCTCCCAGTAGTGGTTGGTCATCAGCCCACTGCCCACCGGCAGCGTGGTGAAGCTCTCGGTGAGCACCTCGAACACCACCAGATGGCCATTCATCGCCAGGAACATCAGGGTCACCAGCATGGTGAAGAACTGCCCGATCACCGCCACCGACACCCCGTTGGTCGGGTCGACCATCGAGGCGAAACCCATGCCCATCTGGATCGCGAGGATCTGCCCCGCCACCACGAAGGCCTGGAAGAACAGTTGCAGGGAGAAACCGAGGATCGCGCCAATCAGAATCTGCTCGCCAATCAGCATCCACCCGCTCAGCGCCAGGGCATTGACCGGCGGCATGGGCGGCAGGCTGGGAGCGAGCACCACGGTGATGGCCAGGGCGAAGTAAAGACGAATGCGCTTGGGCACCAGCGAGGTGCCGAACACCGGCATGACCATCAACAAGGCGCCGATGCGAAACAGCGGCAACATGAAGG